>DAOOHL010000024.1:0-17801 GCA_035416185.1 Propionibacteriaceae bacterium | reverse complement strand
TGATCCACGACGCGGCTGCGGTAGGGGCCCGCGCCGTGCAGGCCGTGCAGGACGGCACCGTCACCACCGTGGACGGCAACGTCGTGCCGCTGGGCCATGACTGCGACGTGCTGCTGCTGCACGGCGACCACCCGCTGGTGCTGCTGACCGCGTTGGGCGGGCCGTACGATTCGAACCCCTACACGTCCCGCTGGATCGACCGGCCGCGGCCGTACCTGACGGAGGACGGGCTGTACGAGGACCGTCCCGATGGCGCCCCGATCCGGGTGTTCACCTGGATCGACGTACGGCTGATGTTCGAGGACTTCTACGCCAAGCTCCAGCTGCACGTGGAAGGGTGAACTGGTGACCGACATGCCTGCTGATCTCCCCCGCCCGACCCTTTCCGGTCGCCGTGTTTCGTCGTCCCGGTGACGACGCAGTTGGTCCAGGGTTCCTGTTCATCAACGGGGGCGGCATGGTGACCGGCGACCGGTTCAACGGTGTCGAGCGGATTCCTGCAGATGATGGGCCGCAGCTCCGACAGCTAGACGGTGATCGCCCGGTTCACCCAGGTCTCGGACACCTGCATGCCGACCTTCTCGTAGAGGCTGAGGGCACCCGTACGGGAGTCGGTCGATAGGGCTGAGCGGGCGGCCCCGTGTGCTCTGGCTACGGCGAACGCGTCCACGAGGAGCGCTTGGGCGATGCCCTGGCCGCGCTGGTCGACCCGGGTCGCGAGCTGCTCGATGTAGCCCTCCAGCACATCCAGGTCGGCCAGGAGCACGTACGCGACCGCGACCACCTCGCCGGTTGGATCGGTGACCACGCGGAACATCCACGGCTCGAAGCCGGGCCGCTGGATGGTCCGGGCGGCCCAGTCCTCGAACGGCTGCCGATCGCGCTTCGACCACTCCAGGAACGCGTCCTCGATGACGGTGTGCACCGTGCCGTACTCGTCTGGACTGGCTTCGCGGATCGTATATCCAGCCGGGAGGATCCGCTGTGGGATCTCCGCGTCGCCGGGCAGAACCAGGGACCAGCTCGTCCACCTGGCCTCCCAGCCCAAGGCGGTCAGGAGCCGGTCTCCGGTGCTGCGAACCGGAACTGGCATCCCGACCGTCGGCTCTCCCAGCTCCCGGGCCTTGTCGGCCAACCAACCGGCCAGCGCCGTACCGATCCCGCGACCGTAGTAGTCGGGGTGGACGGCGGCGTCGGCCCGGTCACCACCGGAGTGCTCGGCGTAGCCGACCAGCTGGTCGCCGTCGAAGACGCCCATCGTGCTGGTTGCGATGTCGAAGCTGGGCCGTTGCCAATCACCGACGATGTCGGCCTCTTCGATCTCGGCCATGCCGATCTCGTGCTCTTCGTGGGCGACCATCACCTCGTACACGGCGCGCGAGTCGGCGGTCGTGAGTGGTCGAGTGGTGAGTCCGGGCGGCAGTTGAAGGGCCATGGGACGATCCTGCCCCTGACTGAGGGGCGGCGCCACCGTGTTGTGTTGGTAACCGCTCACCCACGTGCAGGGCCTCCGGCATATGGCGAGGCCCTGCTCGTAGGTGAGGGGTTGGCTACAGCAGTCAGTCAGAACGCGAGCACCGCAGGGTCGAAACCAGGTCCGAGTCGGTCACCCCGGACAGGTCACCCTCGATGACGAAGTCGTGGGACTCCCACGGGAACAGGTCGACCAGCATGGTGTCGGCGTGCAGGTTCTCGGCGACCCGGTCGACGAACAGGCAGAGCGACCGGCAGAAGGTGCTAGCCATGACCCGTACGGTCGTGTTGTTGCCGTTCCGCGTGACGGTCGCGTGGTAGGCAGCCTCCGGAAGGGCGAGGTCAATATCCTCGGCCAGCGGCCGGACTGCCCGCTCGGCACCCTCTGCCTCGGCAACCACGATGACTTGCTGCCCTTGTCGTACGGCGAATGGAAGCGTCAGGGCCGTACGCGACCGGGTCCCCACCTCCATAGGAACCGTCACCTGCTCCACCACCGACCCGTCGAGCCGACGAACCGAGCAGGTCAGTGACGACGCCCACGCGTCAACCCCATCGTTCACCGCGATCGCCTGCCAGCCGCCATCGCTGGTCGGCTGGATGGTCAGGAGCCGGTCGGCGTAGGCCGAGCGGAGGGCGTACCAGAGCGGCTTGCGGCGAGCCACCTGCTGACCAGAGGCATCGAGACCTGAGTCGAGCGCCGACCACGAGGAGACCGGCCAGCAGTCGTTGAGCTGCCAGATCACCGTGCCCATACAGCGGCCACGCATCGACCGGAACCACTCCAGTGCATAGCGCAGTGCTCGGGCCTGGTTGAGCTGGGTGAGGTACAGCCAGTCGTCGAAATCCTCGACGCCGGTACCCGACGCCGGCAGGTGCTCGACCAACCCGTTCAGCAGCTTCTGGCTGCCGCCGGTCGCCTTCTGGTGGGAGAGCATCGTCGGCGACCCGGGCCAGCGCTCGGCAGGCTCGACCGCGCGCGCCCAGGTCGCGTACGTCGCCGGCCCCTGGAAGCCGAACTCGGCCGCGAACCGTGGCGAATAGCGCGAGTAGTGGGTGTAGTCGGCCGAGTTCCAGACGTCCCAGATGTGGATCGTGCCGTAGTTGGCGTTGTTGGCGTGGATCGCCAGGTTGCCCGAGCCGGGGCTGCCGGGCCAGTAGGGCCGGGTGCCGTCGAGCTCGGCGACGATCGACGGGAAGAGGTCGTAGTAGTAGCCCGCCCCCCAGGTCGCCCCCTTCAGCTCGGCTTGCCAGCCCCAGTCGTCGAACCCCTCGAGGTTCTCGTTGCCGCCGTTCCAGATCACGAGCGAGGGGTGGTGCGAGAGCCGTACGACGTTGTCGCGCGCCTCCGCCTCGAACTCGGACCGGAGCGGCTCCTCCTCCGCGTACGCCGCGCAGGCCAAGGTGAAGTCCTGCCAGACCAGCACGCCAGCCTCGTCGCAGGCGTCGTAGAAGTCGTGCGACTCGTACGTGCCCCCGCCCCAGACCCGAAGCAGGTCGAGGTTGGCGTCAACGGCCTGGCCGACCCGCTCGGCGTAGCGAGCCCGCGTCACCCGTGACGGGAAGCAGTCGTCCGGGATCCAGTTGGCGCCGCGGACGAAGACCTCCTCGCCGTTGATCACCAGGGCGAACCGCGCACCGCCCCCATCAGGGTCAGGCGTGGTGTCGAGGGCCGTCGTACGGAAGCCGACCCGCCGCTCGATCCGGTCCAGCACCTTGTCACCGACGACCAACGTCACCGTGGCGTCGTGCAGCCGAGGTTCCCCCATCGAGTGCGGCCACCAGGGCTCGATGCCAGGCGCCGCCAGCTCGACGGAGCATTCGGCAGCGGCAGCCACCTCGGCCCGTTGACCCGCCACCTCGACGACCACCCGGGCGCCGGCCACGTCTCCGTCGAGCCCGAGCCGTACGGTCAGCCGCCCCGTCGTCAGGTCGGTGTCGAGCCCGCTCAGCACCGCGGCCGAGCCGATCCGGGCCCGGTCCCACGACTCGAGCCGGGCCGCCCGCCAGATCCCACAGGTGATCAGCGTGGGTCCCCAGTCCCAGCCGAAGTTGCACGCCATCTTGCGAACGGCGTTGTAGGGGTGGATCTGGTAGCTGTCTGGTCGGTGCCCGAGCAGGCGGTCCTGCTCCCAGCCGTACGCCCGCGCCGGCAGGAACGTAACCTCGATCCGGTTCTCCCCCACGCTCAGCAAGTGCTTCACATCGAAGCGGTACGTCCGGTGCTGGTTGAACGTACGGCCCACCTCGGCCCCGTTCACGACCACGACCGCGACGGTGTCGAGCCCCTCGAAGGCGAGCTCGGCGTGCTCCTGGGTCAGCTCCGGCGCATCTGACGCGAGCACCAGCGAACACCCGTACGACCACGTCTGCTCGCCCACCCACTCCTGCGCAGCCTCGTTCCTTCCCACGTACGGGTCGGCGAGCAGGCCGGCAGCCATCAGGTCGGTGTGGATGCAACCGGGCACCGTCGCCGAGACCCCTTCGAACACCGCCCGCGCGGCAACTGGCACCTGGTCAGACGAATCCGACTCCACGCACCACACCCGCCACGACAGCTCACTGAGGTCGGTCACGGACTGGAGTCTAGGGGCCCGGGCTCGACGGCTGACCCCGCAAAAATGCCGTTGCGCTGCCGCTCCTCGGTGCCTACGCTGGCGCAAGCGACACTGAGGGAGAGGAGGACGTGATGTCACCCATCGCCATGGGCGTGACCCTGTCCGCCCGCCCGTACGAGGCCCGCTGACCTGACGCTGGGCCTCCTCCTCCAGGAGAACACCCTTGTCTGGTGGTCATCGATGTGCCGCACGTCGTTGATCTCGTCGAGAACCCGAGGGGGGTCGACTTCCTGTATCGCGACTGCCGCACGATGGCGACGTGGTTCACCCGACGAGGCCACCACGTCGACGCCGACGCCCTTGTGGCTGAGCTGCTCGTCTACGCCTGGTGAGCCGCGTTGCCAGCGATCTGCTCGTGGTGACGGACGACCTCGCGCACGATGAAGGTGAGGAACTTCTCGGCGAACTCGGGATCCAGACCTGACTCGGAGGCCAGCGATCGCAGCCGCGCGATCTGCGCATCCTCGCGGTCGGGATCAGCCGGTGGCAGACCCTTGGCCGCCTTCAGCTCCCCGACCCGACGGGTGATCTTGAACCGCTCTGCCAGCAGGTGCAGCAGGGCGGCGTCGAGGTTGTCGATCGACGCCCTCGCGTCGGCCAGCTCGCGCGGTACGGTCCCTTCGGGGAACTCGGGTACGGGCATCAGACGATCACCAGCTCAATCCGCTGGAACTCCTTCACGTCGGTGTAGCCGGTCGACGCCATCGCCCGACGCAGCGCGCCGACGAGGTTCATGGTGCCGTCCGGGGTGACCGACGGGCCGACGAGGATCTGCTCCAGCGTGCCGACGGTGTCGAACTTGGCCCGCTCCCCGCGCGGCAGGGTCGAGTGCCACGCCTCTGCGCCCCAGTGGTAGCCCTTGCCAGGGGCTTCTTCAGCCCGTGCCAACGGAGCACCCACCATGACGGCATCCGCGCCGCAGGCGATGGCCTTCGCGATGTCACCGGAGCGGCCGACCTGGCCGTCGGCGATCACGTGGACGTAGCGGCCGCCCGACTCGTCGAGGTAGTCACGTCGCGCCTCAGCCACATCGGCCACGGCGGACGCCATCGGTACCTCGATGCCGAGCACGTTGCGGGTGGCATGGGTGGCGCCGCCACCGAAGCCGACCAGCACGCCAGCCGCGCCCGTACGCATCAGGTGGAGCGCGGTCTGGTAGTTGGCGCAGCCGCCCACGATCACGGGCACGTCGAGGGTGCGGATGAACTTCTTCAGGTCGAGCGACTCACCCGTGCTGGAGACGTGCTCAGCCGACACGGTCGTACCGCGGATCACGAAGAAGTCGGGGGCCGCCTTCACGACGACGTCGGAGAACTCCTGGGTGTTGCGCGGGGACAGCGCTCCGGCCACAGGCACGCCAGCGTCACGGATCTGAGCCATCCGGTCGCGGATCAGCTCGGGCTTGATCGACTCGGCGTAGATCTGCTGCATCCGCTTGGTTGCCGTCACCTCGTCGGAGATCAGGGCGAGCTCGTCGAACAGCGGTTCGGGGTCGTCGTACCGGGTCCACAGCCCCTCGAGGTTCAGCACGCCGAGCCCACCGAGCCGACCCATCTCGATCGCGGTGGCAGGCGACATCACGGAGTCCATCGGCGCGGCCATCATCGGGAACTCCAGCGTGATCGCGTCGATCCGCCAGGCCAGGTTCACCTCGTCGGAGCCGCGGGTGCGGCGCGACGGCACGATGGCGATCTGGTCAAACTCGTAGGCCTGGGTCGCTCGCTTGCTACGGCCGATGTCGTACATGACGCTCCTGGTGTCTTGGTGTCACTGTCCGGAGTAGTTGGGGGCTTCGACGGTCATCTGGATGTCGTGCGGATGTGACTCTCGCAGACCCGACGAGGTGATGCGAACGAACCGGCCACGTTCGTGGAGCTCCGGGATCGACCGCGCGCCGGTGTAGAACATCGACTGCCGCAGCCCACCGACCAGCTGGTACGCCACCGCTGCCAGCGGCCCGCGGAACGCCACCTGGCCCTCGATCCCCTCGGGCACGAGCTTGTCGTCGCTGGTCACGTCACCTTGGAAGTAGCGGTCCTTGCTGTACGAGGCACGCCGCCCCCGCGCCGCCATCGCGCCGAGCGAACCCATCCCCCGGTACGACTTGAACTGCTTGCCGTTGATGAACACCAGCTCACCAGGCGACTCCTCACAGCCAGCCAGCAGAGAGCCGAGCATCACCACGTCGGCCCCAGCGACGAGGGCCTTGGCGATGTCGCCGGAGTACTGCAGGCCACCGTCACCGATGACCGGGACACCGGCCGGGCGTGCGGCGCGGGCGGCCTCGAAGATGGCCGTCACCTGGGGCACGCCGACGCCGGAGACGACCCGGGTCGTACAGATGGAGCCTGGGCCGACGCCAACCTTGACGCCGTCGGCCCCTGCGTCGACAAGGGCTTTCGCGCCGTCGTACGTCGCAACATTGCCGCCAACGACGTCGACACCGGCGGCGGCAGGGTCCTTCTTGAGCCGAGCCACCATGTCGGCGACCGCGCGGCTGTGGCCGTGGGCGGTGTCGACGACCAGCAGGTCGACGCCCTCCTCCACCAGGCTCATCGCCCGCTCCCAGCCGTCGCCGAAGAAGCCGACAGCGGCACCGACCCGAAGCCGGCCCTCGTCATCCTTGGAAGCGTGGGGGTACTTGTCGGACTTCACGTAGTCCTTGAGGGTGATCAGCCCGGTGAGCTTGCCGTCGGCGTCGACCAGCGGCAGCTTCTCGATCTTGTTGGCAGCCAGCCGAGCCAGGGCCTCACGGCTGTCGATGCCCGGGTAGCCCGTGACCAGCGGCATGCGGGTCATCACGTCGCGGACCAGCCGGTCCGGGTCATCCTCGAACCGCATGTCGCGGTTGGTGACGATGCCGAGCAGGCGCATGTCGTCGTCGACGACCGGCACACCACTGATCCGGTAGTGGGCGCACATCTTGTCGACCTCGCCGATCGTACGGTCGGGGCTGACCGTGATCGGCTCGTTCACCATCCCAGCCTCGGACCGCTTGACCCGGTCGACCTGGGAGGCCTGCTCCTCGATCGACATGTTGCGGTGCAGGATGCCGAGGCCACCCTCTCGAGCCATGGCGATCGCCATCCGGCTCTCAGTGACCGTGTCCATCGCTGAGCTGAGCAGCGGCACCTTGACCGTGATCCGACGGCTGACCCGGCTCGAGGTGTCAGCCTCGGAGGGGATCACATCTGACTCGTTCGGCAGCAGCAGCACGTCATCGAACGTGAGGCCGAGTGCGGCGAACTTGTCGGGGACTCCTGCTGCATTCAGGTGGTCGGACGTCACAAGGGCACCTTTCGCTCCAGAGGCCGCCATCCTATCGGCGTCAGGCGGGATCCCGTTCCGCGATCACGGGCGACGAACCGGCCAGGAAACCGAGTGGTGACAGCCGTGCCGCGAGGCTCGCGACAGCAACCGCCAGCAGCGCCGACCAGAGCGGCGCCACCCCCACGCACTCGGTCAACCATGCCACCGTGAGGCAGAACGCGACGATGGCAGTCACCCACCGTCGGAACCGGTCAAACCAGCCGACGGCCGCCGCGTAGGCGCCGCCCCAGAGCAGGTACCAGGGCTGGAAGCCGGGTAGGGAGACCACGAGCAGCAGGAACGCGCCGGCCAGGAACACCAGCGGACCCGCGACCGGCCCAGGGCCGACACCGCGCATCGCCGGGTTGGGCGCCCCGGTGGAGGGCCACAGCGTGATCCAGGTCCAGTACCCGATCGCCGCCGCGCCAAGCAGCAGAACGACTGGACCGGTCCAGCGCAGCGCCTCCGCGAACGGCACCAGTCCGGTGAGGGAGATCGCATCAGCGATGAGCGACGCAGGGGCGGTCGTCTTCACGCTGAAGGGGGCGCCGGTCCCGGTCAGCCAACCGAGACCCAGCCCCGATCCCAGGGTGACGGCTGCGAACCCGACCGCCGCGATCACCGTACCGACCAGTCCACGGGCAACCAGATCGCCCAACCGTCGCCACCCGCCAACCGCTGCCGGGACCGCGAATGCCGCCGCTCCAGCCACCACCAGCCCGAGCGGTTGCTTGATGGTCGCGGCGACGCCCGCGATGAAGCAGGCCACCAGCCAGCCCCAGTGTCGCCCGCCGTTGGTCCTCGGGCAGGCCAGCCACACGGCTACGACCGCCAGGGCGGCCGCCAGCGCGTCGTTGTGACCGCCGCCGACGATGTGCAGCACCGCCAAGGGGTTGAGCAGCACGGCCCACCGGGCCGCGTCGCGGTCGACCCCGTACGCCGCGGCAACCCGCGGCACCAGCACACCCATGACTGCGAGGCTGAGGATCGCCGGGACACGCATGGCGACGACCGACCAGTACGGATGGGCACCGCTGGCGGCCACCACCAGCTTCTGCACCCACAACGCCCCGGGCGGGTACACCGTCGTCGTACCACGCCAGAAGACGTCGACCAGGTCAGCGAACGGCCCGCCTCGAGAGCCCATCGGCACCGTGTACGGGTCGAGCCCCTGCAGGACGAGGAACCCCTGCTCGGCATAGGCGTACATGTCGCGCGACAGCACCGGCGCGACGAACAGCAGCGGCAGCGACCAGAGCGCGAGGGCTGCCCACTGCCAGCCCCCTCGAAGCCTGCGGGCGAGCCACCACGCTGCGACCGTCATCGGTAGCCCCACGAGCATCAGGATCCGACCAACCCAGCGGATCGGCTCGGTGGAGTCAGCCCGGGTCGCCCCGAAACCCGTGTACGACAGACCGGTCGTCCCGAGCGCCACCAGCACGGTCGCGACGACCCCCACCACGACCGGGGCTACCAGCTGACGTCTCACAAGGCTGAACCTAGCGCCCGTCTCTGGCCTACTCGTTGCTGAGCAGCCGGTCCATCGCCGGCTCGACCTGGGTGTCGAGGAAGGTGAACCCGGCGTCCAGCAGCCGGCTCGGGCGGATGGCCTGGTCACTCAGGATCGCCTCGTCGACCATCTCGTTACCCATCACCAGCCGCAGAGCAGGCAGCGGTACGGGGAGAACGGTGGGCCGGTGCAACGCCACGCCGAGGGCGTGGGTGAACCGCTTGTTGCTGACCGGCTCAGGGGCGGTCAGGTTCACCGGGCCGGTGATGTCGGGCTGGTCGAGCAGGAACAGCATCGCTCGGATCTGGTCGTCGAGGCTGATCCACGAGATCCGCTGGGAGCCGTCCCCCATCCGACCACCAAGGCCGGCCTTGAACAGGATCAGCTGCCGCCCGATGTAGCCCCCGCGCGGGGTCATCACATGCCCGGTCCGCACGAACGCCGTGGACACGGGGGCATCCGCAGCAGCCTGTTCCCAGGCGACGACCACGTCAGCAAGGAACCCGTCCCCGCGAGGGGACTCCTCGTCGGCGGTCTCGCCGGGCGGGGTGTTGCCGTAGAAGCCGATCGCTGAACCTTGCAGCAGCCGCTGGCAGCGTCCGTCCGGCGACAGGTGGGCCACGACCGTACGGGCGGCGTTGATCCGAGACTCGAGGATCTCCTGCTTGCGAGCCTCGGTCCAGCGAGCGTCGGCAATCCCGGCACCAGCCAGGTTGACGACGGCATCGACATCCTCGAGGCCAGGGCCATGGATGGTGTGGCTGCGAATGTCGACCCGACGCTCATCGGGGCTGATCGGGTCGCGCCGGGTCAACCGGACGACCTCGTCACCACGCCACCACAGCGCCTGAACGAGGGAGGACCCGATGAGGCCGGTGCTGCCAGTGATCGCGACGCGCATACCCCAGCCTCTCACAAGGCCCCCACTCCCGGGAGTGGAGTGATCGATTGGGCGTCGGCTCCCGACGATCAGAAGCCGATCCGACCACCCACCATGGAGGTAGCCGTGACCGACGGTTTCATCGATCTTGTCGACCCTGTGACCACCGACACCCTGGACCGCATCCGCGGACTCGGGCAGCCAGTCGCTCCATCCACCTGCCCACTCACCGCGACCTGCCAGACGTGAAGCATGACGCGCTGCAGCTGCGCGCCCTCGTCGAGGACGCCAACCACGCTCCTGACCGAGCAGGGCCTGTCCGAGTCCGGGGCGGCTGAGATCCTCGCGCCGGCCTCGCGGCGGGCAGCCCCGACACCCTGAAGCCGCACGAGCTTCTGGATCGGGCCCGCCCCGTGATGCAGCGCCAGACCGACGCGCGCCAGCCACGCGTCGTCGCCACGTCGTCGCGGGTCGACTTCAAGGACGCCATGAACGACGCCGAGGCCCGCCTGATCACCCGGCTCACCGAGCGGGTGGGTCGCCTGAGGTCTCACAACAACCGAGAGTTCAGCGGCCGGCCGCGGAACCTCTGACCCGGTCAGGCATCGGGAGTGAAGACGTCCTCGATGCTGCACTCGAACGTACGGGCGATGGCGAACGCGAGCGGGAGGCTAGGGTCGTACTTACCGCCCTCCAGCGCGATCACCGTCTGACGCGACACGTCGAGCCGCTCGGCGAGTTGCGCCTGGGTCAGGTCGTGGCGGGCGCGGAGCTCCTTCAGCCGGTTCTTCATGACCGGTATCGAAGGTTGGTGACGACCGCGCCGACGCCGAACCACGCCAGCAGCATCGGCAGCACCCAGATCCAGCCGAGCGCTGGGGCACCGACGATCTGGAGCATGCCGTACGCGAAGGTGCAGATCCCCGTACCGGCGACAGCGATGCCCAGCCCTTCAAGCAGCATGCGCGACTGGAGCTCGTCGGCCTCGATGACGTAGCGCCACAAGGCCCAGGCAAGGGTGATGACCGCCGGGACAGGAAGCAGGGCGGCGGCGTACCGCCACGGCGACTCGGGGATGGCGTTGGCGATGCTGATGCCAGCGACAAGCAGGACGGTGTAGGCCGTCATGGCGACGACGAACCGGGTCGTGTAGCGGCGACCGGACGAACGGCGTGATGTGCTCATGACAGAGACCACATCAGCATCGGCAGCCCAAGGAAGAGCACGTCGAGCAGCCAGTGCGCCGCGATGACGGGGACCAGCCGCTTCTGCCACAGCACCAGGGCGCCGAACACCAGCCCAGCGAAGAACGTGGTGAGGAAGCGCGCCAGCATGGCCTGTGGCGACTCCATCGACAGCGGGATGTGCTGAAGGCCGAAGAACACCGCCATGACGACGACGGCGACCACCTTCGGCCACACCTTCGTCAGTGAGTGCATGCCGTACCCGCGGTAGGCGAGCTCCTCGGCGATGGCGATGGTGATGGGCATGATCGTGAGGGACCAGATCCCCAGCCAGACGGGCGGCTTGATGCCAGCATCGGCGCCCATCGGGGGTGCGCCACCGTAGGTGATCAGGTTGGCGGCGAAGCTGCAGGCGATGAAGCCGACCGTGACGATCACGAAGGTCAAGGCGATCCAACCGAGATCCTTGATACCGCGGTTCGGGCCGATCAGGTCCTTGAGCGTGCCACCCTGCCTCTGCATCAGCCGGGCCAGCAGCGCGATGGTGATCACGTCGACGATCACCATCACCACGTTCATGTAGCCGGCCCAGACCTGCCCAGCCTGGAGGATCAGGGCCCCGGCGAGTAGCAGGGCGGGTCTCAGGGCCAGGACTGCGAGCCCATGGCCGACCGGGCCGCCCCGGATGGTGTGTACGGGTTCCGTGGAGAGGTTCGTCATGTCACCACTGTAAAGCGACCTTGACTCCACGTCAAGGTCGCTTGACGTTTTCGGGTTGCGCCCTCCGAGTGGCCCACCCAGTTTCGACCGCTCCCACCCTGGTCGCTCAGGCCTTGCGGAACTCCCTGGCCGGCTTGCCGACGGACCCCCTGGCCAGCCCCCCGGTCGCTACCAACTGGGGTTCCATCCGGCGACGGAAGGCGTCACGCATCAAGTTCTGGCCAGCCACAGACTCGTGGAGACGCTGGAGGTCGCGCAGCGTGAAGGGCTCGGCCAACAGCCCGGACGGATCCGGCTGGAGGGCGTAGCCCCGTCTCAGTTCCGCCACAGCGCGAGCCACGATGTCGCCATGGTCGTACGGCATCGGCGGCACGTCCCGTACGGGAACCAACCGGAGCCCCATCGCGGCAGCATCCACCCAACGGATGGTTGCCAGGTGCGCCACTGACAGCACCCAGCCCCGGTCGTCACGGCCAAGCCGGTCGAAGACGTGCAGCTGCTCCGGTAGCAACGCTGGCAGTCCCGCCTTCTCCGTCAGCGAACGATGAACGGCGTCGGCAAGGGTCTCCCCCTGGTGGAGGAACGTCCCGGGCAGCCTCGGCCGTCCCCCTTCCTCGATCAGCAGGACGCACAACGCCTCCCCAGGAGCCGCCGTCAGCACCGCCGTGTCCACAGCCACCGATGGACGTGGGTAGTCGGTGAGCGCTCGACCAGAGGTGTCTCGATGGGCCATGTTGACGATTCTCGCACATGCGCGCTAATCTCATATTAGCGCGATAGTGCGTTAATCAAGGAGTCGTCGTGAGCAGCCAGCCAGATCGTCCGACCCAGCCAGACCTCCGTACCCCGCAGTGGGTCGACGCGAGCGTGCGCGGGATGCTGGTGGGTCTCGCGCTCGGCAACTCCGTCGCGTCCTGGGACCGTTGGCTCATCCCCGCCGGAGTGGCCAGTCAGCTGGCCGCCTTCACCGCAGACGGACTCATCCGGGGCAGCATCTCCCTCGACAACGGAGGCGCCGATGATCTGCCGACGTTCCTGTGGGCAGGTCTGCAGCGCTGGGCAGCCTGTCAGGGCATCGAGACTCGCGAGTCATTCCTGCTCGAGGAGCTGGTAGCCGGGCATCCGACAGGCTGGCTGGCTCAGGTCCCCGCTCTGCGCGAGCGGCGTGGCAGTGCGCCCGCCACCGTGAAGGCGTTGGCCAACGGTCCGACCCACAGTCTCGGCAGCCATGGAATGGTGCGCACGCTGCCGCTGGCTGCCGCCTACCGTACAGGTCCGCCGACCTCCGATCTGATGCCGATCGCAGGACTGGTCGCGACGACCGCCCAGCAGGTGACAGCGACCAAGGAGGCGGTGAGCTGTGCCGTCGCCGCCACCATGGTCGCGGCCATGGCCGGAGACGAGCAGTACGGGGACGTCGACCTGGCTGAGCTCGTCAGGATCATCCTCACCCTGGGGCCGTTGGCCGGATCGGAGGTAGCTGACCTCCTGAAGCTGGCCATCGAGACGGCGGACACGCATCCGGGTGACCGCAGGGTGTTTCAAGAGCTGGGCGGACACCGGACCGCGCCCGTCACCCTCGCGGCGGCGGTGTTCGCGGCCGCGAGCCATCCTCGGGTGGAGCACTTCACGACGGCTGTCCGGCTGGCAGCCCTGAGCCCCGACGGGGCCAGCGCTGCCGCTCTCACAGGGGCCATTCTCGGCAGCCGGCACGGCATCCATGCCCTCCCAGCCGACCTCGTCGCCCGCCATGAGCTCGGCTGGGTGATGGACGGGCTGGGCCGCGACATCTGCCAGCAGCTCACCACCTACCCGGGTGGCAACCGTGGCGGTCGACCAGCCCTCCCCGGCTGGCTGGCCAAGTACCCGCGATCGTGACCCCAACCGGGCACTGAAACTGTCAGACCCGTGCCGCAGACTTCTCGCAACAAGGAGCAGCCATGAAGATCACCCCACAGATGACCGATCGCGCGATCGGCGCGGTCGTCGGGTCCGCGTGCGGCGACGCGCTTGGAGCGCCGTACGAGTTCCAGCCCTCCGTCCCTGATCACCGACCGGTCCAGATGAAGGCGGGCGGCCAGTGGACCATCGGCGAGTGGACCGATGACACCAGCATGTCGGTGCCGATCCTCGAGGTGCTGGCACAGCGCCAGTCCCTCACGAGTCCCTCATCCCTCGCGCACCTGGTCGACCGCTGGGTGTCCTGGTCACGCCGTGCCAAGGACGTCGGGATCCAGACCAGCGCGGTGCTGAGTGGCCTTCGTGGCGGTCATTCAGAGGCTGCCGCCACAGCGTCCGCCCAGCGGATCCACCAGGCTCGGGGCAAGTCGGGCGGCAACGGGTCCCTGATGCGGACGGGACCGGTGGCTCTGGGCTACCTGGACGACCCCGACGGCCTGGTCGAGGCAGCCCGTCGGGTCAGCGACCTCACCCACGTCGACCCCGACGCCGGCGACGCTTCGGTGCTGTGGTCGCTGGCAATCCGCCAGGCGATCGTGCATGGCGACCTTGACCTGCGCTCCGGCCTGACCTGGCTCCCCGCAGAGCGCCGGCAGCCCTGGGCCGACCTGATCGACGACGCCGAGGGCCGCCACCCGCGCCACTACGAGCGGAAGTCTGGCTGGGTCGTGGCGGCGTTCCAGGCCGCGTGGGCAGCGATCGTGGGGTCATCCGGCTACGCCGAGGCTGTTGAGCGTGCGGTCAGGGTTGGTGGCGACACCGACACCGTCGCGGCAATCGCGGGCTCCCTGGCCGGTGCGCGGTGGGGCTATTCGTCGGTCCCGTGGGCGTGGCGCCGACACCTGCATGGCTGGCCGGGCTGGGGTGAGGCTGACCTGGTGTCCCATGCCGTACGGGCAGTGCGCGCCATCGGTCCCGAAGACTGGCCGTTGGCTGACCGGATGCCCGTGGAGACGCCGCCGCACGCCATTCCACACCCTCACGACGCGGGTGTGATCCTCGGCACCCTTGCCGGCCTGGAGGAGCTGCCGGCCACGTGCGACGCGGTGGTGTCGCTCTGCCGGGTGGGCACCGGTCCACTCCAACGTCCGTTCCCGGCTGATCGTCACGCGACGTTCTGGCTGATCGACGAGCGGGGGCGCAATCTCGACCCAGCCGGGGTGCTCCGTGACGCTGCCAAGGCTGTCGCGACCCTGCGAGCCGAGGGGCGTACGGTCTACCTGCACTGCGTGGCCGGACAGTCCCGTACAACGGCGGCTGCGGTCGCCTATGCCGTCAGGCACCGCGGCGTGAGTGTCGATGATGCGGTCAGAGCGGTGACCGCTGCGTTGCCCAGCGCACGGCTCCAGGTCTTCGGCGACGTGCTACGTGACCTGCCCGCCGACCCCGCCGGGTAGATAGGTTGGCGCGCATGGACGTGATTCTGATCCCAGGTCTCTGGCTCGACGGCTCCGTGTGGGACGAGGTGGCGGCGAAGCTCGAGTCGTACGGGCTGACGCCCCACGCGATCACTCTGCCGGGCATGGAGTCCCCCGAGGCAGACCGGTCGAAGGTCGATCTCGATGACGTGCTGAGCAGGATCGTGTCGGTACTCGACGAGTGTCTCGGCGATGTGCTGGTCGTGGGCCACTCTGCCAGCTGCGGCCTCGCGTACGCCGTCGTTGATGCGCGGCCCGGTTCGGTCACGGCCGTCGCCTACGTCGGCGGCTTCCCCACCCCCAACGGCCGGCCCGTGGCCAAGGGCTTCGACGTCGTCGGCGGCAGCATCCCCTTCCCCGGCATCGACACCTTCGACGAGGCCGACCTCCGCGAGCTCGACGATGCAGCGCGCGACGCGTTCGCCAAGCGGGCCATCCCCTCCCCCGGCTGCCTTGCGACCGAGGGGCTGGAACTGATGGACGAGGCCCGCTACACCGTTCCGGCCACGATGATCTGCCCCGAGTACACCTCCGACGAGCTGCAGGCGTGGATCGCCGACGGAGCCGAGAGCGTCTCCGAGATCCCCAAGCTGGAGGATGTGTCGTACTACGACCTCGGGGGCGGCCACTGGCCCATGCTGACCCGCCCCGACGCGCTTGTCCGGGCCCTCCTGGATGCCGCGGGCCTGGAGGTCTGGGACGACACCGACCAGATGAACGCGAACGTCGAGGAGACCGACCAAGGGATCACCCCGATCGCCTGACCAACCCAAGGAGTCCCATGACCAGACGCTGGTGGATCGCGCTCACCGTCGCCGCTGTCACGTTCGGCGCCCTCGACGCCGTCTGGCTCGGGGTGGTCGCCAGACCCTTGTACGCCGCAGGCATCGGGCACCTGATGGCTCCCCAGCCCGACGTGCTGGCCGCAGGAGCCTTCTACGTGCTGTTCCTCGTGGCCCTGCTGTACTTCGTCGTCAGGCCGAACACCTCCCGTACGCTGCGGTCCAGGCTGACCGACGCTGCCTTCTTCGGCCTGGTCACGTACGGCACCTGGGACCTGACCTCGAGAGCCGTCCTGCGTGACTTCAGCTGGACGGTGGTGATCGTCGACATCCTCTGGGGCATCTCCGCCGCCACCGTCACGACCCTGGTGGTTGACCGCGTGCTGGCCCGCGTTGGCCCGCAGCAGCAGGAGTAGTCCCCACCAAAGAGTCGAGGGCCGGGATCCGTCGGATCCCGGCCCTCGCCGTCCAGCAGATGCACTCAGATCAGTGCTTGTGGCCCTCGTCCTCGTCGGCCGGCTTCTCCACCACCAGGGTCTCGGTGGTGAGCAGCAGAGCCGCGATGGAGGCCGCGTTGGCCAGAGCCGAGCGGGTGACCTTGACCGGGTCAATGACGCCAGCCTTGATCAGGTCCTCGTACTCGTTCTTGGCGCCGTTGTAGCCGAACCCAGGATCGAGGCTCTTGACCTTGTCGACGATCACATAGCCGGGCTCGCCACCGTTCTCGGCGATCCAGCGCAGCGGCTCGACGACGGACTTCGCGACGATCTGGACGCCGGTCTTCTCGTCACCGGTGAGGCCGAGGCCGTCGGAGAGCACTGCGGCCGCGTGGACGAGAGCAGAGCCGCCACCGGCGACGATGCCCTCCTCGATCGCAGCGCGGGTCGCGGACACAGCGTCCTCGATGCGGTGCTTCTTCTCCTTGAGCTCCACCTCGGTGGCGGCGCCGACCTTGATCACGCAGACGCCACCAGCGAGCTTGGCAACCCGCTCCTGCAGCTTCTCGCGGTCCCAGTCGGAGTCCGTACGCTCGATCTCGGCGCGCAGCTGAGCCACGCGAGCGGCGACCTCGTCGGCCGAACCGCCACCGTCGACGATGGTGGTGTCGTCCTTGGTGACCACGATGCGCCGGGCGCGGCCCAGCACCTCGAGACCGACCTGGTCGAGCTTCAGCCCGACCTCAGGAGCGACGACCTGGCCGCCGGTGAGGATCGCGATGTCCTCGAGCATCGCCTTGCGACGGTCACCGAAGGCCGGAGCCTTCACCGCGCAGGAGGTGAACGTGCCGCGGATCTTGTTCACGACGAGCGTGGACAGAGCCTCGCCGTCGACATCCTCGGCCACGATGAACAGCGAGCCCTTGGCGCCGATGACCTTCTCCAGCATGGGCAGCAGGTCGTTCATCGAGCTGATCTTGCCCGAGTTGATCAGGATGTACGGGTCGTCGAAGACGGCCTCCATCCGATCGGGATCGGTGACGAAGTACGGCGACAGGTAGCCCTTGTCGAACTGCATGCCCTCGGTGAACTCGAGCTCCGTACCGAACGTCTGGGACTCGTCAACGGTGATGACGCCGTCCTTGCCGACCTTGTCGAACGCCTCGGCGATGAGCTCGCCGATCTGCTCGTCACGGGCGGAGATCGTGGCGACGTCAGCCATCTCGGCGGTGGTCTCCACGTCGCGAGCCATCTCGCGCAGCTTGGCGACGATCGCCTCGGTGGCCTTCTCGATGCCCTTCTTCAGGCCGATCGGGTTCGCACCCGAGGCGACCGCACGCAGGCCCTCGTGGACCAGCGCCTGAGCGAGCACCGTGGCCGTCGTTGTGCCGTCACCGGCAACGTCGTTGGTCTTGGTGGCAACTTCCTTCGCGAGCTGGGCGCCCATGTTCTCGAACGGATCCGAGAGCTCGACCTCCTTGGCGACGGTCACGCCGTCGTTGGTGATCGTG
>DAOOHL010000023.1:0-17816 GCA_035416185.1 Propionibacteriaceae bacterium | reverse complement strand
CCGTTGCGGCCGAACATCGCCTGCAGCAGGTCGGCCTGCTCGGTCTTGGTCGGCATCCCGGTCGAGGGACCTGCACGCTGCACGTCGACGACCACGAGCGGCAGCTCGGTCATCACCGCGAGCCCGATGGTCTCCGCCTTGAGCGCCAAGCCCGGGCCGGAGGTGGAGGTGGCGCCGAGGTTGCCGCCGTACGACGCCCCGAGCGCGGCACCCACGGCGGCGATCTCGTCCTCGGCCTGGTAGGTCAGCACGCCGTGGGCCTTGTGCTTGCTCAGCTCGTGGAGGATGTCGGAGGCGGGCGTGATCGGGTAGGTGCCGAGGAACAGCGTCATGCCGGCCTTCTGGGCGCCGACCATCAGCCCGTACGCCATGCCGGTGTTGCCGTTGATTTGGCGGTAGAGGCCCGTCGGCATCGGGGCGGGCGTGACCTCGTAGCGGGTGGCGAACACCTCGGTGGTCTCACCGAACGCGTGGCCGGCGCGGAAGGCGGCCATGTTGGCGTCGCGGATGTCGGGCTTGGCGGCGAACTTCGACGCGAGGAACGACTCGGTCGCGTCGGTGCCACGGCCGTACAGCCAGGTCAGCAGGCCGAGGGCGAACATGTTCTTGCTGCGGCCGGCGTCCTTGCGCCCGAGGCCGAAGTCCTTGACCGCCTCGACGGTCATGGCGGTCAGGTCGAGGGCCACGACCTGGTAGTCGTCGAGCGAGCCGTCCGCCAGCGGGTCGGCGGAGTAGCCGACCTTGGCCAGCGCCCGCGGGGTGAAGTCGGCGGTGTCGACGATCAGCATGCCGCCCTTGCGGACGTCGCGGACGTTCGCCTTCAGCGCGGCCGGGTTCATCGCGACCAGCACCTCGGGCCTGTCGCCGGGGGTCGAGATGTCGAAGTTGGCGAAGTGCAGCTGGAAGCTGGAGACGCCTGGGAGGGTGCCTGCTGGTGCGCGGATCTCGGCGGGGAAGTTTGGCAGGGTGGCGATGTCGTTGCCGAACTGCGCCGCCTCCGAGGTGAACCTGTCGCCGGTGAGCTGCATGCCGTCGCCGGAGTCGCCCGCGAATCGGATGACGACGCGATCGAGCTGTGTGACCTGTGTCACAGGGGATTGCCTCCTGAGAACCTACTGAAACGTAGGGACCAGACTAGTCCGGGGAAACGACGTGCCCGCGAGGCGCGCGACTGGTGGTCAGTCGGGCGTGGGTGCGCCGGCGGCGAGTTGTCGGACGAGGTCCACTCGTACCGCCCCTGGGCGCTCGGGTTCCGGGCTCCAGGACAGCGCGTCGAAAGGGCACTCCTCGACGCAGATGCCGCAGAACAGGCAGCGGCCGTAGTCGACGGTGAAGGAGTCGAGCACCCGATGCGTACGGGCTCTCGCCCCAGGTGGCAGGTCGGGTACGGGCTCGGCGTGCGACTCCAGCTCGATGCACCAGGCGGGGCACTCGACGACGCAGATGTCGCAGCTGGTGCAGGCCGGTACGGACAAGGCGATGGCGGCGTGGGGCCCTTCGACAGGCTCAGGGACCGGTTTGGGGGCAGGCTCGGGGACCGGATGGGGCGCGGGCTCAGGGACCGGCGGGGTCGCGGTCATCGCCGGCGCCTGGTCTGGGTGGTCAGGGCTGTGGGATCGAGGGCTGGTGCGTCGGAGTCGCGGTGGCCGAAGACCTCGGGGTCCGGTACTCCCGGCGGAGCCATGCGCCGGCGGGTGCTGTCGCCGTCGTCGGCGAAGCCAGGCCAGGGGATCGCGACGCGGGCGGCGAGCACGGCGTCCTTGCGGAGCGGATGCTCGAGGAGCTCCCCGGGTTCGCCTCGGCCCGCGACGAGCAGCGGGCGGTCGTCGCCGCCGGTGAAGTGGATCCCGTACAGATCAGTCGCCTCCCGCTCGTGCCAGACAGCTCCGGGAAGGACGGCGCCCAGCGACGCCAGGGCCGGGACGTCCCGGGTCAGCCGGGTCTCGAGACGGATCCCCAGGGCCGTGGTGGGGTTGAGCAGCCGGACGACGACCCGAAGCTCGTTGCTACGGCCCAGCTCGTCGACCGCACCGAGCCAGTCCAGGTGTGACCAGCCCTCTCCGCGGGCAGCGGTGATGGCCTCGACCCAGCTCTCGGGAGCGACAGGTCGCACGTCGTCAGCCACGCCGGACCTCATCCATGAAGGTGGTCAGCGCCGCCGGGGTGGGCGGGCAGCCCGGGAGCAGTGCGTCGACAACGGTCACCTGGTCGAGCCCCTTGAGGACGGCGTACCCGTCCCAGTACGGGCCGCCCCCGCCCGTACAGGCGCCGAAGGCGACCACCGTCGTCGGGCCGCCGAGCGCCCGAACCCGGGCGACGGCGTCGGCGACGTCAAGGGCCACAGCATTGGTGACCGTGCCCGAGACGGTCACGACACGGTGGGCGGCAGGGGTGTCCCAGGGCACCTGCCCAGCGTCGGCCGGTATGGCTGCCTCGACCTCGAGGGCGCAGCAGGCCAGCGGGATGTCGATCAGCACGACCGAATGGTCCCCGTACCAGTCCCAGCCCTGCATGGCGCCACCCTAACGCGGCGCAACCCGATGGGCCCGGTGGTGGGCAGGATGGGGGGATGGACCGTACGTCAGCCACCGAGGCACGGGTCGCGGTGGTGACGGGTGCAGCCTCCGGGATCGGGGAGCAGCTGGCCCTTCGCCTGGCGGGTGCGCGGCGGCTCATGCTGCTCGACCGGGATCGGGCGAGGCTGGAGCAGGTCTGCCGGCAGGTCGGGCCGCATGCCGAACCGGTTCTCGTCGACCTCGCTGACAGGGCAGCGCTCGCGGAGGTCTGTCGAGATCTGAGCCGGGACGTGCCGATGGTCGATCTGCTGGTGCTCAACGCCGGCGTCGGGCTGGTCGGCCGGCTCAACGACCTTGATGATGCTGACCTTGACCACCTGATCGACGTCAACCTGCGGGCGCCGATGGTCATCGCTCGAGCGCTCCTACCGGCGGTGGTCGCGGCCCGCGGCCGGATCCTCGTCACCTCCAGCCTGTCCGGGCTGGTCGGCGCGTCGGGCCAGGTCCCGTACTGTGCCACGAAGGCTGGTGTACGGGGCTTCGCCGACGCCCTGCGAGCCGAGGTCAAGGCCGAGGGGGTCAGCGTGACCGTGGCCTTTCCGGGCGGCGTCCGGACGAGCATGGCGTCCCACGCGCGTCGCGGAGCCCGTACGACGGCTGCCGCCATGGCACACAACCAGGCCCTGGCTGACCGGCTGCTGACCCGGGATGCTGGCGACGTGGCCGCCGCGATGCTGCACGCCACCCATGCCCGGCGCCGCAGAGTCGTGATCGGGTGGGACGCTCGAGCGGTCGACCTGGTCAGCCGGCTCTCGCCCGGATTGGCGGGCATGGTGGCCGAGCGTCTCGCTGCCCGGACGACGCCAGTAGGCTGAGCCGAGGCTGGAAGGAGGCCGCGGTGGGCAGAGCGCGTGAGCGCTGGGCCGACGTCGTTGACGCGTGGCGGCACCGATCGGTCAAGATCGGCTTCGCTGGCACCACGCTGATCCTGCTCGGCTCGCTGACGCCTGCCTACCTGCCGCAGAACTCACCGTGGTGGGGGCCCATGCGTGCCCTGCGGCTCGACTCCACGCCGGCGAAGATCGCTGGCACGTTCGTCGTCGTCGCTGGCATCCTGCTGCTCGTCGACGGCTGGTTCCGGCTGCGGCCGGCGGCGTACGAGCATGTCAAGCACTGGGCAGTGCTGCTGATCTGGAGCCTGCCGTTCTTGCTGGCTCCGCCGATCTTCAGCCACGACGCCTACTCCTATGCCGCGCAGGGCTGGATGCTCGTCAACGACGTCAACCCGTACGAGGGTGGTCCCGGTATCCTGCCCGGCGCTTTCGCCGACCAGGTGGCGTGGGTCTGGCGCTACACGCCAGCGCCGTACGGTCCGTTGTCGATGCGGATCCAGGAAGCGATCGTCGTGCTCTGCCAGCTGCAGCCGTACTGGTCAGCGGTGATGATGCGCGTTCCGGCACTGGCGGGGGTCTGGTTGATCGCGGTGCTGCTGCCCCGGATCGCGCACCGGATGGGGATCAACCCGCAGCAGACGGCATGGTACGCGACGCTCAACCCCCTGCTGGTGATCGACTTCGTCGGCGGCGCGCACAACGACTCGCTCATGATGGGCCTGGTCATCCTGGCGATCTGGCTCTCGTTCAAGCGACACCTGTGGGTCGTGGGTGCGTTGGTCATCGGCGTCGCTGCCTCGATCAAGCAGCCCGCCTTCTTGGCCGCGTACGCGCTGCCGCTGGTCGCGTCCCCGTTGCAGCGCTGGGCGCCTGGGCATGTGGCCGCGACCGTGGCCCGCATCGTCGCCTCCTGCCTGGCTGCAATCGGCTCCTTCGTCGTGATCTCCTGGCTGTGTGGGCTGGGCTTCGGCTGGCTGAACGCGGTGAACGTGCCGGGCCTCGTGGTCACCGTGTCACCCTTCACGATCGTGGGCCAGGGCATCCAGATCGTCCTCGACTTCTTCCGGCTCGACCCGTCCCATCACGTCGCCATCACGGCCGCCCGTACGTTGGGGCTGGTGATCACGGTCGGCGCGGTGTTGCTGATGGCTGCGACCACCGCCCGCCGCAAGCCGATCACGTTCCTGTCGTGGTCGTACCTCGTGGTTGCGTTCTGCGCTCCGGCGTTGCACTCCTGGTACGTGCTGTGGGGCGCGCTGCTGCTGCCGCTGACGCGGCCGTCCGTACGCATGCAGCGCACCGCGCTCTGGGCGACCGTCGTGCTTCTGTCGTACTCCGCGGTCAACCTGGCCTGGCGCAACGGCGCCCTGGCGCTAGGGATCGCCGCCCTCGGCCTGTTCGCCTGGCGGGTCAGGTCGCATGAGAACGCCCGTCCCCAGGACGACCCGAGCGAGGAGGTGGTGGTGCCGTGATGCCGACCGCTGGCACCGACGAGGTGCTGACGATCGTTGACCGTGGGGTCGGCCACATCGAACTCAACCGCCCCCACGCGATCAACGCCCTCACCATGCCCATGATCGAGGCGCTGCTCGCGGTGCTCACCGACTGGGCCAGCACCGACCAGGTCGAGCGCGTCGTGCTTACCGGTGCGGGCAATCGTGGGCTGTGCGCTGGCGCCGACGTGAGGGCGATCCGCGAGCAGGTGGTCAGCGGTACGGGCGACCCGGATGCCTTCTTCGGCCGCGAGTACCGGTTGAACGCGCTGATCGAGGGATATCCCAAGCCGTACGAGGCTCGCATGAGTGGCATCGTGATGGGCGGCGGCCTCGGCCTGTCTGCCCACGGGTCGCTGCGGATCGTGGATTCGACCTCGCGACTGGCGATGCCAGAGACCGGGATCGGGCTCTTCCCTGACGTTGGGATCACCTGGCTCCTGGCGCAGGCCCCCGGGGAGTTGGGCACGTACCTGGCGTTGACTGGCGCAACCGTCGATGCCGCCACGGGTGTGACCGCAAGGTTGGCTGACGGCCCGGACGAGCCAGCGCCCGTACCCGCGTGGATCTCGGAGGCATTCGCCGGTGGTGACGCGGCCGAGATCGTGCGTCGGCTCGAGGGCGACTGGGACGATCCTGCCCCGGGGGAGTGTGCAGCCCTGCTCCGGACCCGCTCACCCTGGTCGGTTTGTGTCTCGCTGGAGGCACTGCGGCGGGCGGCGCGGATGGGCTCGGTCGTCGAGGTTCTCGCGCAGGATCTCGTGCTCGCTCGGCATCTGGTGCGTCATCCCGACTTCGCCGAGGGTGTACGAGCACAGCTGGTCGACAAGGACCGCCAGCCGACGTGGACGTACGCACGCATCGAGGACGTCCCCCACGACAAGGTTCTCGCAGCCTTTGAGGGGTGACGGTACGACCACGTCCGGTCCTGAGCTTGTCGAATGGCCAGCGCCGAACGAGCCGGGGCTTGCTGATTCCGGTCCCTGATCTCCTCGAAAGGGGCTAGGCGCCGGACGAGCCGAAGAGCCTGCGCCTTCCGGTCCCTGAGTCTGTCGAAGGGCCGTGACCTCAGCCGCGCTTGAGCGTGACCAGCAGCACTTCGGGATCCGACCCGACCCGCAGCGGCGGGCCCCACCCGGCCACCCCACGGCCGGTGAGCACGTCGACGCCGCCGAGGTTCTTCCAGCCCTGCACGACGGGTTGCTGGAGCGGGACGAGGTACATCAACGGCCACATCTGGCCGCCGTGGGTGTGACCAGACAGCTGCAGGTCGACCCCCGAGCGGCCAGCGAGGTTGTCCCCGGTCAGTGCCTGACGGGGCTGGTGCGCGGCGAGCAGACGGAAGCGTCCCGTGTCGGCGACATTGATCCCGTACTTGCCCTCCAGCTTGCCCAGCGCAGCCCGGAGGTCCTCAACGTGCGGCGGCTGACCGTTGCGGTCGTTGACGCCGATGATGTCGATACTCGCGGTGCCGCGGGTGATCACGACCACGTCGTTGTCAAGCACGTTCACGCCGAGGGATCGCCAGTAGGCCAGCCACTCGGGGGCTCCGGAGTAGAACTCGTGATTGCCAGAGACGCCCACCACGCCATAGGTCGCCCGAAGGTCACGCAGCGGCTCGATGTCCCCGGCCAGCGAGGTGACGGAGCCGTCAGCGAAGTCGCCGCCGAGGATGACCAGATCAGGCTTGGCAGCGTTGACGTCAGCGACGACCTTGCGCAGGAACGGCCCGTCGATCGCTGGCCCCAGGTGCACATCCGACAGGAACGCCACCTTGAATCCGTCGAACTCGGCAGGTAGCTGGCCGGAGGTGTAGGTGTAGTCGTTCACCGTCGGGTGCGCCGACATCCACCGCCCGTACCCCGTCACCACGACGGCCACGATGAGCGAGACGACCGTGAGTCGCCTCGTCCAGACCACGCGGCGAGGCAGGCCGGCCTCGGGAGTCGGCTCTCGTCGGTCGACGAACCGCAGCACGAGGCTGACCAGGCCGGTGACCAGCAGCCCCAGCAGGAGATACATCAGGAAGCCGAGCAGCACCAGCCCCGGGAAGGCGAACCAGCGCAGCGCAGCCGGGTCAGCAACCCGCGCGACGCCGCCGGAAAACCCCGCCCAGCCAGCCAGAGCCACGGTGACCGCGGCGACGATCCAACGCCACCGCCCAGTGATCCGGTTGGCCCAGACCAACCGACGCACCATGTAGAGCGACATGACCAGCACGAAGGCTGTGAAGGCGAGGGTCACCAGTGTCCTTGAGGCGTCGGTCGGAGAAGGGCGCGGACAGCCTACCTGCGCGCTCCTCGGTGATGTTCGCGAGCGCAGGCCAGCTGGGTTGCCGCGTGGCTAGCGGTAGTTGACGAACTGCACCGCGAAGTCGAAGTCGGCCTTCTTGATCAGAGCCTGGACGGTCTGCAGCTCATCGCGCGACTTCGACGACACGCGCAGCTCGTCCCCCTGGATCAGCGCCTTCACGCCCTTGGGCCCCTCAGCCCGCACGAGCGCGGTGATCTTCTTGGCGTTCTCCTGCGAGATGCCCTCCGCGAGGGTGACGGTCTGACGCCAGCGCTTGCCGGAGATCCGCGGGTCGCCGGCATCGAGGGCCTTGAGGTCCACGTTGCGGCGAGCCAGCTTGCTGCGCAGCACGTCGAGGACGGCGGCGATCCGCTCCTCGGAGACCGACTCCAGTTCGATGGTGTCGCCCTTCTTCACGATCGACGAGTCGGTGTTCTTGAAGTCGAACCGCTGCCCGACCTCCTTCACCGCCTGGTTGATCGCGTTGTCGACCTCATGCGAGTCCAGCTTGCTGACGATGTCGAACGAGCTCTCGGCTGCCATGCCATGCCTTCCTGTTCACCTGCTCACGCGGATCCAAAGGGCCATTCTGCCCGGTGTTGGCGATTCCCGGCCGTCAGAGCGCGCCAGGTCGGCTGAGCGCCAACCCGCCAGCCACGTTCCCCGCCGCCGCGGCGGCTTCGGGCGTGTTGCCCTGCAGCACCGCGGTCAGGTAGCCAGCCGCGAAGGCGTCGCCTGCCCCGGTGCTGTCGAGCACATCGGGTACGGGCGACACGGGCACCTCGACGGGCTCGTCGCCAGGGACGATGACCAGGGTGGCGGCGGCCCCACGCTTCACGACGAGCGTCGTACGGGCGGCCCACCCTGGCTGGTCCAGGAGCCTCAAGAACTCCGCCTCATCGGCGTTGGCCAGCAGATGATCGGGCGCCAGGTCGGCGAGCAGGGCGATGATCCGGTCGCGCCCCCACGACTCCAGCATCCCCACGCTCGACGCGTCGATCGACGTCACCCCGCCAGCGGCCCTGACTCGGCGCAGAGCATCGATGGCCGTGGTGCCGACCGGCTCGGCGCAGAACCCGTACGCCGGAACGTGGAACAGGTCCACCTCGTCAAGCCAGTCGTCATCAACCCGTTCGAGGAGTCCCGAAGCCATCCGGTTGGGGATCATGGTCCGCTCACCGGAGGAGTCCACCAGGATCACGACGGCCCCGGTGGTGCCTCGCCGCTGCACCCGGACGTCGACCCCGCGGCCCACCAGCTCAGCGACCAGCGCGTCGCCGGCGGCGTCCGGACCGACGCAGCCGAGGAACCGTACGGCGACCTCGCCCGCCGCCAGTGTTGCTGCGGCAGCGGCCACGTTCGCGGCTGACCCGCCGCGCGTACGGTGGATTTCGCCGCTGCAGTCAGTGCCGACGGCGAGGGGCTCATGCAGCCAGACGACGACATCCTCGAGCAGGTCGCCCATCACCGCCAGTGTGGGCGTCATCGCAGGGCGACCGCGATCTCGCCGCCGAGTGCCACGTTGCCGAGGTAGATGTGCACGTTGGTGGACTCCGAGGCGCCGCCGGTCGCGGTGTGGAAGTACTCGAGCAGGTACGGCGTGGTGTCGTGCCCGCGGATCCCGGCCGCGTCGGCGGCAGCGAGGGCCTCGCGCAGCACGCGGTCGTGCAGGTCGGCGTCGAGCTGGTGCTCGGTCGCCACCGGGTTGGCGACGACAATCGCACTGGTCAGGCCGAGATCGTCGCGCGCCCGGGCCACCGCAGCAACCTCCTGGGGGCTGTCGCACCGGTGGTCCAGCCCGTACCCGGAGTCAGCGATGTAGAAGCCGGGGAAGCGGTCCGTACGGAACCCGACGACACCCACGTTCAGGGTCTCGAGGCGCTCCAGGGTGGCGCCGATGTCGAGGATCGACTTCACCCCAGCGGAGACCATCACGATCGGGATCTGGCTGAGAGCGACGAGGTCGGCTGACTCGTCGTACGTCTCCGTCGCACCCCGGTGCACGCCCCCCAGCCCACCGGTCGGGAAGACCCGGATCCCGGCCTGATGGGCAAGCAGAGCAGTCGCTGCGACCGTCGTACCGCCCGAACGACCGGCCGCCACGGCCATCGGCAGGTCGCGGATGCTGCACTTCACCGCATCGTCGTCGCTCGCGAGCGCGGCGAGCTCGTCGTCAGTCAGCCCGACGGTGACCCGGCCCTCGACCACCCCGACGGTGGCCGGGACGACGCCGCGTTCGCGCAGCACCGCCTCGGCATCCCTGGCGATGGCCAGGTTCCGCGGCCGTGGCAGGCCATGGGTGATGATCGTCGACTCGAGCGCCACGACGGGACGCCCGTCCCGTACGGCTACGTCAACCTCTGGATGCACGTGGATCGTCATGGTTGTCCTTACGGAGATCAGCGCAGCAGAGCGTCGAGCTCGGCGATGCGACCAACCAGCAGTTCGATGAACCCCGGCACATCGACGTCGAGGGCCACATCCGTGTTGGCGGGGTGGCCCCAAACGTCCTTCAGGTCGGCAACGGTCATGCCTCGGGTGAGCTGGCCGGCGCACTCCACGCCGACCCAGCAGTGCTGGGTGGAGATCAGCTCGGGCTTGATCACCGCCGCGATCGCGAGCGAGTCATGCTGCGCGGTCGCGTCGCTGCCGTACTGCGAGAGGTAGTAGGTGCCGTAGAAGTCGACCATCCCGGTGATCGCCTTCGCCAGCGGGCCGGCATCAGCCCCCCGCAGGGGGTTCCAGTCGGACCCGGCGAAGAGGGCCTTGTGGGTCACGTCGAGCCCGACCATGGTCACCGGCACCCCGGCCTGGAAGACCCGGGCTGCCGACTCTGGGTCGAACCAGATGTTGAACTCGCCAGTGGGGGTGTGGTTGCCGGTGATCCGTACGCCGCCGCCCATGATCACGAGCCGCTCGAGCTTCCCGTACACATCCGGCCGGGTCGCCGCGAGGAGCGCAACGTTGGTGAGCGGCCCGATCGCGACCAGCGTGACCGGCTCGGCCGAACCCTCGATCAGGTCGACCAGCACCCCGAGGGCGCCGCGAGGGTCGGCCGCGCGGGGAGCCTCCGCCAGCGCCACGCCACCCAGCCCGTGTTGGCCGTGGATCGACGGGTCACCAAGGTCCTGATCGAACGCGATCGCCCGACCGGCGCCCGCCCCGACCGGAACGTCGTCGCGCTGCAGCAGGTGGAGCAGGCGCAGAGCGTTGCCGGTCGTGTTCTCCAGACCGGTGTTGCCGCCGACGGTCGTGATGCCGAGCACCTCGACCTCAGGGCTCGCGAATGCCAGCGCGATCGCGATGGCATCGTCGATGCCGGGGTCAGTGTCGATGATGATGCGGGTGGGCATAGAGGTCCTTTCAGGCGGTCGCTGCGGCGCGGGCCGCAGCCGTACGGACCCGGCGCTTCTTGCCGAGCTCCATCGCCGCCACGGTGAGGGCGACGATCGTGATCACGTACGGGGTCATGTTGGCGAGGTTGGAGTTGACGCCCCTGACGTTGAGCAGGTCGGCGAACGCCTCGGTGAGGCCGAACACGAGAGCCCAGATCAGGGTGGGTACGGGACGAGCCCGGCCAGCGGTGAGGGCGGCGACAGCGATGAAGCCGCGACCTGAGGTCATGCCAGCGGTGAAGGAGCCGAGCGTCGCCATCGACAGCTGCGCCCCGCCGAGGCCGCACAGAACGCCGCAGACGAGGATCGAGATGAACTTCACCCTGGTGCCGTTGATGCCGGCAGCCGTGGCGGCCGGCAGATCCTGGCCGACCGCTCGCAGGTGCACTCCGAAGGGGGTCTTGTAGAGCACGAACCAGAACACAGCCACGCTCAGCAGCCCCAGGTAGACCAAGGGCGTCTGGCCCAGCCACTTCGGTAGCTCCATCGTGGCGGTGGGCGGAGTGGCGCCTGGGCTGCCGAAGACGATCAGCATGATCAGCACACTTGCCCCAGCGGCCAACAGGTTGATGCCGATGCCGACCACGATGAAGTCAGCCTTCAACAGCAGGGTCATCACGGCGTACAGCAGCGAGATCAGGATCGACGACAGCACGGCGGCCAGGACGCCCACGACCCAGTTCTTGGCCGACGAGCCAGCCCAGATGGCCGTGAACGCGGCGATCAGCATCATGCCTTCGAGGCCGATGTTGAGGATGTCGGCCTGCTGGGTAAAGGCGCCACCGATCGCCGCGAAGAGCAGCGGGGTGGTCTTCAGCAGCACGACGCCGAGGAAGCCGAGGCTGAGCATCTGCATCAGGATGTCGCTCATGCTGCGGTCCCTTCGGTGGCGGCGGTCTGGGTCTTGGTCGGCGCAGGCGGCGGCAGGGTGGCCGCGGGACTCGGCGGGGAGGTCGTCGTCGGACGCTTCTTGAATCTCACTGCGATCACAGTGGCGGTGACGGTGAGAATGATCAGGGCCTGCAAGATCAGCTGCACCTGGTACGGCACACCAGCGTTGATCTGCATCTGGTTCGCGCCGGCCATCATGTTGGCGTAGAAGAACGCAGTGGCGATCGACGCCCACGGGTTCAGCCTGGCGAGCAGGGCGACGGTCAGGGCGAGGAACCCGTACCCCGGCGAGAACGTCTGGAGGAAGCGGCCGCCCTGCGAGTTCTGACCCAGGATGAACAACGCGCCAGCGAAGCCCGCGACAGCGCCGGAGAGCGCCATCACCTGCATCGACATCGACTTCGGGTTCACGCCGGTGTATTCGGCGAAGCGGTTCATCTCGCCCAGCTCGCGCACCTTGAGGCCCCACGTCGACCGGGTCAGGATCAGGCCGAGAACGATCGCGACGGCGAGCGCGAGGAACAGGTCGAGCCCGATCCCGTACTCCGGTGACAGCACCGGCAGCAAGTTGTCGGGGTTGAGCTGCCGCGTCGCGTTGGTGCCGACACTCGGGTCGAGGAAGCGGCCAGGCGACACCATGAAGGCGGTGAACAGGATCGCGATGGTCGACAGCATCAGGGTGGTGACGATGATGTTGGCGTTCCACATGGCCAGCAGCCAGCCGGGCAGCAGGCCCCACAGCATGCCCGCGAAGGTGCCGACCACGATTGCGACCAGGATCGTCACGAACGCGGGTACGGAGTCCTTGACCGCGATCGCGGAGATGGAGGCGAAGAACGCGCCCATGTAGAGCTGTCCCTCGCCGCCGATGTTGAAGAAGCCGGCGCGGAAGCTGATGATCACCGACGCCGCCAGCACCAGCAGCGGGATGGCCTGCGAGACGAGGGCACCGATCCCGTACGGTGTGGTCAGGCTGCCGAAGAAGAGCTCGATGTAGGCAGAGACCGGATCCTTGCCCAGCAGCACGATGATGACGGCACCCACGAGAAGAGCAGCCGCCAGGGCAGCCAGCGGCTGCACTGCTCCCTTGATCAAGGTCTGCCAGACCTCGCGACCGCTCGGCCCGCGGCGCTGGGTATCACGGGCCACGGCGGCGAGGTCGACCGGCTCAGCGACCTCGGCGGTGACGACGGGCTCGGCGGCCGCGTCAGACACCTCAGCGGCTGCGGAGGCGACCGTGTCGGCGATGGCGTCACGGGAGATCGCCGGGTCGGCCTCGTGTGCCACCTCCAGGTCACGGGAGACCAGAGCGGCCTTCTCGGCCCGCTTCTGCTCGGCGAGGGCAACCGCATCGTCGTCAACGTCGACGCCAGCCATGGCGAGGCCGACTGCTGTCTCCGACATGGTCTCCTGGGTGAACTCGGAGATGATGTGACCGCGATGCATCACCAGCAGCCGGTCCGACAGGCTCATCACCTCGTTGAGGTCGGCTGAGACCAGCAGCACACCCGCGCCGCGGTCGCGCGCGGCCACCAGGGCGTTGTGAACGAACTCCATCGCTCCGACGTCGACACCGCGGGTGGGCTGCGATACCACCAGGACGGTGGGGTCGGACTCGAACTCGCGCGCGATCACGACCTTCTGCATGTTGCCGCCCGAGAGCGACCCGACCGGTGTGCCCGCGTGGGCACCACGGATGTCGAACTTGGCGATCAGTGCGTCGGCCAGGGCCCGCAACGAGGTAGTGGAGATCCAGCCGTTCGTCGCCACTGGCGGTACGAGGTGGGTCGCGCCGACGTTCTCGGCGAGGCTGAGCTTCGGCGCCGTACCGACGTGATGGCGGTCCTCGGGGATGTAGGCCAGTCCGGCGTCGCGACGCTGCCGTACCGAAGCGGTGGTCATGTCAGCGCCCTTGAGGGTCACAGAGCCGCTGTTGGGCTTGAGCATGCCTGCGACGACCGCGGTGAGCTCCGACTGGCCGTTGCCCTCGACGCCGGCGATGCCGACGATCTCGCCTGCCCGGACCGACAGGCTCAGGTGGTTGACGGTGGTGATGCCGCGCTCGTCGACCACCACCAGGTCGTCGACGCGCAGCACCTCGTCGCCGGGGTTGGCGGGGGTGTGCTCGATGCGCAGCAGCACCTCGCGGCCCACCATCATCGAGGCGATGTCCGCCTTGGACAGGCCCGCTGCGGGCAGCGTCGCGATGGAGCGGCCGTCACGGATCACCGTCACCTCATCGGCGATGGCGAGCACCTCGTCGAGCTTGTGGGAGATGAACACGACCGCGACGCCCTGCTTGGCCAGGTCCCGGATGACGACGAACATGTCGTCGGTCTCCTGCGGGGTCAGCACGGCGGTGGGCTCGTCGAGGATCAGCAGCCGGGTCTCATGGCTGAGTGCCTTGAGCACCTCAACCCGCTGGGCCTCGCCGACGCTCAGGTCGCGGGTGATCTCGGTGGGGTCGACCTCGAGGCCGAACTGCTCCGACAACCGACGTACCTCGGCCTCCATGCCCTTCTGGTCGAGCACCAGGCCGTGGACCTTCTCCCGGCCCAGGAAGACGTTGGCAGCCACGGACAGCGACCCGACGAGCTTGAAGTGCTGGAACACCATGCCGATGCCGAGCGCGTCGGCCTGCTTCGGGCTGGTGATCCTCACCGGCTTGCCGTCGAACAGGATCTGGCCCGAGTCAGGGACGCCGGTGCCATTGATGAGTGACATCAGGGTCGTCTTGCCGGCGCCGTTCTCACCCACGATCGCGTGGACCTTGCCGGCCTGAACGACCAGGTCGATGTTGTCGTTGGCCACCTTCGAGCCGAACGTCTTCGTCAGCCCGATGAGCTGCAGCAGCGGAGCGTTCACGTGTCCCTCGTCGTCGAGTGAATGTCCTGGTCAGGACAATGCCTGAGGCTACCGCGCCATCGCGGTGCCGTGGTGGGGGTAGGCCAACGGCCCCCGGTCTGAGACCGAGGGCCGTCGGCTTGGGTTCAGCGCGGAGCGATCGGTACGACGATCTTCCCGCTGGCGACCTGGGTGGCGAGGTCGTTGATCTTGGCCTGCATGTCGGCCGGAACCAGGTTGCCGTTCTTCTCGAACGTCAGCCCCACGCCCTTGTTGGCCAGACCGTACGAGGTGACCTTCCCGTACTCCAGCTTCCCGGCATCGGCGGCCTCCGCGGCGGTGACGATGGCCTCGCCGATGTTCTTCAGCATCGACGCGAGGATGAAGCCCGGCTGCAGCTCGTTCTGGTTGGAGTCAACACCGATGGCGTAGCGCTTGGCCTCCTTGGCGGCCTTCAGCACGCCAATGCCAGCACCACCTGCGACCTGGTACACAACATCCGCGCCCTGGTCGAACATGGCCTTGGCCTGGTCGTAGCCCTTCTGGGCGTCGGTGAAGTTGCCGACGTAGCTGACCTTGACCTGGACCGAGGGGTCAACCGACTCGGCACCCTTCTTGTAGCCGGCCACGAAGTCGTTGATGACCGGGATGTCCATGCCGCCGACGAGGCCGATGGTCTTCGCGTTGCCGGTCGCGTTGGGGAACTTGTCCTTGTTCGTGACAACCAGCGCTGCGAGTGCGCCAGCCAGGAACGAGCCCTCGTTCTGCTTGAACTGGATCGATGCGAGGTTGGTGGGGATCGCCTTGGGAGCGTCGTCGTAGATGATGAACTTCTGGTTCGGGAACTTCTTCGCCGCACCGTCCACGATGTCGACCATCTGCGACGAGCCGACGACAACGATGTCCCACTTGCCCGTCGAGACAGACTCGACGTTGGTCTTCCACTGGGCCGGGTTGTTGGCCTCGGACTGGACGGTCTGGGTGGTGTGGCCCGAGGCCTTCAGCTTCTGGATGCCACGCTCAGCGTCATCGAAGAAGCTGGCATCACCGAGGGGGCCATTGACGACGCTGACGACGGACAGCTTCTTGCCGCCTGCAGCGGAGCCTGAGGCTGCCGGGGCGGCCGAGCCAGCCGGCGTGCCACCGGTCGTCGACGACGAGCAGCCAGCGGCGAGCAGCCCGGCAGCGCCAGCGGCGCCGAGCCCGAGCAGAGTCCTGCGATCCATGATTCTCCTTGTCATGCTTCGGTCGGGGTACCGACCTGATGGTTGCCGCGGGGCCGGCTCGTGACCGACTCCGACGATGGTGGGGCCACGTCGACGACCTCGTCGCGGCGGGGCATGCCCTGCGTCGCGCCGAGGCTGCGGGTGGACAGGGATGCGGCCGTGACCGCATGGCGCGCCGCTTGGGCGAGGTCGAGCCCGGCGGCGAGCTCAGCCGCGAGAGCGCCGACGAACGTGTCGCCGGCGCCGGTGGTATCGACGACTTCCACCGTGGGTGGTGCGACCACGGTGACGGTGCCCTGGTGGCACACGGCCGCCCCGCGGGAGCCGAGCGTGGCGACGACGGTCTCCGGCATGCCGGGCCGTCCTGCGACGTCAGCGATCTCGCTCAGGTCGTCTGGGATCGGCGAGCCGAGGACAGTCTCGTACTCGGTCTCGTTCACGACGAGTACGGAGACCGCGGCAAGCAGTTCCTCAGGCAGGTGCTGGGCGGGGGCGGGGTTGAGCACGAAGGTGCCCGTCGTCGTACGGGCGGCCGCCAACACGGTCGCGACCGGCACTTCCAGCTGGCAGACGACCACCCGCGCATCGGCGATCAGAGCAGCTGCCTCGTCGACTGCCTCGGGGGTGACCAGAGCATTGGTGCCCTGCACCACGATGATCGAGTTCTCGGCCGCGTCATCAACCATGACCAGGGCACGCCCGGTGGGACCGTCGGCGACCGCGAAGTGGGTGACATCGATGCCCTCGACGGTCAGCGCGTCGGTCAGGATGTTGCCCGCCGCGTCCGCACCACGGCGCCCGACGAACGACACGTCTGCGCCCATCCGGGCGGCGGCCGTGGCCTGGTTCGAGCCCTTGCCGCCTGGCAGCTCACGGTAGGACGTCGCCAACACCGTCTCGCCGGGAACGGGCAAGGTCGGCGTCACGGTGACCAGGTCGAGGTTCGCACTCCCCACGACCACTACTCGCCCACGCATCGCGCCCCCTGGGTCTCGACACGGCCCGGCGCCGCACCACCGCACTGATCAAAGTGGCCCTCTTGCTGCCTGTCAAGGCGATGTGGCAGGTCGCAACCAGACTGTGATGATGACAGGCGACCTCAGGCCAGCAGCGCGCCCGCAGCCACCTTCACCATGGAGCGGTAGCAGTCTTCGCGCTGCTCAGCAGTGAGGTCCTCGCCGCCACCCTTGAGGTGGTCGGACACGGTCAGCACGACCAGCGCCTCCTTGCCCTCCAGCATCGCGACCGAGTACAGGCCAGCGGCCTCCATCTCGACCGCGAGGGTGCCGATCGACTCGAGCTTGGCGACCGTCTCGGGGTTGTACAGGTAGAAGTGGTCGCTCGCCAGAACCGGGCCGACGTGGATGCCCTGGTCCGACTGGAGCGCATCGGCCGCGTTCATGGCGCCGCGGAGCAGGGTCGGGCTCGGCGCGAGGGAGACGGTCACGCCCGGCACGAGCAGGTTGACCACCGACGAATTGGTGTGGGCCGCGGAGGCGATGATCACGTCGCGCACCTTGACCGAGTCGAGGTAGGCGCCGCAGGTGCCGACCCGGACGATCCGCTGAACACCGTAGAAGCGGTACAGCTCGGTCGCGTAGATCGACAGCGACGGCAGACCCATCCCGGAGGCCATCACGCTCATCGGCGTGCCCTCATAGGTGCCGGTGTAGCAGGCGATGCCGCGCACGTCGGAGACCTTCGCAGGGGAGTCGAGGAAGTCAGCGGCGATCTTCTCGGCGCGGCGCGGGTCGCCGGGCATGAGGACCAGCGGCGCGATCTGTCCAGGCTCAGCGCTGATGTGGGGAGTGGCCATGGGTCGAGGCTCCTTCGAAGGTACGGCGCCGGCACCGCCGGGCAGGCCACCACCCTAGTGGTGTTGGCGCACCGTGTGGTGGTACAGACGGTCCCGTACCCCTGGTATCGGTTGGTCTCGGGCGGGCTTGGGCTGCTATGGTTTCACGCGCTGGTGGAGCGGCTTAGCCTTGACAGCAGCACGGCAGGTTGCCCGAGTGGCCAAAGGGAGCGGTCTGTAAAACCGTCGGCATCGCCTACGTAGGTTCGAACCCTACACCTGCCACATCACCCGACTTCGGTCGTGGATCTGGTCCCCGTGACTCTCGTCGCGGGGACCTTGTCATTCCCGGCGCCCGTCCCAGCACTATCGATTCGCGCGCGCCGCGACGTGTCGTGTATGGTGATCCGGCGGCTGGCCCCTATAGCTCAGTCGGCAGAGCGTCTCCATGGTAAGGAGAAGGTCTGCGGT
>DAOOHL010000022.1:0-18273 GCA_035416185.1 Propionibacteriaceae bacterium | reverse complement strand
CAGGCGGCAAGGGCATCGTGATCGGGCCAGCCAGCACCCGCGCGCAGCTCGACCAGCTGCGGGAACGGATCCTGGCTGATCCTCGAGGCTGGATCGCGCAGCCGGTCGTCCAGCTCTCGACGGTGCCCACGATGATCGATGGCCGCCTCGCACCGCGCCACGTCGACCTGCGCCCGTTCGCCGTGAACGATGGCAGCGAGGTCTGGGTGCTGCCCGGCGGACTGACCCGGGTCGCGCTGCCGGAAGGCGAGCTGATCGTGAACTCGAGCCAGGGTGGCGGTTCCAAGGACACGTGGGTGCTCGCCGACGGGGCAGTGGACACCCCGGAGGATCTCGCTCCGGCGGCGATCCCCGATGCGGTGGGTCTTGTGGTCCAGCCCGACCACCATCTCCGTACGGAGCACACCCCTCAGCAGGAGCAGCAACAGCAGCACCGGCAGGCACACGCTGAGGAGGCGCCATGCTGAGCCGCATCGCCGAGTCGCTCTACTGGATCGGGCGTTACCTGGAGCGCGCCGAGGACACCAGCAGGATCCTCGACGTGCACCTCCAGCTCGTCGTCAACGACCCCGGGATGGACGTCACCGAGTCGGCCACCACGCTGATGACCGTGCTCGGGGTGCCGATAGGCGACACGCCGCCGACTCCGCGAGACGTGCTTGAGGCCCTGCTGCATGATCCGCGGTCAGCCTGCTCGGTGACCTCGTCGCTGTCAGGTGCGCGTGAGTCGGCTCGTCGTGCGCGTGAGACCGTCCCGCCGGAGATGTGGGAGGGGCTGAACACGACCTGGAACGCGCTCCGGGCAGGTCAGCTGCGCACGGCCCGGCCGACCACGGGCCTCGCCTACGTGCGGGAGCGTTGCGTGCTGATCGCCGGCATCGCCGACACCACGATGAGCCACGACGAGGGCTGGCTGTTCCTCCAGCTGGGGCGCAGCGTGGAGCGGATCGACATGACGGCGCGGCTGATGCTGTGGGCCGCGGTGACGCGGCGTTCGGGCAACGCGTGGAACACCGCGCTGCGGGCCAGCGGGGCGCTGCACGCGTTCCGCCGCAGCCATGGCGTGACCCTTGACCGCGAGGCGGCGGAGTTCCTGCTGCTCGACCGGCTGTTCCCGAGGTCGGTTGTGCACTGTCTGACCCTGGCCCTGGATGCCCTGGCGGCGCTCGAGCCGGACGACCGGCGCAGCGGCTTCGAGAGTCAGGCGACCCGGCTGCTGGGTCGCGTACGGGCTGAGCTCGAGTACCACAGCCTGAGCGAGGTGCTCGATGCGTTGCCGGAGCGGCTGGCCACCCTCCAGCAGGTCTGCGTCGCGACCGACGCGGCCATCACCAGTCGGTACTTCACGGGAGCAGCCTCCCCCTCGTGGAGTGGAGGGGGATCGTGAGCGAGACCTTGCGTGTCGTGCACAGCACCGGCTACCGGTACGAGGGCGGCGCCACCTCGTCGTACAACGAGGCGCGGATGACCCCGGTGTCGGACCGGGAGCAGTCGGTGCTCTCGGCCCGGCTCGACATCACCCCCGCCGCCTGGTCGCACACCTACGTGGACCACTGGGGGACGACAGTGACCGGGTTCGAGGTGCACGAGCGCCACGAGGAGCTCCGGGTCGTCTCGGCCAGCACGGTCGACGTGCACCGGCCCCGCGACCGGGACCAGACGGCCAGCTGGGACACGCTGCGGTCTGACCGGCTGCAGAGCGACCTGGCCGAGTACCTGACCCCGAGGCCGCTGGTCGCCGCCGCCGACGAGCTCACCGGGCTCGTCGCTGAGCTGGCCGAGACCGCCGCCACGCCGGCCGACCTCGTCGACGCGGTTCATGCCCTGGTTGACGGGCGTGTGACGTACCTCCCGGGTGTCACCAGCGTGAAGACCACTGCCGCCGAGGTCTGGCTGAAGGGGGCGGGCGTCTGCCAGGACCTCTCCCATCTGCTGATCGGTGCCCTGCGGGTCGGGGGAGTGCCGGCCCGCTACGTCTCTGGCTACCTGGTGCCCGATCGGTCCTCGGCGATCGGCGAGCCGACCAGCGGTGAGTCGCACGCCTGGGTGGAGTACTGGGTCGGCAGCTGGGTCGGGCTCGATCCGACGAACGCTGGCGACGTGGGCGACCACCACATCGTCGTCGGCCGCGGCCGGGACTACTCCGACGTCAGCCCGCTGCGGGGCATCTTCACCGGTGGCCGGGTGGCCACCATGGACGTCGAGGTGGTCGTCACGCGTCTGCGGTGACCTGTGCTGGCGCCGCGCGTCCATCACCGCTGTGGCGAGAGCAGATGCCGTACGGGAGCCATAGGGTGCTCAGGTGACCCGCCGCGCCCGAGCCAACGTGATGCTGCTGGCGGCCGCAGCGATCTGGGGGTCGGCCTTCGTGGCGCAGCGGCTCGGCGCTGCCGTGATGCCGCCGGCCGCGTTCACCGGGGTCCGCCACCTGATCGGCGCGCTGGTGCTGCTGCCGGTGGTCGCCTGGTACGACCGGGCTCGGGGTTTCAGCCTGAGCGAGGGGCGATACCGCTGGCGTACGGCGCTCGTGCCCGGCACGGTGATTGGTACGGCGCTGTTCTTCGGGTCGTACCTGCAGCAGTTCGGCCTGGAATACACCACTGCTGGCAACGCTGGCTTCATCACCAGCCTCTACATGGTCTTCGTCCCCCTGGCCGGGCTGGCGATCGGGCACCGGGTCAGCCGATGGGTCTGGGTGGGCGTGGTGCTCGCGACGCTTGGGCTCTACCTGCTGTCGGTACGGGACGGGTTCACCATGAGCCTCGGCGACACCCTGGTGCTCGCCTGCGCGGTGGCGTGGACCGTACAGATCCTGCTCGTCGACCGGTACGCCTCCACGCTCGACCCCATCCGGCTGGCCTGCGTCGAGTTCCTGGCCTGTGGGGTGATCGCGACGATCCTCGCCCTGGTGACCGAGCGTGATCCCTTTGTGGGCACGATGGCGGCCGCGATCCCTCTGCTCTACGCCGCGGTGCTGTCGACCGGGGTGGGCTTCACGCTCCAGATGCTCGCCCAGCGCGACACCAAGCCGTCGACGGCCGCCCTGATCATGGCGCTCGAGGCGGTGTTCGCCCTGGCAGCCGGCATCCTCGTGCTGGGGGAGCGGATGGATGCTCGGGAGATGGTTGGCTGCGCCCTCATGCTCGCGGGCATCGTGATCGCGCAGCGAACGCCCTCAGGTCCCGCCGTCCCGGGCCACCCCGAAGCGCGTCTCTGATCAGCGCGACGCGGCCTGCAGCTTCGGCCGTGTTGTCGCCCGACGTGGCGGGCACTGCCGTGAAGGGCTGGCCCAGTCGGGGGCCTCCCTCAGCAGCAGAGGGCGGGGACCCTGCCGCAGGGACCCATGACCCAGGCGGCGGGGCGACGGGTCGGCCAGCGTGGTCGAGGTAGCACGCCCACCCGGCGGGCGGCGCTGGCCAAGCCGCCTCGGGGCGCTAGCTGTGCGGAGGCAGGACGCCGGGCGGAGGCGTGGGCCAGCCAGGAGGTGGGTTGCACGGGGGCACCGTACTTCGGCGGCGGACCAGCGGCGGAGCAGACGGCGGGTAGGGCGGAACAGGCCCAGTAGGGTTTCCTCCATGAACAAGCACGTCCTGGCTGCCGTCGCGTGGCCGTACGCCAATGGTCCGCGCCACATCGGGCACGTCTCCGGGTTCGGGGTCCCGTCCGACGTCTTCAGCCGCTACCAGCGGATGATCGGCAACGACGTGCTGATGGTCTCGGGCACCGACGAGCACGGCACCGCGATCCAGGTCCAAGCCGACAAGGAGGGGCTCACCCCTCGGCAGACCGCCGACAAGTACCACCAGGTGATCGCCTCCGATCTGCAGCAGCTGGGGCTGACGTATGACCTGTACACCCGCACGACCACGCTCAACCACTACGCGGTCGTGTCGGAGCTCTTCCGGGCGTTGTACGAGAACGGCTACGTGGTCGCCCAGAAGCAGATGGGCGCGATCTCTCCCTCGACTGGCCGGACCCTGCCCGACCGCTACATCGAGGGCACCTGCCCCTTCTGTGGTGATGAGGGTGCCCGCGGCGACCAGTGCGACAACTGTGGCCGCCAGCTCGACCCGACGGACCTGAAGAACCCACGCTCCCGGATGAACGGCGAGACGCCCCTGTTCGTCGAGACCGAACACTTCTTCCTCGACCTGCCCGCGCTCGCCGACTCGCTCGGCTCGTGGCTGCAGACTCGCCAGGACTGGCGACCGAACGTGCTCAAGTACAGCCAGAACCTGATCGCCGAGATCCGTCCCCGGCCGGTCACCCGCGACCTCGACTGGGGCATCCCGATCCCTGTCGACGGCTGGCGCGACAACGCCATGAAGCGGATCTACGTCTGGTTTGACGCCGTCATCGGCTACCTCTCCGCGTCGATCGAGTGGGCTCGTCGCTCGGGCGACCCCGACGCCTGGCGCAAGTGGTGGCAGAACCCGGAGGCGGCCTCGTACTACTTCATGGGCAAGGACAACATCACCTTCCACTCGGTGATCTGGCCGTCGATCCTGCTCGGCGCGAATGGTGAGGGTGCCCTGGGCGGCAAGCCGTCGGCGTACGGGAAGCTCGACCTGCCGACCGAGATCGTGTCGTCGGAATACCTGACCATGTCGGGCTCCAAGCTCGCGACGTCGCGCGGTCACACCATCTACGTCGGCGACTTCCTCCGCGAGTTCGGGCCGGATGCGCTGCGCTACTTCATCGCCGTCGCAGGCCCGGAGAACCAGGACACCGACTTCACCTGGGACGAGTTCGTGCGGCGCACCAACTTCGAGCTCGCCAACGAGTGGGGCAACCTGGTCAACCGATCCGTGTCGATGGCCCACAAGAACGTCGGCGCCATCCCTCGTCCTGGCACGCTGACCGAGGCTGACCAGGCGTTGCTCGCAGCGTCGAAGCAGGCCTTCACGACGGTCGGCGAGCTGCTCGGTCGTTGCCGGTTCAAGCTGGCAGCAGGGGAGGCGATGAAGGTCGTGTCCCTGGCCAACAAGTACATCTCCGACTCCGAGCCGTGGAAGCTGAAGGACGACCCCGAGCGGCGCGACACGGTGCTGCACACCGCGCTCCAGGTCGTTCAGGACGCCAACACACTGCTGACGCCCTTCCTGCCGCACTCGGCGCAGAAGGTGCATGAGGCGCTGGGTGGCACGGGGATCTGGGCCGCACAGCCGGAGATGGTCACCGTTGACGAGGAGGGCGGGCCTTCGTACCCGATCCTGACCGGCGACTACGCCAACCAGCAGGCGGTCTGGGAGTCACGACCGCTCGAGGTGGGTCGTCCCCTGCAGAAGCCGACACCGCTGTTCGCCAAGCTCGACGACAAGCTCGGCGAGACCGGACCCGCCTGGGCGCCGGTCGCCTGACCAAGGAGCCAGCCGGGGCTGGCCAACCGGTGCGCTGGCCACGTGGTGCGGCAGCGTTTCGGCCTCGTCTGATGGGGGAGGGCGGAACGCTGAGCCACCGCTTACCGAGGGTCGGACTGTACGGGGTCGACCGGGGCAGTGGCAGCCAGCCTGCGACGCCGGATCCAGGATGGTTCCACGACCAGGCCGCGCTGCCTGAGCACGACGATCGCCCAGATGGCGATTCCCGTGAGGATCACGACCGTCACCAGGGATGCCTCCATCCCGAAGCCGCCACCGGAGAGCAGGTCCGGACCGGTCAAGGTCGAGCGGATGTAGCCCGACCCAGCGCTGCTCGTGCCCGAGACATTGATGCCCAGGATCGGTCCCTGCACCATGTTCCAAGCGAAGTGGAGCCCCATCACCAGCCACAGCGACCGGGTGAGGGCGTAGAGAGCGGCGAACAGCACGCCAGCCTCCAGCGCGATCGCCAACGCCCCTTGCAGGGTGGCGTGGTCGTTGGTCAGGTGCACCAACCCGAAGCTCAGTCCACTGATCGCGATGGCGCCCCAGGTGCCGACCGTGTCTTCGAGGAGGCGGTAGAGGATGCCGCGGAAGAGGATCTCCTCGTTGATCGCTGCCCCGAAGCCTGCGCCGAGCAACATTGGCACGATGTTGTACGACCAGTCGAACCCGTGCACCTGGTAGACCCCGACGATCGCCAGGATGCCCACGCAGACCAGCTGGAGGACCACACCCCAGGCGAGGCCGTACAGCAGGCCAGCGGCTCGGCGGGGCGTGAGCTCGTACAGGCCGGCCTGGCTGACCTCAGGGATGATCGAGCCCGTCCGGCGCTGCTCCCACCACATCGTCAGAAGCAGGTAGCCAGCAACCAACCCTGGGATGGTAAGGGCGTTCGTGGCGATGGAGTCGAACTGCGGGGTCTTTCCGGGCTGAAGCAGGGCCAGCGCCAGGCCGACGGCCAGGCCGATGGCCAACGAGATCACGAGCGTGGCCAGGACGAAGATGAGCAGCCGGATGCCCGCGTTGTAGCGCCACCGTCGCAACGGTGGGTACGGCTTCAGCGGCTGGTCACGGTTGAGGAGGTCGACCTCGCGCAGTGGGTCCGCAAACCCACCGACGAGTCGGCTCAGGACGAGCTGGTGGCCCTGGGGGGCTCCTGTGACGGACATGTGGCCAACCTCTCGACTTCGCGACGTGCCTCGGTCATCGTGAGGCTAGTGCAGCCCAAGGCCTGGGCATGGCGGCGCCGGCCAGGCTCTGACCGCAGCAGCGCGAGGCCCCGGCGGAGCAGCATGATCGGGGGCTTACGGTGCTGGCGGAGGTCGCGGACCAGCCGCAGTAGGAAGATCAGCGGTGGCGGCCGGTACAGCCAGATCCCAGTCACCTCCAGGCCGCGGGCGCGGGCCGGCTCGACGATCTCCGGGGCGAAGATCCCCTCGGCCACGATGACGATCCGCCGACCGGGCGCAGGGTCGGGCAGCTGGATCTCGCGCCGCCCGATCCGCTTCGAGGTCGAGATGTCGTACTCGGGCGTCACCGTGCGGCCCGTCCGGACCAGCTCCTCGAGCGCGTCAAGTGCGCCGACGCCATCCCAGGTGTCCGGGTGGTCCCAGTCGATCCCGTACCCGGCCTGCGGCAGGTTCGGTGCGTCGCCGTCGAGGTAGTACTCGTCGAGGCGGAACCGTGGGCAGCCTGAGATCCGCGCGAGGTGCGACTTGCCGCTGCCGGACTCCCCGGCGACCAGCACGAGGGCGGGTTCCATAGGCGGCATCGTAGGGAGGTCAGTCAGTCAGTCGGTGGCGAGGACGATCTCGACGGCCTCAGCCAAGGAGGCCGCCCGCGCGGTGGGCTCGGGCTGGTCATCGGGATAGGTACGGCCACGGTGCAGCCAGATCGAGGAGATACCGGCGTTCGCGGCGCCAGCGATGTCGGCTGCTGCGGTGTCGCCGATCATCCAGGCGCCCTCCAGATCGTCGACGTCGACCTCACGAGCGGCGATGGTGAAGATCGCTGGATCAGGCTTGGCGACGCCGACCTGGTCGGAGATCACCCAGCCGTCGACCTCCTCGTCAAGGCCCATCAGCATGATCTTGCGCTCCTGCTGGTAGGTGGCTCCGTTGGTCACGATGACCACGATCCAGCCCTCGGAACGGGCCGATCGGAGCGCATCGACGACCTCCTCGTCGGGCACCAGCTCGTGCACGACGCCGTCACGCAGGGAGGCGACGATGTGCTCGTGCTCGCCCTCTGAGAGGGACAGCAGCTCTCGGAGCCCTTCGGCCACGTCCGGCTTGGGCCGCAGCCCGTCGCCGTCGATCTCCACCATCTGGGCGAGCAGCCGAGGGTCGTGGCCATGCTCGTCGAGGTACCGGGTCGCCCACCGCTCGTAGGCGCCGGCCCGGTCGATCAGCGTGTTGTCGAGGTCACAGAACAGCAGGGGCATGGCTCAGTCCTCCACTCCCAGTGCAGCCGCCATCTCGGCTCGCAGCTGGGCCAGTCGCTGGCCCGCCCGCGTGCGTGCGGCGACCAGGTCCTCGGAGTCGGCCGGCGACTCCCGTACCTCGAGATAGCACTTCAGCTTCGGCTCGGTGCCAGATGGCCTGGCGACCACATGCAGCGATGGTCCGGTGAGCTCGACCGCGTCGGTCGGCGGCAGCGAGGGTGTGCCGCCGACGAGGTCGGTCACCGTCACCGGCTCACCCAGCAGTGTCGCCGGCGGGTTGGCGCGCAGCCTGGCCATCGCGTCGGCGATCAGCGAGAGGTCCTTCACCCGTACGGACAGCTGCGAGGTGGAGTGCAGCCCGTACGTGCGAGCGAGCTCGTCAAGCAGGTCAGCGATGGTCTGGCCGGCCGCCCTGAGCCGCGCCGTGAGGGAGAGCACGAGCAAGGCAGCCGTGATGCCGTCCTTGTCGGGCACCGACGAGGGGTCGCAGCAGTAGCCGATCGCCTCCTCATACCCGTACGCCAACCCCTGCACACGGCCGATCCACTTGAAGCCAGTGAGGGTCGTCTCGTACGGCTTGCCATGTGCCGCAGCCATCCGCGACAGCAGGGTCGACGACACCACCGAGCAGGCGAACACGCCCTCGACGCCGCGGAACAGGGCGTCATCGGCGAGGACCGACCCCAGCTCGTCGCCGGTCAGCATCCGCCACTGCCCAGCGACGATGGCAGCGACGGCACACCGGTCGGCGTCGGGATCGTTGGCGATGACGACGTCGACCGACTCCCGTTCCGCGAGCGCGACGGCCAGGTCGATGGCGCCCTTCTCCTCCGGGTTGGGGAAGGCGACGGTCGGGAACTCTGGGTCAGGGTCGTGCTGCTCAGGCACGACGACCGGTGCCGGGAAGCCTGCGGCGGCAGCCACCCGCTCGAGTACGTTGGCGCCGACCCCGTGCATGGCTGTGTAGACCCAGCTGACCTCGCGAGGCGCGTTGGCGGGGACCAGGGAGGCGGCGTGGGCGACATAGGCAGCGACCAGCTCGTCGCCCAGGGTGCGGTAGTCGGTGGAGCGGGGGAGCAGCTTGATCGACTCACGGGCGACCTCGGCGATCTCCGCGGCTATCTCGCCGTCGGCAGGCGGCACGATCTGGGAGCCGTCGCCCAGGTAGACCTTGTAGCCGTTGTCCTGGGGTGGGTTGTGGCTGGCTGTGACGACGATGCCAGCGACGCAGTCGAAGTGCCGGATCCCAAAGGCGACCACTGGAGTCGGGGTCGGCTCGCCGACCAGCAGAGGCTCGAAGCCGGCGCCAGCGAAGATCTCAGCGGTGTCCCGGGCGAAGTCGGCGGACTTGTAGCGGGCGTCGTACCCGATGATCACGCGGCCGCCAGCGTGGCCGTTGGCAGCCAGCCAGCGCGCGAAACCCGCCGCCGCCTGGGTGACGACGACCCGGTTCATCCGGGCCGGACCTGCGCCCAGCGGCCCCCGGAGCCCGGCCGTACCGAACGTCAGGGGACCCGCGAACGCCTCGCCGAGCTCCGTACGGGCGGCCTGGTCACCTGCCTCCGCACGGGCAGTCAGGTCGTCGAGGAAGGCCACCGTGTCCCTGTCGGGGTCCTGAGCGCGCCAGGCGGTGGTGAGGGCTGTCAGGTCGATCACGGAGGTCACTCTAGGCGAGCGGGTGGAGTCTCGGACGGCCGCTGGGTTGGCCGGGTCTCGGGCTGCGGGCTCTGGCTCAGCAGTCGCGGGGCCTGGTACGAGCCGTAGTCACCCATGTGAACCTCGTCACCCTCGCTGCCGGGATCGACATCCTGGGGGTTGTTCTCGTCGTCATCGCCTTCGTCCTCGTCGTCGAGCCAGAACCCGTCGAGCTCGTCGTCAGGATCGGCGGCGGCGAGGTCAAGCGGGTTCGCACTGAACTCGCGCCGTACGGAGTCGATCGCGAGATAGAGGAACGCGACGCCCAGCCCCGTCCAGATCAGGGCCTGCGCCGTCCCGACCAGGTGCCGAGCCGGGAGCGCGAACGCCACCACCAGCATCACCACACCGATCAGAAAGAGTGCCGCGCCGGGCCCGAACACCGCAGCGAACCGCCCGACCGGCTTGCGCACCCACAGCCGCCGCTCGTACGTCATCTCCGCGATCGCGACCAACACGGCAGCCGACATCGGCAGCTGGGCCAGGTCGATCAGCGCGTTCTGGGCGGCGGTCTCCATCGGCCAGCCAGCCACCACCATCCAGATGCCGACCGCGACCAGCACGCTGGCGATGACGGCGGCGATCACGGCACTGCGGCGAAGGCGGGGCATTCCGGCAGCCTAGCCCCGGCTCGAGGCCGATGGTCCGGCCAAGGGTGCGTCGTCGTCCCAACGCTGGAAGGATGGGCGCGTGACCAGCGTGGTGATCATCGGCGGCGGACCTGGCGGATACGAGGCAGCACTCGTGGCATCCCAGCTCGGGGGAGACGTGACGCTCATCGAGCGCGAGGGGCTTGGCGGCGCTGCGGTGCTGACCGACTGCGTACCGTCCAAGACTCTGATCGCCACGGCCGAGGTGATGGCGCAGATGCAGTCGGCGGCGACGCTGGGCCTGCTCACCGACGGTGTCCGGGTCGACCTCGACGCGGTGCATCGCCGGGTGGTCGAGCTGGCTGCCGCACAGTCGGCTGACATCCGCGCCACGCTGCTGGCCAACAACGTGCGGATCATCCAGGGGACCGGCCGGCTGGACGGCACGGAGGCAGTCATCGCGACGACGGCTGACGGCGACGAGCGGCTCCCAGCCCAGATAACCCTGATCGCCACGGGCACTCGCCCCCGAGAGCTGCCCGATGCGCTGCCCGATGGGGAGCGGATCCTCACCTGGAAGCAGGTGTACGAGCTCGATGACCTGCCGGAGCACCTTGTGGTCGTGGGCTCCGGGGTGACCGGTGCGGAGTTCGCCTCTGCCTACAACTCCCTCGGCGCCAAGGTCACCCTGGTGTCCTCGCGTGACATGGTGCTGCCCGGCTACGACGAGGAGGCCGCCCGGGTCATCCAGCATGTGTTCGAGGACCGCGGCGTCGACATCCGGGCCCGGGCGCGAGCCAAGGCCGTCCGACGAGACGGGGATGGTGTCGTGGTGACCCTGTCCTCGGGTGAAGAGATCCACGCCTCGCACTGCCTGATGGCCGTCGGCGCCGTACCCAACACGGAGGGACTCGGTCTGGCTGAAGCCGGCGTCGAGGTCGAGGGTGGCTACATCAAGGTGGATCGCGTCTCCCGTACGTCTGCCCGAGGTGTGTACGCGGCTGGCGACGTCACCGGCGTCTTCCCGCTCGCCTCAGTCGCGGCCATGCAGGGTCGGATCGCCATGTGGCACTCCCTGGGTGACGCCGTCTCGCCGCTGAACCTGCAGCGTGTCTCGTCCAACGTGTTCACCTCGCCCGAGATCGCCACGGTCGGCATCTCCCAGGCCGATGTCGATTCCGGCGTCTCCGTCGCAGTCGGCGTGATGGTGCCCCTACGGGGCAACGCCCGCGCCAAGATGCAGGACATCACGGAAGGCTTCGTCAAGCTCTTCTGCCTGCCCATCACCGGCATCATCGTCGGCGGCGTCGTGGTCGCCCCGCACGCCAGCGAGCTGATCCACGCCATCTCCGTCGCGGTCGCCGAACGGATCACGGTCGACCAGTTCTCGACCGGCTTCACCGTCTACCCGTCGGTCTCCGGCTCGATCGCCGAGGCAGCCCGACGGCTGCACGGGCACGCAAACCTCACCATCACGGTCTGATCTTGCGCCGCTTCCGCGTCGCGTCACCCTCGTGCGACCCGGGCTTCGCCGCGGGTCGTTCGGGCTCCGCTCCTGTCAGCGGCGCTGCGGGCCGCTCCGCCGAGTGGTCCGCTCTTCGTCGTCACTCGACCCCTCCGCTTCGCTCACCCATCCGCTCGTCGAACCCGTACGGCATGGTCCAGACGGGGGCGTCGATGATGCCGTCAGGGGTGATGAACTCGTGGACGTGGATGCTTCCCATGCGGGCAACCTAGCCGGGCTCCTGCGGGTCACAGGCCGATCACGAAGGCTCCGGACACGTCTGATTCGCACGCTGGCAGCGCGTCGGATAGGCTCTCCCAGTTGCCTCGGCGAGGGACGACAGCCGGGTCCATGATCCACCTGTCGGCCGTGATTCGACAGGGTCCCCCTCGTACGTGTGCGCCATTGGCTTCGAAGGTACGAAAGAGGAGATCCACATGTCAGAGGTGAAGCTCAGCGCCGAGTCGCGCTCCGAGTTCGGCAAGGGTGCAGCCCGTCGGCTGCGTCGCGCCCAGCAGGTCCCCGCGGTCATGTACGGCCACGGCACCGACCCCGTCCACATCAGCCTGCCCGCCCACGAGACGCAGCTCGCGCTCCGTACGGCCAACGTGCTGCTCACCATCACCATCGACGGTGGCAACGAGCAGCTCGCGCTGCCCAAGCAGGTGCAGCGTGACCCCGTCCGCGGCACTGTCGAGCACATCGACCTCGTGATCGTGCGCAAGGGCGAGAAGGTGACCGTGCAGGTGCCGCTGGTCACCACCGGTGAGTCCATCTCCGACGTCATGGTCGTGATGGACCAGCAGACGATCACCCTCGAGGTCGCGGCGACCAACATCCCGGCCCAGATCGAGATCGACGTCACCGGCCTGCAGGTCGGCGACACCGTCACCGCGGCCGACCTGAAGCTGCCCGAGGGTGCGGTCTTCCCGGGCGAGCCTGGCGACCTGATGCTGTCGGCGCACGCCTCCCCGACCCAGCAGCAGATCGACGCCGAGCTCGACGCGGCCGTCGAGGATGCCACCGATGTGGTCGAGGGGCCTGTGGCCGAAGCTGCGGCGGAGGACGGCGACGCTGCCGAGTCCACCGAGGCGTAGTCCGCGCTCGTGGCTGTCTGGCTGGTGGTGGGGCTGGGGAATCCCGGCCCCACCTACGCATCTCACCGGCACAACGTCGGCGCAATGGTGGTCGCCGAGCTTGCGTCGCGCGGCCGTACGGCCTTGTCGACTCACCGGCTCATGCGCGCCGACGTGGCCGAGGTCAAGATCGGACCAGGCGGTACGGGAGCCGTTGGCGCTGACCTGCACCAGGTCATCCTGATGCGCACCCGCACGTACATGAACGAGTCCGGTGGCCCCGCCGCGAAGGTGATGGGGCACTACAAGGTAAACCCTGCCAACCTGGTCGTGGTGCACGACGAGCTCGACATCGACTTCGGCCAGCTCCGCACCAAGTTCGGTGGGGGCGACAACGGTCACAACGGCCTCAAGTCGATCCGCAAGTCGATCGGTACCGGCGACTTCTACCGGGTTCGCGTCGGCATCGGCCGCCCGCCCGGCCGCCAGGACCCCGCCGACTTCGTCCTGTCCGACTTCCCGAAAACCATGGCCGAGGACCTCGCTATCGAGGTACAACGAGCCGCCGACGCGGTCGAATGCCTCGTCACCCAAGGTCTGGACGCCACCCAGCAGCGCTACAACTCCTGACCCTGGGCCACGTCGTAGCGGTCGCAGCCAACATCCCTACTGCTGAAGCTTGTCCTCCGGGTTGATCGCCCCTTCGCCCCGGTGAACCACAGGCCTCGCAAGTCGTCCCGTACCGCCCTGCTGCCACGGGTGCGGGCCGCTCAAAGGCCGGTACGAGATCCCGCGCGCATCCAGGCGAGCAAGGTCGACCTCAAGCCGTGCGGCGAACTCGTCCGGATCAGCACCTGAACCCGACCAGGCGATCTCCGCCAGCGCCGCCTGCCTCGGGTGCGCCATGTACTCCAGCAACGTCGGCGTGCCGAAGTACTCGGCCCACAACTGCCCCTGAACACCGCGAACCACGTTGTGCCGGTCCTCGGGAACATCGGCCAGCGGCTCGTACGCAAGAACGTCCTGCCAGGTGATCAGCCGCCCGATGGCCATCGGCTCCTCGTCGGCGGCCGACTGGTAGTAGTCGAAGTAGAGCCGCCTGGAGTTGCTGATGATCATGTCGTTGCCCTGCGCGGCCGTACGGGCGACCTCCTCCGGCCCGCGCCACGCGTTCACGACGGCGCCGGGCAGAGGGCCCTCGTCGAGGATCTCGTCCCAGCCGGCGAGGGTACGGCCCTTCGAGGTGACGTAGTCCAACATCTGCTCGGTGAACCAGCGCTGCAGGTCGTCAACCGACCCCAGCCCACGTGACTCGGCCAGCGCAGCCGCCGCCTGGCTGGCCCGCCACTGGTCCTTGGGGCACTCGTCGCCGCCCAGATGGATGTACTGCGACGGGAACACCTCGATCAGCTCGTCAACGATCCGCTTCACCATCTCGACCGTCTCGTCGGTGAGGTGCAGCACCTTGGTCAGCACGCCGTAGCCCGTCGCGACCGGCTCGACCTCACCCTCGCCGTACTCGGGGTAGGCCGCGAGCAGCGCGCGAACGTGGCCGGGCAGGTCCACCTCGGGCATCACGTCGATGCCCCGCACCGCCGCGTAGCCGACCAGCGCACGGAGCTGGTCGTGGGTGTAGTAGCCACCGTGCGGGGTGCCGTCGGCGGTGTCCAGGAAGTACGGCTTCGTCTCCGTCCGCCACGACGCCACCTCCGTCAGGCGCGGGAGCGACGTCACCGGGAACCGCCAGCCCTGGTCATCGGTCAGGTGGAGATGCAGCACGTTCAGCTTGTGCAGATGCATGGTGTCGAGCAGCCGGTAGAGGGCGTCCAGCGGCAGGAAGTGCCGGGCCACGTCGACGTGCTGGCCTCGCCACGCGAACCGCGGGGCGTCCTCGATCCGCACGTACGGAAGGGTCAGGGTCGCGCCCGGAAGCGGGGCGGCGCCGAAGGTCCAGGCTGGGAGGAGCTGCCGCAGGGTCGCGATCGCGGAGACGAGGCCAGCGTCGTCACCGTACGAGAGCGTCACTCCAGACTCATCGACGACGAGTGTGTACGAGCCTGGCTCCGCGAGCTCCCCACGGACCAGGCGGACCGCGCTGGGGCCCGACTCGTCCCAGCGCAGCCCCGTGCCGGGGGCGAGGATCGCCACGAGTCGCTCGGCATCAGGTGCGTTGCCGTCGATGGCGACCGCGACGGGTAGGTCGAACGTGCCCGAACCGGGCTGAAGGAGGCGGGGGGAGGGGACGAGTCCAAGGCTCATGCGACTCACGCTACCAATCGGGCTGGCTCGCCCAACGCCCTGCGGGAGATCTCACCAGGACCCTGCTGAGCCTCTTGCATATTACATGGAGATCCCTTGAAGCGATGTGAGGACGAGGGCGAGCACACCCTCGAGACCGACGAGTCGGGGGCCGCGACGACGGGGGATCGTGATCGCATCGGCGAACAGCAACCGCGCTGTCTGGACAGACCCGCTGGCGTGGACGCGTGCGGCGAGCACGGGCAGGGGACCGTCGGGGTTCGCCAGCCAGTCGGGGCTGGTGATCCACGGCGCTGTAGCGGCGATGTCAGTCGGCTGCATCCGCGCAGGTTACCCGCCGCCACCGGCAGCGCGCTCCGCCCTGAGGTCGACCGGTCAGGAACTGTCCGTGGCCAGTTGTAGGTTTGTCCGGTGAGCCTCGAGGGACTGACGCGGGTCGTCGCGCGTGACCGTACGGTCGCAGCTTCTGTCGCCGATGCTGCGCGGAGACGAGCCGCCCTCGACGTCACCGCACCGCCCGGCGTGAGGCCCTTCCTGGCCGCCGCTCTGGCTGACGGCTCCGGCCGCACCCTGCTGCTGGTCACCTCCACCTACCGCGAGGCCGAGCAGCTGACCGCCGAGGTGGCCTCGATCATCGGCGCCGACGACGTCGCGTACTACCCCGCCTGGGAGACCCTTCCCCACGAGCGCCTCAGCCCCCGCTCCGACGTCGTCGGTCGCCGCCTCGACGTGCTGCGCCGCCTCGTCGGCAACGACCCGCTGCCCCCGCCGAGGGTGCTGGTCGCTCCGGTCCGGTCGGTGCTCCAGCCCCAGGTCACCGGGCTCGGTCACATGACGCCGGTCGTGATCGAGGTGGGGGAGGACCTGGACCTCTCCGACCTGTCCCGCGCGCTGGTCGACGCCGCCTACACCCGGGTCGACCTGGTGGAACGTCGCGGTGAGTTCGCCGTCCGAGGCGGCATCCTCGACGTGTTCCCGCCCACCCAGGAGTACCCCGTCCGCGTCGACTTCTTCGGCGACACGGTCGACGAGATCCGCCTCTTCAGCGTCGCTGACCAACGCTCGACCGACGAGACCCGTACACGCGTGGTCGCCTCACCGTGCCGCGAGCTGCTGCTCACCCCTGACGTACGACGTCGTGCAGCGGAACTGGTGACTGCCCATCCCGAGCTGGTCGAGATGCTCGACCGGATCGCCGCCGGGCACGCGGTCGACGGCATGGAAGCCCTTGCTCCCGCCCTCGTCGATGGCCTTGAGTTGCTCGTTGACGTCGTCCCCGACGACGCCCTCGTGGTGGTCTGCGACCCGGAGCTGGTGCGCACCCGAGCCCAGGACCTCGAACAGACGTCCCAGGAGTTCCTGCACGCGTCCTGGGCGGCGGCGGCCGCCGGTGGACAGGCGCCGATCGATCTGGGCGCGTCCGCCTACTGGTCACTGGGCGACGTGCGTGCCCATGCCCTCGATCGGGGACTGGGTTGGTGGTCGTTCTCCCCGTACGCGATCGCTCCCGACGAGCACCAGCCGCTTGAGTCCGAGGACGGCGGTCTGGTCGACCTCTCCGGCATCGACATCTCGGGGGTCGACTCCCGTACGGTCGACGCCCGCGGCGTGGAGGGCTGGCGCGGGGCCGGTGACCCGGTGGAACGGGCCATCGTCGACATCCGGGCTGACCTGGCCGAGCACCGTCTCGTCGTGCTGACGGCCGAGGGTCGCGGCATGGCGAACCGGCTGTTCGAGCTGCTGTCTGGTGCCGGTGTCACCGCGACGGTCGCGGAACCCCTCACGCACGAGCCTGCCGAGGGGCTCGTCACGGTCACCACCGGTGCGTTCCGGTCCGGCTTCGCGCTCGGCGACCTGTTGCGGCTCTACACCGCTGACGACCTCGTCGGATCGCAGTCGGCCGACAAGAGTGCCCGCAAGCTGCCGACTCGTCGGCGCAACCAGATCGACCCGCTGGAGCTCAAGCCGGGTGACCCAGTCGTGCACGAGGCGCACGGCGTCGGTCGCTACGTCGAGATGGTGCAGCGCACAGCCGCCGGCGCCACCCGCGACTACCTCGTCGTGGAGTACGCCGCCAGCAAGCGTGGCCAACCCGGCGACCGGCTGTACGTGCCGATGGACCAGCTCGACCAGGTCACCCGCTACGTCGGCGGTGAAGCACCCGCGCTCGACCGCCTCGGCGGTGCCGACTGGACCAAGCGCAAGGCGCGAGCCCGCAAGGCGGTCCGCGAGATCGCTGCCGAGCTGATCAAGCTGTACGCGGCCCGCCAGGCCTCGCCCGGCTTCCAGTTCTCGCCCGACACGATCTGGCAGCGCGAGCTCGAGGACTCGTTCACCTACGTCGAGACCCCCGACCAGTTGGCCTGCATCGACGAGGTCAAACGCGACATGGAGCGGCCGGTGCCGATGGACCGGCTGGTCTGCGGTGACGTCGGGTACGGCAAGACCGAGATCGCCGTCCGGGCGGCGTTCAAGGCCGTGCAGGACGGCAAGCAGGTGGCGGTCCTCGTGCCGACCACCCTGCTCGTCCAGCAGCACTACGCCACCTTCGCGGGGCGCTACGCGGGCTTCCCCGTACAAGTGGCGCCACTGTCGCGGTTCCAGACCGACGCCGAGGCGAAGCAGGTCAAGGAGGCGCTGGCTAAGGGCGGCGTCGATGTCGTGGTCGGCACCCACCGCCTGCTGTCCGATGAGATCGCGTTCAAGGACCTGGGCTTGGTCATCATCGACGAGGAGCAGCGGTTCGGCGTCGAGCACAAGGACCAGCTGAAGAAGCTGCGGCTCAACGTCGACGTGCTCGCCATGTCGGCCACTCCCATCCCGCGCACGCTCGAGATGGCCGTCACCGGGATCCGAGAGATGAGCGTCATCGCCACCCCGCCCGAGGAGCGGCACCCGGTGCTCACCTTCGCCGGCTCGTACGACGAACGTCAGGTCACCGCTGCCATCCGCCGCGAGCTCGCCCGCGAAGGGCAGGTCTTCTTCGTCCACAACAAGGTGCAGTCGATCGAACGCACGGCCAAGCGGATCGCCGAGCTCGTCCCTGAAGCCCGGGTCGTCACCGCGCACGGCCAGATGAGCGAGCATGCCCTGGAGCAGGTGATGGTCGACTTCTGGGAGCGTCGCGCCGACGTCCTGGTCTGTACGACGATCATCGAGTCCGGCCTCGACATCTCCACGGCCAACACCCTGCTGATCGAGCGGGCAGACATCCTCGGCCTGTCCCAGCTCCACCAGCTTCGAGGCCGCGTGGGCCGAGGGCGCGACCGCGGCTACGCCTACTTCTTCTATCCCCCCGAGAAGGCGCTCACCGAACGCCCACGGTCGACTCTCGACGATGGCC
>DAOOHL010000021.1:9386-18632 GCA_035416185.1 Propionibacteriaceae bacterium | reverse complement strand
CTGGCAGGTGGGCAGGGCGGGATCCGCCCCGCACAAGGCCTGGTCGTTGAATCGCTGTGGGCCAAAGTCGCTTCTCGATACGCTCCAAGCGCCTTTGAAACGGCTCAAACGTCATCGAGCAGCGGTTTTGGCCCATGTCGGGATGGTGCCGAGCAGTACGGAGCTCGTCCAGGGTCAGTCTCAGCGGTGCGGTCACGCGACCAGTCCGCCGTGGATGCACCGCGCACCACCTCTGGGAACAGCGAAGGTCCCCGGGCTGCTGCCCAGGGACCTTGTCGGCGGAGGCGGCGGGATTTGAACCCGCGATCGGGTTTTAGCCCGAAACCCGCTTAGCAGGCGGGCGCCATAGACCGTACTAGGCGACGCCTCCTCCTACCGCTGTGGACGGCACTGCTGACGTCCGGCCGACAGCCTATCTGAGGCCTCGCGCTATCGTCCAAAGTGAAGGGATCGGCCCTGTCGGACGCCCGGTTATCATGGCTGAGGAACGCCCCACGACCACCCGACCTGCAGGAGCCCCCGTGACCGACGACCGACCTGAGGACGCCGGTACGCAGAATCCGCAACCGGACGAGCCGTCTGTCGTCATCTATGACCGAGGCACCGCGCGACGATCAGCGGGCCCGGCGCACGCCCTCCCTGGCGCCCCTCGCTCGGGCCGCAGCGCTGGTCGTCGCGCGGTGCCTCGTCGAGGTGAGTCGTTCGGGTCGGCCATGCTCTGGACCGTGCTGGGCACCGTCGTGCCGGGCGTCGGTCTCATGAAAGCTGGTCGGAAGGTGGCCGGTGCGGTCGCCTTGGGCATCACGGTTTTCGTGGTGGCCGGGCTGGCGTTCATCGCCTCTGATCGGCAGACCCTGTTCACCGTGGCGCTCACCCCGTCGGTGCTGAAGGCGCTCACCATCGGGCTGATCGTGGCGGGAATCCTGTGGGCGACCCTCATTGCCGCGACGCACCTGTCGCTCCGCCCATCCTGGGCGACGGCTGGCCAGCGAGTCGCTGGATCTCTGCTCGTCGGGTTGCTCGTCTTCGGGATCACGGCGCCGATGGCCGTCGCGGCGCGGTATGCGTACGACCAGGCCACGCTCGTGACGACGGTCTTCAAGGAGCAGGAGTCGGCGACCCGACCCACGATCACCCCCGCTGGCGGCGGTGGCGGAACCAAGCAGGACGTCTGGCAGAACGTGCCGCGCCTCAACGTGCTCCTGGTCGGGATCGATGACTCGAGCGACCGTGAGTACGGGGATCTGCTCACCAATACCGACACGATGATCATCGCGAGCATCGACACGAAGACCGGCAACACGGTGTTGGCGGGTATCCCGCGCAACACGATGAAGATGCCGTTCCCCAAGGACTCACCGCTCTACCAGAAGTACCGAAACGGCTGGCCCGAGATGGCCAACGCGATGTTCGCTCACCTGCCGCAGAACGTCGACAAGAACATCCTCGGGCCGACCTCGAGCCTCGGCATGGATGCGCTCAAGCTGTCGATCGGCGAGGCAGTCGGCGTACGGGTCGACTACTACGTGATGGTCAACCTCGACGGGATGCACAGCCTAGTCGAGGCACTTGGCGGCGTCACCGTGAACATCAATGACTGGATCGCGGTGGGTGGCGACCAGGACCAGCGCATCCTGCCCGACCGGTACCTCAAGCCTGGCCCTAACCAGAAGCTCAACGCCGACGACGCCATGAGCTTCGCCCGCACCAGGTACGGCGGCAGCGACTTCACCCGGATGGCGCGGCAGCGGTGCTTGATCCTCGGCATCGTGCAGCAGGCCGATCCCGCCACCCTCCTCACCCGGTACGAGGCCATCTCGAAGGCTGGCTCGAAGATGGTCCGGACCGACGTTCCGGCCGCGATGCTGCCGATGTTCGTCGAGCTGGCGCTGCGGGTGAAGAACGCTGAGATCTTCGGCGTTACGTACGCCGACGACAACGGCTGGTGGGTGAGCGCCAACCCCGACTTCGCGCGCGTCAAGAGCACCTTCCAGGCTGCGATCAAGCAGTCCGTCGAGGTGAAGGCAGCCCCCACCGCGTCGGCGACGGCCGCTCCCGTGCCTGCGTCCACCACGGCTGCCGGTGCTCCGACAACTCAAGCCACCTCGGCGACGACGACGGCGAAGGGGCCGGTGACGCGCTCGAGCTCCGCCGCTCCCACCCCGACCCAGGCAGCCCAGAATGAGGCTGACGCCTGCGCTTACACCTACGAGGGGCAGACCACGTCTTCGCCTCCGACCAGGCGCTGACGCCTGTCAGGCTGTCGGGCGAAGCCGGTCTGGTCAACCCTTCTCTTCACTGACCAATCGGTCAGTTCGCGATCCGTACTCCCCACGCACGCGCGGCGGGCGAATGTGCGCGTCGCACCCGACCCGTCGGGATCAAGGCAGGACGCGGTAGCCCCTGTCGGCATCCAGCCGCTTCGCCATCGCCTGGCCGATCCGCTCCAGCTCGGGGTCATGCGCACCCCACGGGGTGACGAGCATGGTCCGCTTCTCCGGCGAGTGGTGCAGCGTCAGTCGGTGGCCATCAGCCGCGAGAGTGATGCCAGAGACGTCCTTCCAGGTGCCGCTGCGGTCGCAACCCGGTCCCGTCACCTCGTAGCCGGCGTCGGTGAGCGAGACCCGTACGCGCATCTTCGGCGCCGCCACCACCGCAGCCACCAGCAGGACCACACCAGCGATCAGCAGGGCGAGGCAGAACGCGGTTGCTGCGGCCCCCCAGCCAGCTGATGACGAGACCACCGTCAGGACGGCGCCAGCGGCAGCGATCAGGCTTGCCAGGGCGTATGCCCGTACCGGCGGCCTGGGCACCAGTTCGAAGGTGTCGACCTCGCCCGGCTCATTCACGCGGCGAGGGTGGGATTTGAACCCACGGAACGTTTCCGTTCGGCCGCTTTCAAGGCGGCTGCACTAGGCCACTATGCGACCTCGCCTCGGACCCCACCCAGAGGATGTGACCCGACGGCTCATGGTAGCGAAGGTGGACGGTTCGGTTCGAGGTGGAGGCGCCGTACGGCCGCGTCGTCCGGGCAGGCAGACTGGACCCATGCGCGCAGTGGTGACGAACGGGGCCGGCGAGCCCTCGGTGATGACGGTCGGCGAGGTGCCCGCGCCGGTGGCTGGGCCGGGGGAGGTGCTGATCGACGTGGTCGCGGCGGGGGTGAATCGGGCTGACGTGCTCCAGCGGCGGGGCTTCTACCCGCCACCACCGGGAGCGTCGGAGATCATCGGGCTCGAGGTGTCGGGGCGGATCGCAGGGTTGGGCGAAGGAGTCGATGGCTGGCAGGTGGGCGAGGAGTGCGTGGCGCTGCTGGCCGGGGGCGGTTATGCCGAGGTCGTGGCGGTACCGGTGGGCCAGGTGGCGCCGGTCCCGGCAGGGATGGATCTGGTGTCGGCCGCCGGGGTGATGGAGGTGGCGGCGACCGTTGCGCCGAACCTGCACCGGATGGGCCTGAAGGCGGGCGAGACCTTCCTGGTGCATGGCGGGTCGGGCGGGATCGGGTCGTTCGCGATCCAGTACGGCAAGGCGATCGGCGCGCGTGTTATCACGACGGCGTCGGCGGGGAAGCTCGACCACTGCCGCGAGCTGGGCGCCGACGAGGCGATCGACTACCGCGGTGACTGGGTGGCCGCGGCGAAGGACGCCACCGACGGGCGCGGCGTGGATGTGGTGCTCGATGTGATGGGCGCCAAGTACCTCGGACCCAATGTCGACGTCCTCGCCCGCGGCGGCCGGATCGTCGTGATCGGACTGCAGGGCGGTAGGAAGGGCGAACTCGACCTGGGTGTCCTCCTCCGCAAGGCTGGCACTCTCACCGCCACCAGCTTGCGGGCCCGCCCGGCAGCCGAGAAGGCGGAGGTCGTGCGGGATGTCGTGGAGGAGGTCTGGCCGATGTACGCCGACGGCCGGATCAAGCTCGCACCGGAGACCCGCTTCCCGCTCGGCGACGTCGCGGCCGCGCACACCCACCTCGACTCCGGCGACAACGTCGGAAAGGTCCTGCTCGTCGTCGCGGAGTGAGCGTCAGCGAGTACGCCATGTGAGGGGTGCCGCGAGCTTCAGCGATGCAGGAGGAGAGCCGGGAGCCGGAGGAGCGGAGCGGGGGAGGCTGTCGGATCGACGACGAAGAGCGGGTGTGAAGCTCGCGGCAGCGCAACGAGCGTCAGCGAGTAAGCCATCAACACTGTCAGAGGGCCGGTCTAGGGTCATGTCATGGCATTCGTGAACGTAGGAACGCTCGGGGTGTTGCCCGGGCATCGTGACGAGCTGGTGGCGATCCTGACGCGTCACAGCGACGCAATGGCTGAGGTGGGCTGTCAGCTGTACGAGGTGGGCGTGAACCTGGACCACCCCGACACCGTCTTCGTGGCTGAGATCTGGGACAGCCCGGAGGCGCACCGCGCGTCGCTGGAGCTGCCGGAGGTCCAGGCGGCGATCGCCGAGGCCAGACCGCTGCTGTCAGGCGAGATGGGCGGCTTCCAGTTCGATGCGGTGGGGTCACCACTGCGCGACTGACCGACCACGCCCCCTGCGGCCGCGCTGTCGCCCAGCGTTGGCGTCAGCGCGTCAGCCCTTCAGAAACTATCCGCTGCCTTCCTCGCCTGGGGGCCGAAGTGGATCTGGTCGGCGACCCGCAGCGCGATGACGTCGGCGTCGTCGTCCTCGGCGCAGAGCACGTCGAGCTCCATCTCTGACACGCCGAGGTCGGCGAGCATGTCGACGTCGCCGACGAGGCCGTCCTCGTCATCGTCCTCGGGGATCTCGATCGCGAGGTAGTCGAGCACGTCGCGGGCAAGGTTCCAGTTCTCGGCGGCGTACACGTCAGACAGGACGACCTGGATGTGCTGGCCACGGACCCGTACGGCGACGAAGAACTCGCCTGCGATCGACACGATGCCGAGGGCACCAGCGTCGCCGGGCAGTCGCTGGATCTGGGTGATCAGGTCGTCGAAGTCGTTGGCGACGTCGACCGACAGTGCCTGGCCGACGGGAGTGCCGTCCTCGCGGTAGAGGGCGATGACGAAGTCGATGTCCTCCGCGCTGGCGTCATCGAGGTCGTCGTAGTCGTCGTCTTCCTCGTCGTCATCGTCGCTGTCGCCGGAGGCAGTGTCCTCCGCGTCGTCATCGATGTCGTCATCGATCTCGTCATCATGGTCGTCGAGGTCGTCCTCGTCGGTCTCGATGTCGTCGACCTCGACATCTTCCAGCCCGGGGCGGTCGTCGCCGCGGTCGGCCAGGTCGTACACCTCGTCGTCGCTCATGACGTCCTCCTTCGTCGGCCCCCATCGTGTCATGACTGCCCGGTATCCCGCACCGGGCCCCCGGGTTCCGCTCGCTCGAGGACGTGTGTCAAGGTTCCCTTGTGGAACTCCGCGTCATCCATCACCCGCTCGTCGCCCACAAGCTCTCGCTGCTGAGGGCCGAGACAACTCCGTCCCCGATCTTCCGCCAGCTCGTCGAGGAGCTGGTGATGCTGCTCGCGTACGAGGCGACCGACCAGGTGCGCGTCGAGTCGTACGAAGTGACGACCCCTCTGATGACCACGACGGGGACTCGGCTGTCGCGGCCACGACCGCTGGTCGTCCCGATCCTGCGCGCCGGCCTCGGGATGCTCGAGCGCATGATGCGGCTGATGCCGACCGCCGAGGTCGGTTTCGTCGGCATGGTGCGCGACGAGAAGACGCTGGAGCCATTCACCTACGCCGAACGGCTGCCGAAGGATCTCTCCGCACGGCAGTGCTACGTGCTCGACCCGATGCTCGCGACGGGGGGCTCGCTCGCCGGAACGGTGAAGTTCTTGATCGATCGTGGCGCCGACCACATCACGTGCATCTGCCTGATCGCTGCCCCGGAGGGGATCAAGCGCATGCAGGAGCTGCTCGAAGAGGTAGGCGTACCGTGCACCCTTGTCGTCGCCTCGGTCGACACTCGCCTGAACGACGTCGGCTTCATCGAGCCCGGCCTCGGCGACGCCGGCGATCGGCTGTACGGGCTGGCGCAGTAGTCCACCCGACCGGCCACCGAGCCTGCTCGCCCTGGGACAGGCCTCAGGGACAGGGCTCAGCCGCTTCGACACGCCGTGTGCCGGGCCCTGTCGTACCAGGCAGACCGGCGCGTGCTGCCCTTCGACAAGCTCAGGGACCGAAGGGAGACCCTTCGACAGGCTCAGGGACCGGGCTTGGTGACGCAGAGGTCGTCCACCCGTACCGCCCCCGGCAGGTCCAGCAGGGCTCTGCCCGGCAGCAGCAGTTTCGCGCCGCGCAGACCAGCCCCGATGCACACCCAGTCAGTCTCGGCGACTGCGCCGTCGACCCAGACCGGCCAGTCAGCCGGTAGCCCGACGGGGGTGATCCCGCCGTACTCCATCCCTGAAATCTCGACCGCCTCGCCCATCGGGATGAAGGACGCCTTCCGTACGTCCAAGCGCCGCTTGACCACGTTGTTCACGTCGACGCGGCGGTGCGCGAGGGTCATGCAGCAGGCGTTCCTCGCCACTCCTTCTCGCTTCCCCGACACCATCACCGCGTTGGCACTCGCCTCCATCGGCAGCCCGTACCGAGCACACATCGCCTCGGTGTCGGAGTACGCGGGGTCAATCTCGACGACGAGGGCGTCGGGAACGTACGGAAGGGCCGCCGCCACCGGGCCAGCGACCAGATCTGGGCGCGACGCGGCGGGGAAGGTCTCGAGATGGTCGAACCACATGAGCCGCATCGTAGGTCGAGCCGCCCCGTGGCTATTGAGGTGGCGAACAGGTGGGCATGGATGAAACCGTGAGTGCATGCTGGCGCTCCCAGAGATCTACCCCATCCTCGCCCTTCGGGTCACCGCTGGTGACCTGGAGCTGCGCGGGATTGACGACGCGACGATCCCCGGGCTGGTTGACCTGGTCCTCGGTGGCATCCACGAGCCGGGCGAGATGCCCTTCTTCTTCCCCTGGACCTAGGCGCCCTGCGAGGACCTGCCCCGCAACACCGCCCAGCACTACTGGCGCAACCGCGCCGAGATGACTCCCACCGCCTGGGAGCTTGAGCTGGCCGTACGGGTCGACGGAGAGCTGGTCGGGATCCAGTCCGTCGCGACCCGGGACTTCGCCGTCACCCGTACAGGCGAGACTGGATCATGGGTGGGCACGCACCACCACGGCCAGGGGTACGGGACCCGGATGCGCCAGGCCTTCGCCGCCCTCTGCTTCGACCATCTCGGCTTCGAGGAGATCACCTCGGCCGCCTTTGCTGACAACCCCGCTTCCCTGGCCGTCAGCCGCAAGGTCGGCTACCGGCCCAACGGAATCGACCGGAAGGCTCGTCGCGGCGGTACGCAGTGGCAGCCCAGCCAGAAAGTACGTCCTGACCCCCGAGTCCTTCGTACGAGGGGAGCCGATCACGGTCGAGGGCCTGGAGCCCGTGCGGAACTACCTGGGCCTCGACTGATCTGAGGCGATGGGCCGTGTGCGGTAGTGGTAGCCGTACGCCCTGACAAACACGAGCCGACCGTAGAGCCGGGCCGCGCCGTCGTTTCCGTCGACCACCTGGAGCCAGGCGGCTGACCCCGCATGGCGCTGGACGAGGGCTCCCAGCAGAGTGCGCGCAATGCCACGTCCACGGTGAGACTCCGCTGTGACAAGGCCAGACACACCCACCCAACCCGCCCGAACAGCACCCATGGCCGCCGCGACCGGCACGCCGGCGTCGGTCGCCATCGCGAAGGATCCGGCTACCCGCGACACGAGTGCCGACACGGCGCCTCGGTCAGCGTCGCTGAATCCCTCCAGCCGGTGATAAGCGTCGAGCCAGGTCGAGTCCGGTCGAGAGCTCAGGGTCACCTTGATGCGCCCGAGACCACCGCCCTCGGACGCTGGTGCTGCTGCCACGGCCAGCGCTGAAGCTGTCGCGGTCATGACCGAGGTGTACGCCTCCGCTGTGTAGCCGGCCTCCGCCAGCCGCTGCTCCAGTCCCGGCGGGGACGCGTCGCTGAGCTGGAGGCGTACGGGCAGACCTCGCGAGCCGTAGAACTCTGCCGCCACCTCCTGCCAGCCCGCTGGCTCGGGCGCGGCCGTCCAGATCGAGTTCGCCCGCCTGGTGAAACCATGGTGAGCGCGGAACACCCAGCCACCCCACGCCATCACCTCGTCGGCTGGCCAGGCTTCGCGAGTGATCGGCTCGAGGGTCGTCGCGAGCTCGGCCGCCGAGTAGCCGCTCACCTTGGTCGCCCCTCCCGCCTGAACACTGGGCCCACCCTACAGTCGACCGCATGGACTCGTTCACCCATGATGGTTTGCAGTTCGACGTACGCGACGAAGGTCCTCGCGATGGAGCGGTGGTGGTCCTGCTTCATGGGTACCCCGAGGACTCCTCGACGTGGACCCAGGTGGTGCCTCAGCTCCATGCGGCTGGCTTCCGTACGCTCGCACCCGATCAGCGCGGCTACTCCCCCGGCGCTCGGCCCACAGACATCGAGGCCTACACGATCGACCGGCTCGCCGGGGACATTGTCGCGATGCTCGACGCGGCTGGCGTGGATCAGGCGCATGTGGTCGGGCACGACTGGGGCGGCGGCGTTGCGTGGGAGCTGGCGACGCACCATCCCGAGCGGGTCCTGTCGCTCACCGTGCTGTCGACCCCGCATCCCTCAGCCATGAACTGGGCCTGGCGGCACTCCTCACAGGGGCTGAAGAGCTGGTACATGCTCGTCTTCCAGCTGCCCGTCGTACCCGAGCTGCTGACTCACGCGGGGTTCGTCCAGACGCTCGTCCGGACCGGGCTCCCCCGCGCCGACGCTCACCGCTATGCGCGCCGGTTCCCCACCTGGCCAGAACTCACGGGCGCGATCAACTGGTACCGCGCACTGCGCGTCTCCATCCGAAACGGCCAAGGTCAGCGCCCACCTCGGGTGACCGTGCCCACCACCTACGTCTGGGGGCGCCAAGACTTCGCCCTGGGCAGGGCGGCGGCGGAGCGGACGGGCCGGTACGTCGACGGCGACTACCGGTTCGTCATCCTCGATGCCGGCCACTGGCTTCCGGAACTCAACGCTGCCGAGGTCAGCGCAGCGATCCTCACGCGCCTGGCTGCGTAAGTCATGACATGGAGCGCCGGAACCCCCGGATGCGGCCCCCTCCCTCCGCTATGTCATGACTTGTACGGCGACCGCTGTCGCCCGGACACGCTCAAGGGTCCGCAAGTCCGCTGGACGGAGATCGTCAAGGAAGTAGCGACGCGCGACACTAGCGGCCTTGGAGCC
>DAOOHL010000021.1:0-9286 GCA_035416185.1 Propionibacteriaceae bacterium | reverse complement strand
GGGGGCGAGAGGCCCCTGTGCATCCGTGGACCTTTCTTACAGACAGAAACACAGTCCACTAGATTGAACGCTATGGGTGATTGCAGCGGCCTCGTGGCCATCGTGACCGGCGGAGCGAGCGGGATCGGGGCTGCCGCAGCGACAGCAATCGCGGCCAGAGGCGCCGTGGTCGCTCTCCTTGACCGAGACGCCCTCGATCCGATCCCTGCCGGCATGATCGCCGTTGTCGCCGACGTGACCGACGACGCGTCCGTACGGGCGGCAGTCGACCACGTGGCGGCCGAGCTGGGCGGCGTCGACATCCTGATCAACAACGCCGGGATCGGCGCAGCTGGCGACATCGCGGCGAACGACGACGATGAATGGCACCGGGTCTGGGACGTCAACGTGGTCGGGATCGCCCGGGTCACCCGCGCGGCGCTGCCTCACCTTCGAGAGTCGAAGCACGCCGCGATCGTGAACACCTGCTCCATTGCCGGCCTCGCCGGCCTGCCCAACCGGGCGCTCTACTCCGCGACGAAGGGAGCCGTGGCGAGCCTCACGTACGCGATGGCGGCCGACCACGTCCGAGAGGGGATTCGGGTGAACGCGGTCGCCCCAGGCACAGTCGACACCCCCTGGGTCGGCCGCTTGCTGGAAGCGGCCGAGGATCCAGAACGGACGGCTGCCGCCCTCCGCGCCCGCCAGCCCCACGGACGCCTGGTCACCGCGGTCGAGGTGGCCGAGGCGATCGCGTGGCTCGCATCTCCCCTTGCCAGCTCGACGACAGGCACGATCCTGAACGTCGACGGCGGCATGCACTCGCTGCGACGATGACGACGTCAGGACTGGGCAACGAGACCGACGAGGACCGGGTCGTCGGAGCCGACCGCGTGCTCGCCGTCCTCGTCGAGTTGGCCAACCACCCCACTGGCGTGACGCTCGACGAGTTGGCCCAGCGGATGGGCAGTTCAAAGTCGACCATCCACCGCGCCCTGGCGTCGCTACGCCGCGCCGGTCTGGCCAGCCAGCCGAGCCGCGGCACCTACCTGCTCGGTGACGAGTTCCTCCGCCTCGCCTTCATGCATCACGAGGCCCGCCCGGAGGAGGCGCACATCAAGCCGGCGCTGGAGCGTCTGGCGGCCACGTACGGGGAAGCAGCCCACTACGCGGTTCTCGATGGCGTGGACGTCGTCTACCGGGCGAAGGTCAACCCACCCGTGGGCGGGATCCGGCTCACCTCCGTGATCGGGGGCCGCAACGCCGCCCACGCGAGCGGCGTCGGCAAGGTACTCCTGGCTGCCGTGGCCGAGGACCTCGAGCAACTACTGGAACGCTACGCCGGCGTCACCGCGCTGACCGCTCGCACCCCCCGTACCGTCACCTCCGTCAGCGCTCTGTGGGACCAGCTCGTGATCACCAAGAAGCAGGGGTACGGGGTCGACGACGAGGAGAGCGAGAACGGCATCGCCTGCCTCGCCGTCCCGGTCCACAACCCGGCCGGGAAGATCGTTGGTGCGGTCTCGGTCTCAGCATTGGTGTTCCGCACGCCCTTGGCCCGCCTGATCGAAGACGCCCCGAAGATCCAAGCAATCGTCAACGGCGAACAGACGTAGCCGAGAGCGCGGGACCGGGGTCACCTCCGCCATCATGAGGCAGGGAGAACCCGACCGACAGCCGCCGGCGGACTCCAGGTGCACTCACCAGGGCGACATTGCATGAACCCCACGCAGATGAGCCGGAAGCCGCCGAGACCCCAGGGGGACCCACCCCAGGCGAGACACCGATCAGAAGAACCCGGCCGAGACGAGCAGGATGCCGCCAGCGCGACCGCGAGGAACGCGGACGGGCTGGAGGAGATCGGAGCACGACGCCAAGTCATCGACACGCAGGGGGCGCCCGAAGCAGACGGCGGCGTCAGAGAGCACGGGAAGACCGCCGGGGCAACGAAGGAGCCCCGGAAGGTCAGTCCGGGCTCCCGCTAGCCGACGGCACTAGTACACCGCCCGCCCGCCCGAAATGTCGTACACCGCTCCTGTCGAGAAGCTGACCTTGTCGGAGCACAGCCAGGCCACCAGCTCGGCGACCTCCTCAGGCTGGCCGACCCGCTTCATCGGGATCAGCGAGGTGATGTGGGCGAGCACGTCCGGCGCGGTGGTGGCGTTCATCGGGGTGGCGATGACGGCTGGCGCGATGGCGTTCACGAGGACCCCGGTTGTGGCGAGTTCCTTCCCCACCGACTTGGTCAGCCCGATCACGGCCGCCTTCGACGCCGAGTACGCGGCCAGGTTCGGGTTGCCGTCCTTGCCCGCCATGCTGGCGATGTTGACGACCCTGCCCCAGCCACGCTCAACCATGCCGGGCACGAGCGCCTGGATGGTAGCCACGATCCCGAGCACGTTGACGTCCAGGGTCTTCCGCCAAGCGTCGAGCCCCGACTGCAGCAAGGGCACGTTCGGCCCGACCACGCCCGCCGAGTTGACCAGGATGTCGATCGGGCCAGACGCTTCGCCCGCCCGTACGACGGACGCCTCGTCCGACACGTCGACCTCGACATCACCGCCGCGCAGGTCCCAGGTGACGACCTCGACGCCGTCTGTACGGAGCCGCGCTGCGATCGCCTCACCCAGGCCACTGGCTCCTCCGGTCACCACTGCACGCTTCATCGGGGGTCTCACTTCCTTGGGTCAATGTGGGTCTTCGGGGCCCCTCCCGTACGGACGGTCCCACCCAGAACGGGACCGGCGTCGGCCAAGCCGACCACCGCCCCGATGAGTGGACGCGGATCGACCGCTCCGCTCGCGTACGCCTCGATGGCCGGGTCGAGACCGGCCGAACCGCCGAGGACGCCGACCAGCGTCACATCCTTGAGCACCGCCGTTCGCGTGTCGACCACGCTCGCCGTTCGCGACAGCCCGATCGAGACGACCCGACCACCGGGCTCAACCAGTTCCACGGCTCGGGCGGGCATGAAGTCGGCCGTCGACGCGTCCACGACGGCGTGCCATGGCACGACTGGCAGCGTGTCGGCCGTCCAGACGTCAAAGCCGAGGCCGGCGGCGAACTCCGTACGCCCTGGCTCACCCACCAGCTGAACCTCGACACCCGACGCCCGCAGGAACAGCGCCACGAGCAGTCCGATCGTGCCCGGTCCGCAGACGAGGGCACGCTGCCCCTCGCCGACCGACGCAGCCGTCGCGGCCCGCCAGGCGTTCCCGCCCGGCTCGACCATCGCCCCGGCAGCGTCGTCCACGGAGTCCGGCAGCACGTGGAGCGACGTGGCCGGTACGGCGATCTGCTCGGCCAACGCCCCCGGTCGACCGAGGCTGATCCCCACCTCGACCAGCCGCTCGCAGACGTGGTGCTTGCCGGCCCAGCAGCGCTCACAGGTACCGCACCCGAGCATTGTGTCGCCCACGACCCGCCGGCCCAGCCACCACGGGTCGACGCCCTCCCCCAGCGCTACCACCCGGCCGCACCATTCGTGGCCCAGCCGCATGGGGTAGGACGAGCGCCCAGAAGCGAGGTACTGCATCGCGCCGGTGTAGAACTCCAGGTCCGTACCGCAGACGCCCACGCGGGCCACGTCGACCACGACCTCGCCCGGCGCGGCGGCAGGAGGGTCCACCACCTGGACCCCGCCCGTACGAGGAGCCGTGACGACGTACGCCCTCATCGCGCGCTCATCGCGGGCCGAGAACCTCCTGGCGCTGGCTGCCCAGTCCGTCGATGCCGAGTTCCATCACGTCGCCCGCGGCAAGGAAGACCGGCTCGGGCTTGATGCCCATGCCGACGCCGGGCGGGGTGCCGGTATTGATCAGGTCGCCGGGCTCCAGCACCATGAACTGGCTCAGGTAGTGCACGACGAAGTACGGGTCGAAGATCATCGTCGACGTTGAACCGTCCTGGCGGCGCGTTCCGTTGACATCGAGCCACATGCCCAGGTTCATCACGTCGTCGACCTCGTCGGCCGTCACCAGCCACGGGCCGCAGGGGTTGAACGTCTCGGCCGACTTGCCCTTGCTCCACTGCCCACCGCGCTCGATCTGGAACGCCCGCTCGGAGACGTCGTTGACGACGGTCCAGCCGGCGATGGCGTCGCGGGCGTCGTCGACGGAGTCGAGGTACGAGCACCGCTTCCCGATCACCACACCGAGCTCGACCTCCCAGTCGGTCTTGGTGGAGTTCCTCGGGATCCGGACCTGGTCGTACGGACCGATCAGGGTGTTTGGCGACTTCGTGAACAGGATCGGCTCGGCCGGCACCTTCTGGCCGGTCTCGGCCGCGTGATCGGAGTAGTTCAGGCCGATGCAGAGGATCTGGTGCGGGCGAGCGATCGGGGCGCCGATCCGCTGGTCGCCGATCTCGCTGGTCTGGCCGCGCGCTGCCCGCTGCTCGACGATCGGACGGATCCGGTCAAGACCGCCGGAGCCGAAGAACTCCTCGTTGAAGTCGGCGGTCACGTCGGCCAGGTCGACGTAGGTCCCCTCGCCAACCAGCGCGCCAGGCCTCTCAGCGCCCGGCTCTCCGATGCGGATCAGCTTCATGGTTCGTCCTCTCAGCAGTCAGTTCGTCACTCGTGGTGCTGCCAGTCTGTCGGCTCGGAGCGGGACGTGCCGGGTTTGGGGCTGAAGCTCCGGGTATCTGGGGCAATGCGGGGACTCCGTCCGTACGACGAGGCAGTTACCACGACGCGCACGCGCTCGATGCTATCGACCATTCCATTAGCCAGAGAGATTTTCTGAAGGTTGGTAAAGCCCCTGGCCAGCCCTCTCGCCCCGCTCATGGATCTCCACCCCAACAACCACACGCAACCTCGATGCCGAGCAGAAACGGCACATCCGAGCGGACTCTCACTCAGGTCAGTCCAGAACCGCTGGAGCCCCCACAGTAGGCCAGCCTCGCTGCCTCGCCCGGTACGCCGCCGCGTGGGCCCGGTTCGCGCACGCCGTGTCACAGAACTTGCGGCTGCGATTCTTGGAGAGGTCGACCAACAATCCCGTCACCGCCCGCCGGCCGAGGGCCGTCCACACTCCCTGGATCCGAGGACGACCCACCCGCTGGATGGGCGGGCGCGGTGACCCCCTGGCCGCCTCTCCCAGGCTGCGCCCGACAGGCAGGCCCCGTCCGGTCAACACCGACGCGCCGGACTAGGTTTGCCCTATGGAGAACCCGTTCCGCCCCGAGCTGTGGCGACCGGTCGAGGGCTTCGACTTCACCGACATCACCTACCACCGCGCCATCGACGTGCCCGCCGTGCGAGTCGCGTTCAACCGGCCAGAGGTACGGAACGCGTTCCGCCCCCACACCGTCGACGAGCTGTACACCGCCCTGGAGCATGCCCGTACCTCCTCCGATGTTGGCTGCATCCTGCTGACCGGCAACGGCCCGTCGGCCAAGGACGGCGGCTGGGCGTTCTGCTCCGGCGGTGACCAACGAATCCGGGGCAGGGCCGGCTACCAGTACGCCGAGGGTGAGACTGCCGAGGCTGTGGACCCGGCCAAGCTCGGTCGCCTCCACATCCTCGAGGTTCAGCGCCTGATCCGGTTCATGCCGAAGCCGGTGATCGCACTGGTCAACGGCTGGGCAGCAGGCGGCGGGCACTCGCTGCACGTGGTCTGCGACCTCACCCTCGCCTCCGCTGAACACGCCCAGTTCAAGCAGACTGACGCTGACGTGGGCTCGTTCGACGCGGGCTACGGCTCCGCCTACCTCGCCCGCCAGGTCGGCCAGAAGGCCGCCCGCGAGATCTTCTTCCTCGGCCGCACGTACGACGCGGCGCAAGCCGTCGCGTGGGGTACGGCCAACGCCTCCGTCCCGCACGCTGACCTGGAGGACGTGGGCCTGGAGTGGGCTGCTGAGATCTGCCGCAAGTCCCCCACCGCGATCCGCATGCTGAAGTACGCCTTCAACGCGGTCGACGATGGCCTGGTTGGCCAGCAGATCTTCGCTGGCGAGACCACCCGCCTGGCGTACATGACCGACGAGGCGGTCGAGGGCCGCGACAGCTTCCTGGAGAAGCGCGATCCGGACTGGTCAAAGTTCCCGTACTACTACTGACCTCGGCCGAACCCGGCCACAGCAGGCCAACGTGAGGCCCTCGCGCCGGTCAGGAGCTTGTCGAGGGCCGTGCTGTGTGGGTGTGCGATAGGCACAGTCCCGGGCAACCTCAGATAGGTGCTCCCCGGGGCTATCTGTATCGCAGAGCTACGCCTCACGCCGCCACCCCCAAGGCGAAGTCGACTCGTCGACGCCGGCTCGGGTCCCTTCAGTCCTTCATCTGTGCGTAGAAGTCGCGCATGATCTGGGCGATCCGCTCGCCGTCCCATTCCTGCGAGCTGGAGAAGGTCAGCCAGCCGCCGTCGATCTGCTTGTGGCACAGCTGCGGGTTGGTGACGACGTTGAAGCAGACGATGCCCGGCTCATAGGTCCGCGTGTTCTCGGGCTTCTGGCGCTTGGCAGCCTCGGCCAGGTCGGCTGAGCTCTCGTTCAGCACGATGGTGAAGGTCCGGCCCGACGAGTCCTTGTAGAAGGCCGAGCCCGGGCGCTCGGTCACCGTGAGCACCCGGGTGTTCCGGTCGCCGAACGCGTTCGGGAACGTCTGCCCGGTCACCGGCTTGAGCTTTGATGCCGTCGCTGAGCCGGGCCCAGCCACCAGCCCACAGCCCCCGCTGAGCGCAATCATGATCACCGCAGCCACCACCTGGCTCACCAGTCGTCGCGTACGGGACGTACGCCCACCCACCCCAGTCATTGTCACGATCTGCCTCACCTTCGTGCGCCGCTGTCGACGAGACTAACGTCGGACCGACTGGCCCGACGCCACCCGTCGAAGGCGGTTCCGGCTGTTCCGTCTGACCCCGCCAGCGGGTAGAAAGGACTGGTCTGTATGCCGGCAACGAGGAGCGACTGGTGACATCGTTGAGCGACTGGTTGGGCACCTCCGATCAATCCGGGGTGTCGATGATGGGCCTCGACGGTCATGACCTCGAGAGCCAGACCCTCGCCATGACCCGGCGCGCTGAGCAGCTCCAGACCGAGAGCGAGCTTCTCGACGACCAGCTCGGCGACCTGTCGAAGCTCGTGAAGGATGGCGTCGGTGAGGGGACGGCGGAGCGCGGCGCCGTGACCGTACGGGTCGATGCCAACCATCGGGTCACTGACATCCAACTCACCCCCAAGGCGATCCATCTCGGATCCACCGAGCGCCTCCGCAAGGCTCTGCTCGACGCCCTTGATGCCGCGTGCGACGACATCAGCGGCCAGCTCGAAGAGGTCACCGGGATCAAGGGTCCTTTCTCACCTCTCGACTCGTTCATCGAGTCCATCCCCGAAGTCGCAGCCGTTCTCCCTGAGGACCTGCGTCGCCCACCGAAGAAGCCCCGCCCCGAGCAGGCGGCAGCCGCGAACGCTGACCAGGAGAACGACGCATGATCGAGCTGAAGATCACCGATGCCGCCCAGATGGAGTCCGCGGGCAACGGGTTCAGCCAGGCGGCCGGCCAGGCCAACGCTGGAATGAAGGCAGCCATCACAGAGATCGACGGCTTGGGCGGCTGCTGGGGTGGCGACCCGTCCGGCCAGGCGTTCTGGTCGGCATACCGTGCCGGGGCAACGACGGTGGCCGCCAACGCGTCGCAGGTTGGGCCACAGTTGGAGTCGCTCGGCGAGAACACCATGGCCACCCTGCGCATGTACCAGGACAACGAGGCTGAGGGTGCTCAGCTGTCGGATGGGATCTACGTATGATCACCGAGTTCAAGCACTTCCTGATTCCTGGTTGGGTCGCGGCTGGCAAGTTCCCCGACGCCAACGAGGACAAGCTGAAGGACCTCGCCGAGGCGTGGCGCAGCATCTCCGACCACTCACAGCAGGCGGAGACCAGCGTCGGCCAGGAGGCGTCGAAGTTGTTCACGACCTGGACGGGAGACGCGGCCACCTCCGCCCAGTCCCAGGTTTCGACGGTGCAGAAGTGGATCGTCTCCATCGAGGCCAGCGGCGAGGTCATGGAGCGCGGCACGCTGCAAGCGGTCGCGTACGTAATCAACACCAAGACCGCGATCAACAACATCCTCCAAGCGCTGGCCAACGCGACCAAGAAGTCGATCGCGGCTGGCCTGCTGAACCCGCTCGACGCCCCGCGCCTCGCTGCCGAGGTCACCATGATGCAGACGTGGGCGCGGACTCAGATCAGCCGCTACTACGACGCTTTGACGAACATGCTCGGGTCCATCAGCTTCAAGGCCGACGTGCAGCCTGACGTGCGCACCACCGCCTCAGGGGGCGGCGGAACGGGCGGTACCGCTGGCGGGGCCACGGGCGGCGGCGCGATCAACGTCACCCAGGTCTCCAACCTGTCCGGATCCACGCAGCCTCCGCTGGTGCCGGCCACCGTGAAGCCCGACGGCACCCCGATCGCCGAGGAGGAGATCAAGGAAAGGCTGCCGACCGGCGAAGTGGTCCTCCACGACGGCACGGTCATCCCCCCACAGCCCGCCGCCCCCGATACCGAGGCAGCCGGCGCACCGCCGACCACACCGGCGACCGACCCCGCCGACCCCACCCTCCCTATCGCTCAGGCAGGTGCTGCGGCCGGCGCGGTCACGCTCCCGTGGAGCACCGGCTTGGCCCAGGTGAAGAACCCCGACTCCGTGCCCAAGGAGGAGGAGGTCGGCGGCGACAAGAACGACGAGGTCGTCGAGGACGCCGCCGAGAAACTCAAGAAGGAGATCGAGGAAGTCCCGGAGGGCCTCGACGAGCAGATCCAGAGCGGAGCCGCGGCGGGCCAGCAGACCCAGCAGCAGGTGCAGGAGATCCAGCAGAACATCGCCACCGGCTCCGGCGAGGCCCAGCAGGGCCGCGACGGCGTGCAGCAAGCCAGGCAGGATGTTCAGCAGGGCGCCCAGCAGGTGAGCTACCAGTCGCTGCCCGACCAGGTGAGGTATGACCAGACCGGCTACACCCCGCCCGAGCCTGTACGGCCGCCAGTCGACCCCACGCCTGCCAATCCCGGCCCCAGCGGCCCCACTCACAACCCGCCGCCGGTCTACACCGGTGGTGGCGGGGACCTGCCCTCAACCGGTCCATCAGCTGGCCACTCCGCCCCCAACAGCGGCACCTTCGGACCGACTGAGGACCCCACCCAGGGAACCTCGACCGGCATGGGCACCAGCCACGGGTCCAGTGGTACGACCACGTCACTCTCGGCCAGCGGGAACCCTGGCGGCTCCGGGACTGGCTCGTCGTACAACTCCGGCGGCAGCTCCGGGACTGGCTCGTCGTACAACTCCGGCGGCAGCTCCGGTTCT
>DAOOHL010000020.1:3501-19318 GCA_035416185.1 Propionibacteriaceae bacterium | reverse complement strand
GCATGCCGCCATGGCCCATGGCGATGCCGTCGTCGACCGCGATGGTGTTGAACTCGCGGCCGATGCCACCCGCGTCATGGATCGCGCCGCAGACCAGCTGACCGATGTCCTTCAGGTGCACGTGGCCTGGTACGAACTGGGTGAAGGAGTTCGCCACCGCCACGATCGGCTTGCCGAAATCGGCGTCGGTCACCCCCGTGGCGCGCCACAGAGCGCGGGCACCGGCCATGTTCCGGCCGTGGGTGGTGGTCCTGGATCGCAACGCAGGCATCGTGGAACTCCTTCGGGTCAACAGCCTCAGGTTAGTCGCCTGCGCTGGGTACGGCCGCACGTCCCGACCTGCGGCGACGCCCCTTGCCTTGGTGATGCATACGTCTGTACGATTCCATCATGTCCAGCCGGTCCTCCTCTCCCTTCGGGACCCTGGCTGAGCGAAGCGCCCGAGGCCGGACGCCGTTCTGTCTCGTCGACGGGGTGCACGCAGGGCTGATCATGGAGTGGATTCGCGCGGCGGGACTCTGGACTGCGCGGGTCGCCTACGTCCACGAGGGCGCGGTCACGGTGGCGCTGCTGTCGGCGAACCGGCTGTCGCCGGTGGAGATCGTCGAACCGTCCTGAGACGACGACCACCTGATCAGTGCCGGCGCCGCCACCAGACCAGCACGGTGGTGAGGATGGCGGCGGCCAGCGCGTACCGCAACCAGGGTCTCGACGGTGGCGCCACCACCTCGGGCGTCTCGTCGAGCAGTGTGACCGTGCCGGCGTTGCCATCGACGCGCACCCGATCGCCGGTCTGGATCCGCTTGGTGGCGACCCCGGTGCCGAGCACGGCGGGGATGCCGTATTCCCGGGCGACGATCGACGAGTGCGACAGCATGCCGCCGACATCGGTGACCACGGCGGTCGCCATCGCGAACAGGGGCGTGAAGGCCGGAGTGGTGATGCTGGCGACCAGCACCTCACCCGGACGCATCGTCGACAGGTCGGCCGCCGAGTCCACCACGCGGGCCACTCCCTCGACCACTCCCGACGACGCAGCCAGCCCGGTGATGACGGGACCCGACTGGTCACCCTCGTGGGTCGGCATCATCGAGTCGAACATCCTCAGCCAGCCGCCCCGTGGCAGGTAGCCCGGCGGAGTGGCCAGCTTCTCGCCCCGCCAGGAGGCGAGCCGGTCGGCGATCCGCGCGGCCTGAGCGGTGCGCTCGGCATCGTCCCAGACGACTGCTCTTGGCTGGCGGAGCTGGGCTCCGTGACGAAGGTCGCGAAGCCTGTCCGCCTCGGCCTCCTCGGCCCCGGCGACGGCCGCCACCTCGGCTCGGTCGAGCAATGCACAGGCTGCGCTGGCCTCGTCGAGCGACAGCCAGAACACGTCGTCGGCGTGTGTCAGGAGCCCGCTGGCGACCAGCCGCCGACCCAGCTCAAGCAGCAGCCGCCGCAGCACGGGCCAGCCAAAGCCGACCTCAGCCAGGGCGTCCTCCCGCATCGGCGCGGCGACCTGGGCGCGGTCGAGCAGCGTACGGAACAGCTTCCGCCGGATCGGGTCGAGCCGCTCCAGCACCGCAGCAGTCGCCTGCTCGCGGGCCGCGACCGTACGCTCCTGTCGGCGAACCGGATCGTGCTTGCCTGCCGCATCGCCGACGAAGAAGCGCAAGGTCTCCAGCGTGCTGCGGGGGTCATCAGCGGGAACCGGGTTGGCGAAGTCGAGGTTGAACACCGTGTGCCCGAACTCGGTGAGGTAGCGGTTCAGCCGCCCCAGCCACTCCTCCCAGATGGCCTCGCTGACTCCTTCCGGTTCACTCCCGAACGCGTCGAACCCCAGATCAGCAAGGGCCGTTGCCAGAGCAGGCTGCTCGCGCACCCAGGCGGCGAGACCGTACAGCTCCTGCTCAGCTCGGATCGGCTCAGAGTCGAAACCGAGCACGAAGGTCGCCGACTCGGGCTCTCCCGTGCGCCGGACCAGCCGGTCGTACGCCGCTGCGAACGTCATCTCCGCCGTCGCCGACTGCGGGATGATCGTCTGCACGGTCGAGTAGTACGAGCACCCAGCCGCCAGCACCTCCGCCGCGCCGTCGAGCAGGGTCGTGGCAGGCAGGTCAGCCGCATCGACCTCCGACCAGCGCCCCACGACCGCTCGGTAGCGGGGCAGGTCCTCGTCGCGCCAGCGGTCGACGAGGTGGTTGCGCTCGTCGCCCATCAGGTACGGGAACACCTTCGGCGTCAGCTTCGTCAGCTCCCAGAACGCGCGAATGGAGTACTCGTAGTAGGCGTAGCCGTTGATCGTGACGAAGTCGATCCCCTCGGGCTGCCAGTCGGCCCGTACGGTCGGCATGATCGACCGGAGCAGCCCGGTCAGCCCTCCCACGACCGCCGGAGGCGCCATGTCGGCGAACAGTGGTGTCAGCGGGTCGGGGAGCTGCTCGATGATCGAGGCTCGGAAGTAGAGCGCATCTGTTCGGGGTACGTGCCACTGCGTCGGGATCTCGCCGCGCGACTCGGCGACAGCGGTGACCGGTCGCGCCTGCAGCAGCTGGATCCGACCGCCGGCGATCGCCCACTCGATGTCCTGCGGGCCGTCGAAGTGGCGGGCCACCCGTCGTCCCAGGGCAGCGAGCCCGAGAACCGTGGCCTGGTCAAGGGTGTCTGGTGGCGCGTCCGCCGACCCGGTCGACGTCACGGAGTCACCTCGTACGACGTACTCCGCAGGCGTGACCTCACCCGAGACCAGCGCCTCGCCCAACCCCGGGGCTGCATCGATCACCACCTCGTCCGTACGACCCGACGCGGGGTTCAGCGTGAACATGACGCCCGACACATCGGCCGGCACCATCCGCTGCACCACGACCGCCAGGCTGAGGTGATCCGGTACGGCGGTCCCATCGGCGACCAGCCGAGCCCGGTAGGCGAGCGCCCGGGCCGACCACAGCGACGCCTGGCACGAACGCACGGCATCGAGCAACGACTCCGGCGATGAGATCCCCAGATAGGTGTCCTGCTGCCCGGCGAAGGAGGCGTCGGCCATGTCCTCGGCGGTGGCAGACGACCGTACGGCGACCTCCCCGCCACCCATCGCCTCGTACGCAGCCAGGACCGCAGCCGCAACCTCGGCCGGCAGCGGGGTCTGGTGGAACGCCTCGGTGATGCCACGCGAGGCGTTCGTCGCCGAAGCGGGGGAGCCGGCATGGACGCCAGCAGCAATCCGCTCGACCCGGGTCGCCAGCGGGCCAGCCACATAGGCGTCGTACGCCGCCGTCGTGACGACGAAGCCAGGTGGGACGTCAAAGCCGCCCTTGATCAGCTCGCCCAGGTTGGCGGCCTTGCCACCAGCGACGGCGGTGTCGGTACGGGAGAGGCTGTCGAGCGGTCGAACGATCTCCATGCAGACAATCCTAGGAGCGGGTCCCTTGACGGGGCCCGCTCCTAGGGGTGATGCGTCGATCCGTGCGTCAGTTGACGACGCTGTCGGGCCACGAGCCGCCCGGCACCGCTCCAGACGCTGTGGTCTTGAACGCGTTGGCCTGGCTGGCGATCGAGATCGCCGACTTCACCAGCACCATGATCGCTGCCAGGATCTTGGCCACGAGGCCAATGATGGCGGCGGCCGACGGGGCCGTACCGACGACCGTGGGCAGCCCAACCGCGGCCGCCACGATGGCAATCACCGACGACGCGAAGTCGGCGACGAAGGAGAGAGTGGTCTTCACCGCCTCGTCGCCCAACGTCTTCACGCCCTGACCGAAGGTCTTCGTGCCCTCAGCCGCACCCTTCGCGGCGTCATGCTGGTCGCGCACAGCGGAGAAGAAGTCACGTGAGGCTTCCGACTGCCAGGTGCGAGCCGTGGCCAGCTGCGTCTTCTGCAGGTTGTCCGCGAACGTGAACGTCTTCGGCTGAAGGCAATCGATGATGTTCTGGCCAGCCGAACGGATCTGCCATGGCCCGAGCAGCTGCTTCAACAGCGAGACCAGCTTGGCCCGCAACTGCATCTCCTTCTGGGCCACCTTCGCCAGGAAGTTGAGCGCCTTCTGGATCAGTGTCCGCACCCACGGCGGAACGATCGGGAACCACCGGAGGAACGTGTCAAGGCCGCTCGAGAACATCTCGATGCCCTTGCGGATGCAGTTGCCCGCCCGCTCCATGCCTTTGGAGATCTTGTCGATGATCGTCCGTGCCCACTCGACGTCGAGCGCGAACGAGCACGGCTGGATCGCGGCCGAGCCGCCGCCACCACCTTGTACTGCATACATGTCAGAAGATCCCTTCCGCGAGTTCCTCGCCCTTTTCCTCGTTCGCCTTGTAGGCCTGTGCGGCCTTCGTCAGGGCGCCGCTCATCTCGGTCATCTGCTTGCTGCCCTGCTTGTACAGGTCGGAGAACTTGCGGCACGCCTCCCGGTACGGGCCCTGCGCGCCGAACCAGAGGCCGTACTCCTTGATCAGTCCAGCCACGTCGGAGTAGCTCGAGGAGAGCGTCGACGCGTTGCCGGACTGCTGGCTGAAGTAGGCCGCATCCTTCAGGAGGTCACCCGTGGTGACCTTGATGTCCTTGGTGGCCGGCGGATTCTTCTTGTCGTCTCTGGGGTCCTTCTTGTCGTCTCTAGGGTCCTTCTTGTCGTCCTTGGGGTCCTTCGTGTCGTCCTTGGGGTCCTTCGTGTCGTCGCCCCCGCCGGGCTTGTCGCCGCCCCCGCCGGGCTGGCCGCCGCCCCCGCCGGGCTGGCCGCCCCCGCCGCCGGGCTGGCCGCCCCCGCCGCCGGGCTGATCGCCCCCGCCACCACCCGGCTTGTCACCGTTGTCGTCCTTGTCACCTGGGTCGACAACCGGGGGCTCGGGGATGTCGGGGATATCGTCGATCGGCTCGGGCACGTCGATCTTGACCGAGCCATTCGGGTAGACGGTCAACTTCTCGCCATTGGGGTCGGTGATCACGACCTTGCCGTCGAGGATCTGCACCTTCGTGCCGTCCGGGCTGATGTAGGTGCCTGGACCGTGCATGGTGTTGGCGTCGATCACCGAGCCCGGGTTGCGGAAGTTGGGGTCGAGCGTGACGGTGCCGTCCTTACCGACCGTCACCCGGGTGCCGTCGGCCATCGAGATCGTGGTGCCGTCCACCTTCGTGTCCACGACGGTCCCGGCGCGGGTCACCGCGATCAGGTTGTCGGAGACGACAATGTCCTCCGTGACCTGGTAGGCGTCGGGCGGAACCTCGACGGCCGGCGGCTGCGGGGGCAGCTGGTCTGTCGGGGGCCGCACGATCGGCATGGCCTGCGGCTGCCCTGGCACCTGGTCGGCGTACGCCTGCGGTGCGGGGGTGGCTACCACCCGTGGTGTCTGTGTCATCGGTCACTCCTCCCTTGGTGGGCCTCAGGCCCCACCGAATGCGGTGCGGAACGCCTTCGCGAAGCCGGCCGCCTGGTCCTGGGGTGCCTGCTCGAGGATCTCGGCCAGACACTGGGTCACTGCTGTGCCGGACTTGCCGCGCAGCCAGTTGAGGTTGAACTCGGTGCCCATGAACGACATGCCAGTGCTGGCCATCGACACCATCTTGTTGGCGCTGTAGAAGCGGTTCGGCTCGTCAGGCAGCGTGCCCTCAGCCTGTGCCCGTTCGGCAGCAGACAGCGCGCTCTCCATCTGCCCGACCATACGGTCGATGTGGTCCTCCGCTGCCCGCTCGTCACGGCCCATGGCGGCTGCCTGGTTGAGCATCCGCTCCTCGACATCGTGGAGCGTCTGCCGTGCCTCGGCACGGTCAGCCGCGGTGACCGGTGTGGGTGCGTCGGCTGGCGGCTCGTCGGATGCTGCCGCTTCGGGGTCGGCGTCTGGGTCGATCCCCATCGCGCGGGTGGTGGCTCTCCCGAGTGCCTCGTCGATGGCCATGGCCAGTTCTTCGGCCGGGATCTTGTTCTCCCAGGTCGGAACGACCGACAAGGCGCTGACCGCTAGGTCGGGCGTGACGGTGGCCGAGGCCACCCCCCGGCGGTCGGTCTCGGTGACATCGCCCTCGGGCATCTGGAAGCTGGTGGCGAGGGAGTTCAGATCTGCGATGGCTTGCTCCAGCTCGGCCATCAGGTCGTTCTCGTCGAACGGCAACGCGGTCACGGATGCCCCTTTCTGTCAGGGCACATCCTGGCAAGCGAACGGTTCGCTTCCGCGGTCTTCAGCGACACGATCGCGGAATCTAGGCACGCACACTCACGGGCTGTGGGCACCTGACCTGACGGGTCAGCGGGAGCCCCAGGCCCAGGTGGGGCGCGCTAGCAGCCCTTGGTCGGCGATCCGGGTCTCGCCCAGATCCTTGATCAGCTCATGGTGCTCAACATCGTCGCCGTCGAGAGCGGCAACGAGGGACTTCGCATGGGTGACCACGACCACCTGACAGCGCTCGGCGGCTCGCTTGACCAGTCGGCCGACCGCGGGGATCACATCAGGGTGCAGGCTGGTCTCGGGCTCGTTGAGCACCAGCAGCGACGGTGGCCGTGGGCTGAGCAGAGCCGTGGCCAGCAGCAGGAACCGAAGCGTCCCGTCGGACAGCTCAGCACCCTGCATCGGGCGGAGCATGCCGCGCTGGATCATCGCGACCTCGAACCGGCCGCTCATCACGTCGATGCTGACTTTGGCGCCCTCGAACGCGTCGGCGACCGCTTCTGCGAACGGGTCAGCCCAGGCGGACTCCTGGATGGTGGCGATCGCGGGAGCGAGGTCGGAGCCGTCGCGGGCGAGTACCTCCGTCCTCGTGCCGACCTGCGGCAGCCGGGCAGGTGCGGTCGCATCGACCCGGAAGGAGTCGTAGAAGCGCCATGACCGGACCTGTCGCCGTACGGCCCCGACCTCCGGGCGGCCGACCGGGTCGGCGAGCTCGTCGAGCACGGATTGGTAGGTCGCTGGTCCCCAGGTCAGGTGGTGCCAGGCGTCGTCGCGGACGCGAACGTCGGCGCCCTTACGTTCCAGCAGCAGCGCCGCTGGCCGCAGCACCGGCCCGGCCCAGACCACCTCCCGCTTGATGTGCGGGTCGCGGCCGAACAGCGACGGGCGGTTGTCTGGCCGGAAACCCTGCGGTGGCGGCAGGCCCACGTCGACCAGGTAGCTCATGTCGTCGGAGGCGAAGCCGAGCTGGAGGGCGACGGGGCGTTTGCGGGAGCCGGTTCCCTGCACCGCCACCTCGCCGCGGCGCATCGCACCGGACACCACCTCAGGCCCCGCCCACAGCACCGAGTCGAGCCCGCCCATGCCGGCGAGTGCGGGCACGAGTCGACCCTCGGCCGCGTCAGCGAGGAGGCCGAACGCGCGGTAGAGGGACGACTTGCCGGTGCCGTTGGCGCCCGTCACGACCGTCAGCTGACCCAGTGGCAGCACCACCTCGCGCAGAGACCGGAACCCGGCCACGGCAAGCGTCGTCAGCATGGCACCAGCATGGCAGCCGGCTCCGACAGAATCCCCCGGCGAGCTCAGACCTCGTCGAGCACCGCGACGGTCTCGCGGGCCATCATCAGCTCCTCGTTCGTCGGCACGACCATGATGGTCACCGGCGAGCCGGGCTGCGAGATGACGCGAGGCTGCTTCGACCGCACGGCGTTCGCCTCGTCGTCGATCAAGAAGCCGAGCGGGGCGAGCCGGTCGCAGACGGACTCCCGTACGTTGGCGGCGTTCTCGCCGACGCCTGCGGTGAACACCAGCACGTCGACTCCGCCCAGCAGCGCCAGGTAGGAGCCGATGTAGCTGACCAGGCGGTGGATGTAGACGCCGTACGCCAGCCGCGCGGCCTGGTCGCCAGACTCGATCAGGGCGTCGAGGTCACGGAAGTCGGACGTGCCGCCCGTCATCCCCGCGAGGCCCGACTTCTTGTTCAGCATGGTGTCGATCTCGTCGATCGTCATGCCCTCGCGAGCCAGGAAGGCGTGCAGACCCGGGTCGACATCGCCTGGGCGGGTGCCCATCACGAGGCCCTGCAGCGGGGTGAGCCCCATCGAGGTCTCGATCGCGACGCCGCCGCGGATCGCCGAGATCGACGCTCCGTTGCCGAGGTGGCAGACGATCTGGTTGAGGTCGTCGAGGTCGCGGCCCAGCGTCGCGGCCGCCTTCTTGCTCACGTAGGAGTGCGAGGTGCCGTGGAAGCCGTACTTGCGGATGCCGTACGTCGCGGCGAGCTCAGCGTCGATCGCGTACGTGTACGCCTCCGCCGGCAGGGTGGAGAAGAAGGCGGTGTCGAAGATCGCCACGTGCGGCACGTTCGGCAGGGTCGCCATCGCGGCCTCGATGCCAGCGATGCCGGGTGGGTTGTGCAGCGGGGCAAGGGGAGACAGATCGCGGAGGCCCTGGATCACGGAATCGTCGATGCGGACCGTACGGCGGAACTTCTCACCGCCGTGCACCGTCCGGTGACCGACCGCCTTCACCTCGGCGAGCGAGGGGCCGAGGTCGGCGAACGCCTGCGTCATCAGCCGCAGCGCGTCGGCATGGTCGGGGATCGGCTGCTCGAGGTGCTCCGCACGCTCCTCGGGTGTGCCCGGGGCCACGGTGTGGTCGAGGGTGCCCGAGGGCAGGCCGATCTTCTGGATCAGGCCCGTCGCCATCACAGCCTCGGACTCGGCGTCGATGACCTGGTACTTGATTGAGCTGGACCCGCAGTTGAGCAGCAGGATCGGTGTAGCCATGAGGGTCTCCTGGGTGGGGTACGGGGGTCAGCTGACCTGGGCGGAGGGGGCGGCCTGACCAGCGGGCTCGGCCTGCGCCTGGATGGCCGTGATCGCGACGGTGTTGACGATGTCGTCGACGGTTGCGCCCCGGGAGAGGTCGTTGACCGGCTTGTTCAGACCCTGCAGGACCGGGCCGACCGCGACCGCGTTGGCGGTGCGCTGCACGGCCTTGTAGGTGTTGTTGCCGGTGTTGAGGTCCGGGAAGATGAACACCGTCGCCCGGCCGGCCACCTCGGAGTCGGGCAGCTTCGTCTTCGCGACATCGGCATCCATGGCCGCGTCGAACTGGATCGGGCCCTCCACCTTCAGCTCGGGTGCACGCTCCTTCACCAGGCGCGTCGCCTCCCGTACCTTGTCGACGTCGGCACCCGCGCCCGACGATCCGGTCGAGTACGACAGCATCGCGACCCGCGGCTCCACTCCGAAGGCGACCGCTGTCTCGGCCGACGAGATCGCGATGTCGGCCAGCTCCTCGGCGGTCGGGTCGGGGTTGACCGCGCAGTCGCCGAAGACCAGCACGCGGTCGGGCAGGCACATCAGGAACGAGCTCGACACGACCTTCACGCCGGGCTTGGTCTTGATGAACTCCAGCGACGGGCGGATGGTGTTGGCAGTGGTGTTGATCGCCCCGGAGACCATGCCGTCGGCCATGCCGAAGTGCACCATCATCGTGCCGAAGTACGACAGGTCGGTGAACTTCTCGCGGGCCTGCTCGATGGTGACGCCCTTGTGGGCGCGCAGTCGGGCGTACTCGGCGGCGAACTTGTCGATGAGCGCCGGGTCGGCCGGGTCGATGCACCGGGCACGGGCCAGGTTGAGCCCGAGGTGGGCGGTGCGCTGGTTGATCGTGGACTCCGGGGCCAGCAGGATCAGGTTCGCCACGTTGCGGCGGAGCAGGGTGGCGGCTGACTCGAGGATCCGGTCGTCGCTAGCCTCGGGCAGCACGATGGTGCGCTTGTCCGTACGGGCCTGCTGCATCAGCTGGTACTCGAACATCAGGGGCGTCCGGACCTGGGCCCGGCTGACGTCCATCGCCGCGATGATCGCCGAGGCGTCGACGTTGTCGTTGAACAGGCCGCGGGCGATCTCGATCTTGCGCGGCGAGTCGGTCATCGCGCCTTCAAGGCCGAACAGCTTCTCGGCGGTCGTGTACGTGCCGAACGGGGTCTCGGCGATCGGCAACTCCAGGTGGAGCGTCTCCAGCAGCCGGCTGACGGCCGGGGGCAGGGGGTAGCCGCCGACCAGCACGATGCCGGCCAGGGGCGGGAACGCACCGGACTGGTGGGCGAGCAGCAGCCCGGGCAGCAGGTCGATCCGGTCCGAGGCGGTCACGACGGTGGCCTCGGGGTAGAGCCGCTCCAAGACGTGCGGCAGCGTCATGCCCGCCACCAGCACGCCCTGCGACTCCCGGTCGAGCAGCTCCTCGCTGCCCTGCACCATCGTCGCGCCAGCCGCTTCGAACTGGGCCCGTACGGTCGTCGCAGCCAGCACCTTGTGCGACGGCATGACGGCCTTGAGGGGCAGGTCGAAGGTGTCGAGGGCAGCACGGTATTCAGGCAGGTCCTCACGCTCGACCCGGGTGGCGATGACCCCGATGGTCGTGACGTGGTGCTCGGCAATCTCGTGCATGGCGTTGTCGACGAGGTTGTGGAGCTGCTCTGGGGTCTTGCCACCGCCCCGTACGGAGAGGAGCACCGGAGCGTTGAGGTTGGCGGTGACCTCGCAGTTGTACGAGAACTCGAGCGACCCGAGCACGTCGGTGTAGTCGGAGCCGAGGATGACCATCGCGTCGTACTCGGACTGCAACTCGGAGTAGCGGGCGATGATCTCGCTCATCGCCTCCTCCTCGTTGCGGTGGATCGCGGAGTACGGGACGCCGTACGAGCGCTCGTAGTCACCCAGGACCGCAGGCTGCGAGACCAGCGTCTCGAGGATCCCGTCGCGGCCGTCGGAGCGGATGATCGGCCGGAAGACGCCCACCCGAGCCACCTCACGCCCCAGCGCCTCGATGAGGCCGAGGGCAATGGCCGACTTCCCGACCTGCCCCTCGGGGGCGATGATGTAGATGCTCTTGGTCATGCGGCGTCCTTCACTCTCGCGCGGTCTGTCTCGCGCTGCTCAGACTATCGACCGCGGCAGACTGCTCGACGCCGCCCTCCGTAGGGCTCAGCCGAGCCGGGAGACCAGCCAGGCAACGTCGGCCGTACTGCCCTGCTTTGCGCCAGGCGTCTCGAAGATCACCGGGGCCTGCGCCTCCACGATCACCTGGACGAGGCCGTCCGGGTCGACGAAGCCCGTACCCAGATCAGCATGCCGGTCGGCGCTCGAGCCGAACTCATCGCGGGAGTCGTTGGCATGCACGAGGTCGATGCGGCCCGTGATGGCCATCACTTTGTCAACGAGCCCGTCGAGTTCAAGGCCCGCGGCGTGGGCATGGCAGGTGTCGAGACAGAAGCCGACGTTCTCGAAGCCCTCGGCGTCGGCGATGGTCTGCCAGAGCCGCTCGATGTTCTCCAGGGTTCTGGCAGCGGCCCCCGCGCCGCCCGCCGTGTTCTCGATCAGGACCGGCAGCTTGAGATCGGTGCCGTCGATCGCCTTGCGCCAGTTGTCGAACCCGACCTGGACGTCGTCGCCCGAACCGACGTGGCCGCCATGGATGATGAGGCCTCGGGCGCCGATCTGGGCGGCGAGGTCGACCTGCTGCTGCAGGATCTTGCGGCTCGGGATCCGGACCCGGTTGTTCGTCGAGGCGACGTTGACGATGTACGGGCCGTGGACGAAGAGTCCGATGCCCGCTGCTTGTGCGTCCGTACGGAGGGCGTCGGCTCCCGCTGCGTACGCCACCGTCGGCGCTTTCCACCCCTGCGGGTCGCCGAGGAAGAACTGCGACAGCTGCGCCCCGCGGGCCTTCGCCTCGGCGATGGGGTCGGTGTTGTCGACATGGGCACCCAGCTCGATCATGGGTCCGACCTTATTGGCTCGCACTGACAGGCATCCCCTTGGGCGGGGTGGAGTCCGGGGTGACAATGGCTCATGGACTCCAGGCGGACCGCTGACAGCCGGGTGTCGCTCGCGCGCGCCGGGTGGGTGGGCGTGGCGGCGGTGGCGGTGGCTATGGGAGTGGGGCACCTGGTTGCTGCGTTGACCGAGCCTTCGGCGTCTCCCGTGGTCGCGCTGGCTGCGCGGGTCATTGACGCTTCGCCCAAGCCGCTCAAGGACTGGGCGGTCGCGGCGTTGGGCACCCTCGACAAGCCTGTCCTCCTGGCCGGGGTGATGGCGGTTGCCGTGGGGCTGGGAGTGGTGGCGGGTCGACTTTCGTCGCGGCGGATGGTGTACGGCTGGGCGCTCGTGGGTGGGCTCGGCGGCGTGGTGATCGCGGCGGCGGTGGTGGGGCCGAACGCATCGGTACGGTCCGTTCTTCCCGGGGTGGCAGCGATGCTCGCCGGGGGGTTCGCGTTGTGGCGGCTGCTTCCGCTCGCCGAGGGCCCTTCCACAAATTCAGGGACCGAGAACGGTGGCTCGGGGACCTGGGTGGGTGGCGGCCCTTCGACAGGCTCAGGGACCGAGAGGCCTGGCTGGGGGAGCGGGCTGGGTGGCTCAGGGACCGGGGCGGCTGGAGACTTCGAGCTCGCTGAGGCTGAGGCGAGCCGTCGGCGGCTGCTGCTCGGCGTGGCTGGCACGATCAGCCTGGGGCTGATCAGTGGAGTCGCGGGAGCGCTCGTACCGCCTTCCAAGCAGTTCCGGATCGTCACCCTGCCCACGGCTGCTCGCCCGCTGCCGCCGCCGGTGGCGTCATTGCCGGTGGAGGGAATGCCCCCGTACCTGACCCCTCAGGACGAGCTTTACCGGGTCGACATCAACGTGGCGGTGCCGCAGCTCGATGCGGGAGAGTGGCGGCTCGACATCGACGGGATGGTCGACCGCCCCTACAGCCTCACCTGGGACGATCTAGTCGGGCTGGAGGTGGTCGAGCGCGACTCGACCCTGCTCTGCGTGAGCAACGAGGTCGGCGGCACCTATGTCGGGCATGTGCGGTGGCGCGGGGTCCGTACGAAGGACCTGCTGGCCAGGGCCGGTGTGAAGCCAGGCGCCGACATGGTGCTCTCCACCTCGACCGACTCGTTCACGGTCTCTACGCCGCTGGAAGCGCTGATCGACGACCGCGAGGCGCTGATCGCGATCGGGATGAACGGTGAACTGTTGACCGCTGAGCACGGTTTTCCTGCTCGGCTGGTGACGCCGGGGTTGTACGGGTTCGTCGGCGCGACCAAGTGGCTACGGCGGTTGACCGTGACCCGGTTCGAGGACCGCACGGCCTACTGGACGACCCGCGGCTGGTCGGATCGTGCGCCGATCAAGCTCGCCTCCAGGATCGCGACACCGGCGTCCTTCCGTCCGCTCAAACCGGGGCCGGTCGCGATCGGCGGTACAGCGTGGGCGTCCCGCGTAGTGGTGTCGAAGGTGGAGGTCCGGATCGACGGCGGCGCCTGGCAGGAAGCCACGCTTGGCCCCGACGGCGGGGTCGACTCGTGGCGGCAGTGGTACCTGACCTGGGACGCGACCCCCGGTGCTCACACGATCGAGTGCCGAGCCTGGTCGGCCGATGGGAAGGTGCAAAGCGTTGGACCCGTACCGGTGGACCCCGACGGTCCCGAGGGCTACCACCTGCTGAAGGTGCAGGTGGGGGCGTGAGGGAGCTGCCCCATCCGGTCACTGGCCAACTGTTCTCGTCGCCCGTCGAACCTGGGACCGGCTGGCCGGGCGACCCGGCCACGGAGCTGACTCTGATCGCTGGGGACTGCGTCGCCGTGAAGGAGCTGGCCGCCACCGCGCCCGACCTCGCCGAGCTCGACGCCCGGGTCAGTGTCTGCCGCGCCTGCCCTCGGCTGGTGGAGTGGCGCGGGAACGTGGCACGTACGAAGCGGGCGTCGTTCAGCGATCAGCCGTACTGGGGACGCCCGGTGGCTGGCTTCGGCAGCGCCCGACCACAGCTGCTCGTGGTGGGCCTGGCACCCGCCGCCAACGGCGCCAACCGGACCGGCCGCAACTTCACCGGGGACCGGTCCGGCGACTTCCTCTACGCCGCGCTCTTCCGCGCTGGCTATGCCACTCAGCCAACCTCGGTGGCCGCTGGCGACGGGCTGGAGCTCGTCGGAGCGAGGATGACGCCAGCCGTCCACTGTGCTCCGCCGGCGAACAAGCCGACGACTGTCGAGGAGGCGACGTGTGCGCCGTGGCTCGACCGGGAGCTCGCGTTCGTGGAGCCGTCCCTGACCGGCGTGTTGTGCCTGGGCGGCCTCGCCTGGACCGCGTTCAAGCGCGCCGCGGCCCGTATCGGTTGGCGACTCCCCCAACCCGTCCCGGCGTTCGGGCACGGAGCGTCGTACGAGGCCGTCACCCCCGACGGCCAGCGGGTCGACGTGATCGCCAGCTACCACGTCTCGCAGCAGAACACGTTCACCGGCAAGCTGACCGAGGACATGCTCGACGCGATCCTGGCGAGGTTCCGGGCCGGGTAGGCAGGCGGTAGCCTGACGCTCTCGAAGGGGAGGTCGCGCGGAGATGCTCGTTCAGCTCAGGGATGTTCCGGAGGAACTTGGACTGCTCAGCGGTGCTCTCGTGGCGTCGGGCCACGAGGTAGTCACCCAGACCAGCGCGCCGGACGTGCTCGTGCTGGGGCTCCCCCGCGGTGGCACTGATGACACCGATGACGCCACCAGCTTCCTCGACCACACGTACGGGATCTACGAGCAGCTCGTCTCCACCAACGCCCAGGTCGTCGTCCTGCTGAGCTCAACCCGGGTGTACGACGGCCTCGACCGCGGCTGGCGGGTCACCGGAGACTTCGCGCCGCAGCCGACCCCGGAGCTGGCATCGCTGGGGCCCCATCTCGCCGAGATGACGGCCCGAGAGCTCGCGCGCGAGGGACGGCTGCGAGTCTGGGTGCTCCGCCTCGACACCCTCGGGGACGTGGCAGCGGGCGCATTCCTCGATCCCCGCGATGGGGCAGAGGCGATCGTGACGGCAGTGAACCAGATCGGGGCGCTGCGCGGCGCGGCGCCGTCGGCGTTGTCGTCGTCGTACCGGGAGCTGATCGTCAGCGGCGACACGGTCAGGTTCGGCAAGGAGCGCGGGCTGCGCTCACCGTTCGAATGGGAGCCCACGTACCCGAGCCAGTCCACCCGAGCAGAACGGCGTCGAGCGGTCTGGCCCTGCGACGCCGATCCGGTCCATGTGCCGGGCTCGCCTTCGCAGATCACGGTGTACGGGGCCGGCGGCCCGATGGGCGTGGCTGTCTGCGGGGCACTCCAGGGGTTGCCTGGCGTGGTCGTCACCGCGACCGACCGCAGCCCGCTGGCGGAGCTCGCAGCCCGTCCGCCCCAGTCGGCAGGGGCGCCGTTGCCGGTGCCCATGATCGAGCCGCACCTGGAACGTACGGTCGACGTCACCGACTACGCCCAGGTGCTCGACGCGGCGCGCGGGGCGGACTGCCTGGTCAACACCAGCGTCGTGCGCGACGACCCTCGCGTCGCGTTCCTGGTCAACGCCCTCGGCACCTGGAACATCACCCGCGCTGCTGTGGAGCTCGGCATCGACCGGGTGGTCCAGACCGGCCCGACCTTGACCCTGCTGGGGGATCCGGGCGGTTTCGCGTACGACCGGGACGTGCCCGCCGACGCTCCTGTGCGGCCGGCGAGATGGGTGTACGGGCTGTCGAAGATGCTGGGCCTTGAGGCGTCGCGGGTGCTCGCGGAGTCGGCCAGGATCGCCGTACCGCAGCTGTTGTTCAACCAGCTGCTGCCGAACCTGTACGACGGGCGCCCGTTGCTGTCGTTCGCTGTGTCGTGGCGCGACTCTGGCCGGGCTGTCGCGGCGGCCACCCAGGTGACTGACTGGCCCGAACCGTCACCCCGGCTCGACGTGCTCGTGCCCAACCCGCATCGCCGCACCCAGTACCGCCGAACCTGGAAGATGCTCGGCATCGACCCGCTGGACCGGATGGACGAGCACTGGATGGTCGAGCCCGATCAGACAGATGAGACCGCGCCACCCGGTCCCCGCCCCATCGTGGGGGCCATGGACCGGCCGGAGCCCAAGCAGTAGCTTCGCGGACGTGTGTGGCGGGTGGCGAG
>DAOOHL010000020.1:0-3401 GCA_035416185.1 Propionibacteriaceae bacterium | reverse complement strand
GAGCCTGTCGGGTCGACGACGAAGAGCGGGAGCGAAGCGAGCGGCACCAGCGCAACGAGCGAAGCGAGTAGGCCCTCAAGGGGGAGCTCAGACGAGCTGGTAATACTCGGCGATCGTCCGGCTGACTGTTGACGCCTCCGCCTCGGTCGGCATCTCGCAGAAGACGCGCAGCAGGGGTTCGGTACCGGAGAACCGGATCGTCGCCCAGCCACCGTTGGTGAAGTAGACCTTGCAGCCGTCGACCCACGTCACCTTCTCGACCTCGTGCCCGAGCGCGCTGAAGTCCGGCAGATCGCGGTCGGCGAAGATCCGGTCGGTGAGCTCGGCGCGACGGGCCGCGGTGAACGAGTAGCCATCCTCGACCATCTCGAGCTGCCCGTACCGCTCGACGATGCCGTCCCAGAGCTCGCTGAGCTTCTTGCCCGACTTCGCGACCATCTCGACCAGCAGCGAGCCCGAGTAGATGCCGTCCTTGCCGGGGATGTGGCCTCGTACGGTCAGACCGCCCGACGACTCGCCACCGATCACCGCGTCGGTCTCGGTCATCTTGGCGGAGATCCACTTGAAGCCGACCGGCACCTCGTAGCAGACCTCGCCGTGCGCCTCGGCGACCCGGTCGAGCAGGTGGGTGGTCGACATGTTCCGTACGGCCGGTCCCTTCCAGCCCTTGTCGGTGAGCAGGTACTCGTACAGCAGCACGAGGATCTGGTTGGGGTGCAGGAAGCGGCCGCGGTCGTCGATGATGCCCAGCCGGTCGGCGTCCCCGTCGGTCGCGATGCCGATGTCGGCCTTGGTGTGGCGCACCTCCTGGCGAAGCTGGTCGAGGGTCTCGGCGCTGGGGGAGGGCAGCCGGCCGCCGAACAGGGTGTCGTGGCGGGAGTTGATCACCTCGACCTGGCAGCGGGCGGTCATCAGGATCGTCTGCAGACAGGTCTGGGCCACGCCGAACATCGGGTCGAGCACGACCGACAGGTGCCTGTGCCGGATCGCGTCGACGTCGAGGGAGTCGAGGATCGCGTCGATGTACCAGTTCAGCGACGTCTGCAGCGTGACCAGGGGTGATGACAGCAGCTCGTCCGGCGCGATCGAGGTAACGTCGGCCGGTGTCAGGTCGTTGGCGACGGCGGCGAGCTCGTCGGTCACCTCCAGCTCAGCGTCGCGGCCGCCCTCGGTGAACAGCTTGAGCCCGTTGTAGAGGGCCGGGTTGTGGGAAGCGGTGACGGCGAGCCCGTACGCGCAGTTCTTGTTCCGTACGGTCCACATGAACATCGGCGTCGGCGCCGGACGGTCGACCAGGGTGATCGGGATGCCGTTGCCGACGAACACCTCCGCAGCCCACAGCGCTGCCTCTCGGGAGAGGAAGCGGCGGTCGTACCCGACGACGACGCCTCGATCGGCAACCCCCTCGGCCAGCATCCGGTTGCACAACGCCTGGACGATCCGACGGACGTTGTTGCGGGTGAAGAGATCACCGATGATCTCTCGCCAGCCGCCGGTACCGAACCTGATCGTGCTCATCTGGCGTCGCCCCTCGTGAAGTGCCCTTGTGACTGCGCACCCACCCTATCCATGCCGGGGGGACCCGCGTTCGGGGTGCGAGCGTCAGGTGCGGGCGGTTGACCCCCGTACGACAAGCGTGGGCTCGAACAACCGGGTGACCGGCTCTGCCGACGCGTCGGCCAGCGCCAGGCGCAGCGCCGTCGCGCCCATCTCGCGCAGCGGCAGCCGTACGGAGGTCAGTTGCGGGTAGGCGTCCTGGGCGGCGCTGATGTCGTTGCAGCCTGCGACCGCGACGTCCTCGGGGATCCGGCGGCCCTGGTCTCGGATGAACTGCATCGCGCCCAGAGCCATCTGGTCGGCCGAGCCGACGACGGCCGTCAGGTTCGGATGCTCGGCGCACAGGGCCGCTGCACCGTCCAGCCCACCCTCTCGGGTCTGCGGGACGTGGCGGACATGGACCTCGCCACCGGCGTTCTCGATGGCCTCGCGGACACCCGCGATGCGCTCCTGCGTCGAAGCGAGGCCTGGGTTGCCGGCCACCATGCCCACGCGTCGGTGGCCGAGCGAGACCAGATGGTCGCCGAGCAGCCGCATGCCGGCGCGGTTGTCGACGAGGACCCGGTCGACCTTCGCCGCGGGATCCCCGATCGCCACCACCCGACCGCCCGAGGCGACGAAGGAGCGGGTGCGCGCTGCCATCGCGGTCGCGTAGGTCTCGTCGATCATCCCGGACCCGGCCAGGATCACGATGCCCGTCCGGTGCGCCTGCAGCAGTCGGAAGTAGGCGAGCTCACGGTCCATGTCGCGGGCCGTGCCGCAGATGGTGACGAGCAGGTTCTGCTCGGTGGCCACGTCGTGGATGCCGTTCACCATGGTCGCGAAGTAGGGATCGCCGACCTCGCCCACGAGCACGCCAACCGTGTTGCTGCGACCTGCCAGCAGCCCTTGCGCCTGGGCGTTGGGCACGTAGTCGAGAGCGGCCGCGGCCTCCTGGACCTTCTCGCGCAGCGTTGCCCGTACGGGGTAGTCGCTCCCCGAGAGCACCCGAGATGCGGTCGCGACCGAGACACCTGCGCGTTCGGCCACGTCACGCAGGCTGACGCTCATCGCAGGCCCCGGTGGCCGGGCGGCAGCGGGAGCCGGGTGCGGATCGTCACAGCCTGACCGTACCGGGTCGCGGTGATGAGTTCTGGTAGGGGCGGACCGCTAGCCAGCCGTTGACCATGCGCATACGTTCGCCTACGCTGGACCTGACCGAGAGAAAAGGTTTTCTGACATGGTTGTCGCCGCACCACCTGGACCTCGCACGGAGGATGACCTCGACGAGCAGCTGTCGCGCCCCACGCCAGGGGTTGGCGAAGCGCTGGCCGCGCTCGGCGGTGACCTGGTCTTCCTCGGCGCTGGCGGCAAGATCGGCCCGACGATGGCCCGCATGGCCGCTCGCGCGCTTGCTGAGGTGGGCTCGTCATCGAAGGTGATCGCGGTCTCCCGCTATCGGGAGGAGGGGGTGCGCGAGCGGCTGGAGTCGTCCGGTGTGGCCACCGCCTCCGTCGACCTCTCCGAGCCGCAGGCGTACGGGGACCTGCCCGAGGCGGCCGGTGTGTTCTACCTGGCTGCGATGAAGTTCGGCACAACCGGTGCGGAGCATGAGACCTGGTGGTCGAACGCGGCCATCCCGGCGCTGGTGGCGAGCCGCTACCGCGGCATCCCGACCCTGGTCTACTCCACCGGCAACGTCTATCCGCTGACCCCGCTGCACCACGGCGGATCCAAGGAGAACGACCCCACCGGCCCGGTCGGGGAGTACGCCCAGTCGTGTCTGGCCCGGGAGCGGATGTTCACCTACGCGGCCAAGACGTGGGGAACGCCCGCCACCATCTTCCGGCTGAACTACGCCTGGG
>DAOOHL010000019.1:0-19387 GCA_035416185.1 Propionibacteriaceae bacterium | reverse complement strand
CGTGGTCTCGGTGGGGCTGGCCGGGCTGGTCGGCAGGCTGGGCGACGACATCGTCTCTCCTCGGGTCGGAAGCGATCGGTTTGCGGTGTGGCCAGATCAGAGGCGCGGGATCTGCATGCCGCCACCGACGGTGATCACGTCACCAGTGGAGTACGGCATCTGCCTCGAGGCCAGCACCGCCACGGCGCCAGCGACGTCGGACGGCTGCCCCCAGCGGGGCATCGGGGCCAGTCCGTTCGCGAACAAGGCGTCGTACTTCTCCTGGACGCCGGCGGTCATGTCGGTCGCGATCACACCCGGGCGCACCTCGTACACGAGGATCCCCTCGGGGGCGAGCCGCGCCGCCCAGAGCTGAGTCGCCATCGCGACGCCGGCCTTGGAGATGCAGTACTCGCCACGGTTGGTCGACACCGTGTTGGCCGAGACCGAGGAGACGTTGATGATCGCACCGTTGACCTGGGCGTCGGGCGCCGCAGCGGCCTGAGCCACCATCTGGTTGGCGACCAGCTGGGTCAGGAAGTACGGCCCGCGCAGGTTGATCGACAGCACGCGGTCGAACTCGTCGGTGGTCGCCACGAGGAGGTCGTTCCGTACGCTCGGGGCGACGCCAGCGTTGTTGACCAGCACATCAACCCGACCGAACGCCTCCAGCGTCGCAGCGAGGTAGCGCTCGTGGTCAGCGGGGTCTGCGATGGAGCCTGCGGTGTACGCGACCTCGCCCAGCGCCTCGAGCTCGTCGAGGATCTCGCGCGGCGCAGGTCGGGTCGCCAGGATCGACACCCGGTACCCGTCCTTGAGCAGTCGCTCGGTGATGCCCCGACCGATTCCTCGACTGCCACCCGTCACCATGGCCACTGGCGCCATCGCCCACCTCCTGAAGGTTCTTTACGGGACATCCTGCCGCACAGCGGACACTTTGGCAAGCGCTTTCCGTGGTCTCCCACCGACCAACTCGGCCGACTACGCAGGTCATGGGTCTCCGATCGAGAGCCCACCGGTCGAGCGGCAAGCCGGCCGCCAGCCACGGGCCGCGGCGCGCCGATAGCCTGAGCCTGTGACCATCGAGCCCACTTGGCGTCTGGCGCTGGCCCTTGGGCTGCTGCTGGCACTGGCCGTTGCCGCGTCGGTCGTCGGACGGCTGGGTCAGGGTCGCGCGATGGTCGTCGCCGGCGCCCGGGCTGTCGCCCAGCTGGCGTTGGTGTCGACCATCGTTGTCGCGGCGATGATCCACCTGACGCTCGCCGTCGCGTTCTGCGTCGCGATGTTCGCGGTCGGCGTCTACACGACAGCGAAACGTACGGAGGTTGGCCGGGCCTGGCCTTGGTCAGCGGTCGCGATGGCCTGCGGGGTCGTCCCGGTGCTGGCGATCGTCTTCGGTACGGGCGCTGCCCCCTTGACCGGCGCTGCCCTCATCCCGATCGCCGGCATCGTCACGGGCAACATGATGACCGCGCACACCCTCGCCGGGCGGCGACAGTTCGCCACCCTGCGCGAGAACATTCCGTCGTACGAAGCCGCGCTCTCGATCGGGCTGATGCGGTCCGAGGCGATCCAGCTGGTCACCGAGCAGTCAGCACCTGAAGCGCTGCTACCGAACCTGGACCAGACCCGTACGGTCGGGCTCGTCACCCTGCCGGGCGCCTTCATCGGCGTGCTGCTCGGCGGCGGCTCCCCCATCCAAGCCGGCGCAGCTCAGATCCTCGTGCTGATCGGCATCATGGCCGGCCAAGCCGTCGTCGTGACCGTCGCCCAGCGCCTGATGATGGCCCACAAGCTGCTGCCCGCGGACCTCCGGACGCGCCTTCGCCCCTGACGCACATCGTGTGCGGTCAGTGCCACGCCGTCGGTTCGGCGCCGGTGACCAGGTAGACAACTCGACCCGCCAGCGTGACCGCGTGGTCGCCGAAGCGCTCGTAGTAGCGCCCCAGGAGGGCTACATCGACGGCGGCCTCGACCCCGTACGCCCAGTTCCGCCCCATGATGATCCGGAACTGGCTCGCGCGGAGGTCGTCCATCTCCTCGTCGTGCTCGTCGAAGCGGCGGGCGGCGGTCGCGTCGCGCTCGCGGAGCACTGTCCCGGCAGCCGCGGCCAGCGACTCCGCCAGCCGGCCCATCTCGGCAAAGTTGGGCACGAGAGCAGCAGGCACGGCCCGTTCCGGCGCCCGCAGCCGGGCGATCTTCGCGACGTGCACCGCGAGGTCACCCATCCGCTCCAGGTCGGCGGCGATCCTCATCGCGGCCAGCACGAGGCGTAGCTCCCCCGCGACCGGCGCCTGTCGGGTCAGCAGTTCGACGCAGCGCGCCTCCACCTCTCGACGCCGCGCGTCGAGATCGGCGTCGGCAGCCACGACCTTCTCGGCGAGCCGGCCACTCGGCGACAGCAGAGCGTCGGTCGCCTGACGGATCGCGACGCGCACCTGCTCGGTCATGCCGGCCAGGTCGACGTCGAGCGCCTCCAGCTCGCTGCGGTAGTGGTGCCGGAGGCCGGACGAGGCGGTCACCTCACCCGAAACGGCCGGTGATGTAGTCCTCGGTCGCCTTCTCGTCGGGGTTGGAGAAGATCTTCTCCGTCGAGCCGATCTCGATCAGCCGGCCCGGCTGACCCTGCGCGGCCAGGTTGAAGAACGCTGTCCGATCGGAAACCCGCGCTGCCTGCTGCATGTTGTGGGTCACGATGACAACGGTGAACGCGTCCTTGAGCTCCTGGATGAGGTCCTCGATGGCGAGCGTCGAGATGGGGTCGAGCGCCGAGCACGGCTCGTCCATCAGCAGCACCTCAGGCTGCACGGCGATCGCACGAGCGATGCAGAGCCGCTGCTGCTGGCCGCCGGACAGGCCCGTACCGGCCTTGCCGAGCCGGTCCTTGACCTCGTTCCACAGGTTGGCGCCCTTGAGCGACCGCTCGACGGTCTCGTCGAGCACCTTCTTGTCCTTGACGCCGTTGAGCTTCAGCCCCGAGGCGACGTTGTCGTAGATCGACATCGCCGGGAACGGGTTGGGCCGCTGGAAGACCATGCCGACCAGCCGCCGGACCGCCACGGGGTCGACGCCCTGGCCGTACAGGTTCACGCCGTCGAGCGCGACCGTACCCTCGCTGCGGGCGCCCGGGATCACCTCGTGCATGCGGTTCAGGGTGCGCAGCACGGTCGACTTGCCGCAGCCGGACGGGCCGATGAAGGCCGTCACCGTACGGGGCTCGACGGTCAGCGACACACCCTCGACGGCCTTGAACGAGCCGTAGTAGATGTCGAGGTCTTTCACTTCGATGCGCTTGGCCATGTCAGCGTTCCTTCAGTCGGCTGGCGCGGGCGATCCAGCGGGCGAGCAGGTTGAGCCCCATCACGATGAGGATGAGGGTGAGGGCGGCGCCCCAGACGCGCTCGTACCCGGGCAGGGTCTCGGCGACGTTGCGGGCGCGGTTGATCAGGGTGGGCAGCGTCGCCATCGTGTCGACGGTCGGCGAGAGGTTCAGGTTCTGCGCGTACGCGACCAGGACCAGCAGCGGCGCCGTCTCACCCATGACGCGGGCCAGACCCAGCACCACGCCGGTCGCGATGCCGGAGAACGCGGTCGGGATGACGACCATCAGGATCGTCTTCCACTTCGAGACCCCGAGGGCGTACGACGCTTCGCGTAGCGAGTCCGGCACGAGCTTCAGCATTTCCTCGGTGGACCGCAGCACCGTCGGCAACATCAGCAGGACAAGGGCGAACGATGCTGCGAAGGTGCTGCGGTTGCCGCCCAGGGTGGTGATGATCAGCGCGTAGACGAACAGCGCGGCGACGATCGACGGCACGCCAGACAGGATGTCGACCATGAACGAGACGACCCGCGCTGCCTTGGTGCCGCGGCCGTACTCGATCAGAAAGACAGCGCCGAGCACGCCGATCGGCACGGCGATCAGACCGGTGATCAGGCCGATCGTCAGCGTGCCGACGATGGCGGCGAGCGCGCCTCCGCCCGCGCTGCGGTCGGTAACTCCGGACAGGTCCTGGGTCCACCACTCGATCGTGATGATCTGACCGATGCCCTGCATGATGACGCTCGCCAGGATCCACACCAGCGGAGTCAGGGCGACAGCAGCGGCGAGGTAGACCAGGACACGGACGATCTGGTCAGTGGCTTGGCGGCGGCCGCCGGCTCCCTGGAGCTGACGGCGGGCCTCAGTGGCGACGGTCACTTGACCCTCCTCCTGTCCACGACGATGCGGGCCGCGGCGTTGACGGCGAAGGTGACGAGGAACAGCACCAGGCCAGCAGCGATGTAGGCGCCGGTCTTGGCGGGCGAGTCGAACTCAGCGGCGTTGTTGGCGATTTTCGACGCGAAGGTCTCGCCGCCCGCGAAGAGGCTGACGTTGATCGACGTGTCGTTCACCTGCGACAGGATGATCATGACGGCGACCGTCTCGCCGAGGGCGCGACCGAGGCCGAGCATCGAGGCAGCGACGACGCCGGAGCGGCCGTACGGGATGACAGCGGTGCGGATCATCTCCCACTTCGTGGCGCCCAGCGCGAGCGCGGCCTCGATATGGTCGCGAGGGGTCTGAGCGAAGACATCGCGGGAGACGGCCGTGATGATCGGCAGAATCATGATGGCCAGCACCAGCGACGCGGTGAGCACGTTCGACGTCGAGTCGACGCCGGGGCCGAACAAGGGGATCCAGCCGAAGGTGTCGCGGATCCAGCCGTACAAGGGCGCCAAAGACGGGCCGAACAGCTTCGCTCCCCACAGACCGAACACGATCGACGGGACAGCCGCCAACAGGTCGACCAGGAAGCCGATGGTGCTGCCGACCTTGGGCCGGAGGTACTGGGTGATGAGCAACGCAGTGCCAACGGCGATCGGCACGGCGACCATCATGGCCACGATCGACGACAGAACAGTCGTCCAGAGCAAGCCAGCGATGCCGAACGCGAGCGTTCCGCCGGTCGCTGGGTTGCCGATGTCCCATCGAGTGGACGTGAGGAAGTTCTCCTGGTTCTGCATCAGGCTCGGGATGGCCGTGACCAGGAGGAAGATGCCCACGAACGCGACGAGCGCGACCAGGATGATGGCTGCGGTCCAGGCCGAGCCTCGGAAAATCGTGTCGCCCAGGTGGCCAACCTTCGTCAGGTGGACCGACTCCGGGTGGTCCGGCGTGGCCGGGGACGCGGCCCGCGGGCGCGGCCCGGACGCCGTCATCGTCACGTCATGCTGAGCCGCTGCCTGCTCGGCGACGGGGTCGCGAAGATCAGTCGTGGCGTTCGAGTCGACATCATCGGCCGACATGCGCACCTCCTCGGACGACGAGACGGTCTCCCTGCTCCCGCGCGGGGAACAGGGAGACCGACTCTGGGGGGTTCAGTGTCACTTGATGGCGCTGACCGCGGCCGCGACCTTCGTCTGCACCGAGGCGGGCAGCGGGGCGTAGCCGAGAGCCTCGAGGTTCTTCTGGCCCTTGGTGCTCGCGTAGTAGCCGAGGAAGTCCTTCAGCAGGGCGGTCTTGTCAGCCGACAGACCCGAGGAGCAGACAACCTCGTACGTGATCAGGATGGCCGGGTAGGCGCCAGCCGCCGTGGTCTTGTAGTCGACGTCCATCTTCAGGTCGTTGCCGGTGCCGGTGATCTTCGCAGCCTCGACGGCCTTGCCGACGCTCGTGGCGTCAAGCTTGACCGCACCCGAGCCGCCGTCGATCGCTGCGACCGACAGCTTGTTGTCGAGGGCTGCGCCCCACTCGACGTAGCCGAGGGAGTTCTTGGTGCCCTTGACGGCGTTGGCGACGTCAGCGGTGAGGCTCTTGCCCTCACCACCGACGCCCTTCCACGACTTGGAAGCGTCCGGGGTCCAGACGTCCGGCGCCGCCGCCTTGAGGTACTTCGAGGCGTTCTCGGTGGTGCCCGACTCGCCGGAGCGGTAGAAGATCGCGATCTTGTCCGACGGCAGCTTGGCGCCCGAGTTGAGGGCCGCGATGGCCGGGTCGTCCCAGGTGGTGATCTTGCCCTGGAAGATGCTGGCGAGCACCTTCGGCGACAGCACCAGGTTGGTCACGCCGTCGATGTTGTAGGTGAAGGCGATCGGGCCGACGACCATGGGCAGGTTCCAGGCGTCGTTCGAGGAGCAGCGCGTCTTGGCGGCGTCAGCCTCAGCGGTCTTCAGGTACGAGTCCGTACCACCGAAGTCGACCAGGCCGGCGTTGAACTGCTTGATGCCGGCGCCAGAGCCGGTGCCGTTGTACTCGATGGTCGACTTGCCCTTGCACGCCTTCTGGTAGGCAGCGATCGTCTCCTGGATGGCCGTCAGCTGAGCCGACGAGCCTTCACCGACGAGCTTGCCTGCGGGGCACGCGAGGGCGCCCACGGCGGGAGCCGAGCCCGCACCGGAGCCAGCCGGAGCGCCGGGGGTGGCCGTGGTGCTGGCGCACGCGCTGAACGCGAGGGCTGCGCCGGCCGCGAGGGCTGCGAACTTCTTGATGGTGCTGCTGCTCACTTGGAGTCCTTCGTGATCGCTGGGCCGGACCATGTCCGGCGGGGCTGTCGGGCCCCCGTACGCCAGTGAAGGTAACGAGGCGGGACGACCAGATGGGCCCAGCCAGGTGAACAACGGGTGAACGACGACGCGACCCGGGGGTCGCCATCTTGGGCCGAGCGCGTCACGTGTGGCACCGCGAGGGGCGTGGGGTTGCTGATGACCTGGTCAGGCGCGCGGGAACTCGTGCTTGGCCTGCCGGGCGATCCGGCGGAGCATCCACCAGTCCAGACCACCACCGATCACGCCGCCTGCCAACGGGATGGCGCGGCCGAACCTGCTCAGCGTCTTCTGTGCGAGCCCCTTCAGCAGGCGGAAGCCGACGGCCTTGTTGATCACCATGATCGCCGAGGCGGGCAGCCGCGACAGGGCGAGCCCAGCCAGCCGACCGCCCGGCATCGCCAGTGCGACGCCAGCGTTGGTGAGGATCTCGTGCGCCCTCGACCCGACCAGAGTGAGCAGGACCGCCGTCCGGATCTGCGGCGACGTCAGGTCGTAACCACGAAGCGAGGCCACCGCCCCGACCATCCGCGTGGCGTTCACGTAGAACTCGAAGAGGTTGGCTGGCAAGGCCACCGGCATCGTGACGAAACCGCCCAGACCGGTCACGAACCCGCCAGCGGCGACCACACGCTGGTGTGACGCGATGACCCGGCTGATGGCCCGCTCGACGTCACCGTCGCTGGCCTTGAGTGCCTTCTCAGCGACCTCGGCGGCAGAGTCGTACGGGCCCTTCCCGTCGATGCCGATCTCCAGGATCCGCTGGATCAGCCCGCTGACGGCACCGTGCGACAGCGACTGTGGCGCGCCAGCCTCCGCCAACGCCGAGCGCGTGGCCCTCGTCGAGGGGCGGTTCGGTCGAAGCAGGTCGAGAAGTCCCATGGGTCCTCCTGTGGTTGAGGTCGGGCCGAAGGCCGGCCGACGTCCAGTCTGGTTGCTTCAACGCTCGATCGGGGGGCTGTCATCCCGTACCCCACCCTTCCTAGGCGATCAGGGAATACGTTGGAACTGACACCATCTCGCCCAACGAAGGAGCGTCCCATGCAGTACGTCCAGCTCGGCAGGTCAGGCGCGAAGGTCTCGCGCATCGTTCTCGGCACCATGAACTTCGGCCCACAGACGTCGGAGGAGGACTCCCACGCCATCATGGACGCCGCCGTCGACAAGGGCGTCAACTTCTTCGACACGGCCAACGTCTACGGCGGCGTCGAGCACCGCGGCTGGACCGAGGAGATCGTCGGACGCTGGCTGCAGAAGTCAGGAAAGCGCGACGAGATCGTGCTGGCGACGAAGGTGTACGGGGAGATGACGAAGATCCCCAACCAGTCGAAGCTGTCGGCGCTCAACATCCGCCGCGCCTGCGACGAGTCGCTGCGCCGGCTGCAGACGGACCACATCGACCTCTACCAGATGCACCACATCGACCGGATGACGCCGTGGGAGGAGATCTGGCAGGCGATGGATCTGCTGATCGCGCAGGGCAAGATCAGCTACGTCGGTTCGTCGAACTTCGCCGGTTGGCACATCGCCGCTGCTTGTGACGCCGCGGTCGCCCGGCACACCCTGGGCCTGGTGAGCGAGCAGAGCCTCTACAACCTGACAGCCCGTACGGTCGAGCTCGAGGTCCTCCCCGCCGCCCGGCACTACGGGCTGGGCGTGATCCCCTGGTCGCCAGTTGCCGGCGGCCTCCTGGGTGGCGTGCTGAAGAAGGCCAAGGAAGGCCGGCGCGCAGCCGAGGGCGTGACCAAGCGGATCGCCGAGCTGAAGCCGCAGCTGACCAAGTGGGAGAAGCTCTGCGCCGAGCTCGGCGAGGAGCCAGGCGACGTGGCCCTGGCCTGGACGCTGGCCCAGGAGGGCGTGACCGGCCCGATCATTGGCCCTCGAACGATGGCGCAGCTCGACGGGGCTGTCCACGCGCTCGACATCAAGCTGACCAAGGACACCATGGCCATGCTCGACGAGATCTTCCCGGGCCCAGGTGGAGCAGCGCCGGAGGCGTACGCCTGGTAGCCCCGATGGAGCCAGACAAGGCCAGACAGCGGCTGCTGGCGGAGCGCCGGGACATCCTCCAGCGACGCGCTCGCCTGTCGGTGTCGTTCAACGACATCGTCGAGGCGGCTCGGGACAGCAACGTCGACGACGAGCACGACACCGAGGGCACCACGATCGCGTCAGAACGGTCGATGGTGTCGTCGCTGGACCGTGAGGCCGCCGAGCGGGTCGAGGCGATCGGCCGAGCCCTGGATCGGGTGGCTGCGGGATCGTACGGGCGCTGCCTCACCTGCGGTGGCCTGATCAGCGACGGCCGGCTCGAGGCGCGGCCTGACGCCGAGCAGTGCATCGACTGCGCCCAGCAGTCATCCCGACGCTGAGCAGGCTCGGTGCGAACGAGGCTTGCTTGCAGAGTGCTAGCGTTGCGGCATGGCTACCTTGTACATCCGTGACGTCGACGACATCGTCGCTGAGGAGCTGAAGGCGCGAGCGTCTGCTGAAGGCCTGTCCTTGTCGGCCTTCGTGGCCGCTCAGCTGACCCGCTTGACCGCTCGGCCGACCAACGCTGAGATCGTCGAGCGGCTGCGCAGCCGCGACCGTTCCTCTGGACCGACGACGGCCGACGTTGTGGACGCTGTCGCCAGCGGCCGTCGTTGATCGTCTTCGACGCCTCCGCCATGGTCGAGGCTCTCGTCGGACGTGACGTCGACGATGCGTTGCTGACGTCGTTGACAGGCGACGTCGCGGTTCCGCACCTCCTCGACATCGACGTTCAGTCCGCTCTCCGGGGACTGGTGCTGGGTGGTCGGCTCACCGTGGCTGAAGCGGTGGATGCCCACTCCGACTACACGGCTCTGACCCTCGTGAGGTACGACGCGCAGCCGCTGCTTGAGCGAATGTGGCAGCTGCGGCATCAGTTCACGACCTACGACGCGTGCTACCTCGCGCTGGCCGAGGGTCTGGGCGTCCCGCTGCTGACCTGCGACGCACAACTGGCTTCCGGGAGCCATCGCGCCGAGGTCTGGGTTCATCCCCGAAGCAGCTGAGGTCGCTTCAGCCCAGCGCGACATCCAGTTCGGGGACGTGGGCCCGTACCTCCGCGAGGATCTCCTTTGCCACCTCGACCGAGTCGATCAGCGGGTGCAGGGCCAGGGCGGCGACCGCAAGGTCCGTACGGTGCTCAGTGGCAGCGCGGATGGCGAGGCGGTTGCAGGCCTCGACCTGCTGGGCCAGGCCGAGCGCGTGCTCGGGAAGCGCAGACACCGGCAGGGGGCGGATGCCGGCCGCGTCGACCAGACAGGGCACCTCGACCACGGCATCGTCCGGCAGCCCAGGGACCGCTGGGGCGCCGCCGATGGTGTTGCGGACGTTCAGGATCAGCCGGACGGGCCCTTCGACCGGCTCAGGGACCGAAGCAGCAGGACCCTCGCCACAAGCAGCGACCGAAGCACCCGGCCCCCCGACGTGCTCAGGGGCCGATGAACCGGCGGTCTTCAGTGCTCCCATCAGAGCAAGCGCCACGCCCTCGTAGCCACCGCTGACGATGTCAGTCTCATCGCGGGCGGTCGTGCGGGTCTCGGCCATGTAGGTCTCGTTGCGCTCGCGGTTCACCTCGCGCCACAGGTCCCACGCCTGGGCGGGGTCGGTTGCGGCGGAGGCGTAGAACGCGTCCTGCTGCTTCGCGAGGAACTCACCACGGGTCTCGCTCGACAGGATGGCGGCGATGGCCTCGCGGGTGTCGTACCAGTAGTGCAGATACTCGTTGGGGATGGCGCCGAGCGTACGAAGCCAGTCGTGGTCGAAAAGAGCCCCCTCCTCGAATGAGTCGAGCAAGGCGTCGTTGGCGAGCAAACCCGGGAGCAGGTCGACGCCATCAGCCTGGCGGAGCGCCATCAACCAGCCCAGATGGTTCAGCCCGGCATAGTCGATCGCCAGGTCCGACAGTGGGATCCCGACCGCTCGCGCGCAGCGATTGGCCAGACCCAGCGGCGAGTCGCAGATGCCGATCACCCGGTCGCCCAGCACCGACTGCATCGCCTCGGTGACCAGGCCGGCTGGGTTGGTGAAGTTGATCACGACCGCCTCAGGGGCGACTCGTGCGACCGTACGGGCGAGCTCCAGCGCCACCGGAACGGTCCGCATGCCGTACGTGAGACCACCCACGCCGGTGGTCTCCTGCCCCAGGACGCCCCGGTCCAAGGCGGTCCGCTCATCGGCGACGCGGCCCTCGAGTCCGCCCACGCGGATCGCGGAGAAGACGACATCAGCCCCAGCCAGGGCCTTGTCGAGGTTGGTCTCGGCCCGTAGCACCGGCCCCTGCCCGGAACCCCGCTGTCCCTCAAGCACCGCCAGCATCACCCCGAGCCGGTCGGCGTCGCTGTCGTACAGCACCACCTCAGACACGCCGAGCTCGGGCCGGCGCAGCACCTCACCGTGCACCAGCGGCACGCGGAAGCCGCCGCCGCCGCAGATCACCAGCCTCATTCCGCCGTCCCCTTCGGTACAACACCAGCGCCCTCTTCGGCCTTCACACGTCGGGCTCCAGGGTTCGATGCCAGGATGGCATCGTGCCTGGTCGTTTCGATCTTCTCGCCGATGTGCGCGACTGGCATGCCCCTGGGTTCGACGTGTTCGCCAGCGGCATGGTCTTTCTCGACATCATCTTTGCTGGACTGCCCGGACTTCCGAAACCGGGCACCGAGATCTGGTCCGACGGCATGGCGTCGTGCCCCGGCGGTATTGCCAACTTCGGGATCGCGGCGAGGCGGCTGGGGCTCCGTACGTCGATCGCCGGGGCGTTCGGGGACGACGACTACGCCGAGTTCTGCTGGCGGACTCTGAGCGAGGAGGGCGTCGACCTCACCCGGTCGAAGCGCTACCCCGGCTGGCACAGCCCCGTCACGGTCTCGCTCGCTGTCGACCATGACCGCAGCATGATCACCCACGGCCATCCGGCGCCCGAGTCGGAGTCGGCGATGATCGGTGATCCCCCGCCGACGCTCTCGGTGAAGTGCGACCTGGCCGAGCATGCGATCTTCGAGGACGGGGCCTGGGTCCGTACGGCGCGGTCCGCCGGTGCAGTCGTCATGGCCGACGTCGGCTGGGACCCCGCCGACGGTTGGCAGCCGCAGGTGCTCGACAACCTGCAGCACTGCGACATCTTCGTGCCCAACGCCGTCGAGGCGCTCAGCTACACCAGGGCGTCGACCGTACGAGGAGCGCTGTACGACTTGGCCGACCGCGTGCCGATCGCCGTGGTCACCGACGGCGCCGACGGCGCTCATGCGATCGACAGTCGTACGGGAGAAGAAGCGAGCGTGCCAGCCCTGCGCGTACGGGAGCTCGACCCCACCGGAGCCGGTGACGTCTTCTCGACCGGGTTCCTGCTCGGCACGCTCGCTGGCTGGCCCCTGGAGCAGCGACTCGATCTCGCGTGCCTGTGTTCTGGGCTGGCGCTCCAGCAGTACGGGGGTTCGCTCGCCGCACCGGGCTGGGGAGACGTGGTCGACTGGTGGCGTGAGGTCAGCGAGACACCGACCGATGACGCCTACCACCGCAGCCTGAAGCGTCGGTTCGGGTTCCTCGATGACCTGGCGCCGAAAGTTGAGCGCGGGGCGAAGCGGCGGGCGACGGCCACCACCGCCCGGCTCGCAGACGCTTCCGGGCTGGTCTGAGGGTGACCTCGGCTGCCTAGCTGACCTTCAGCTTCGCCATCGCATCGCGCGCGGGAGCCTCGTACTGCTTGGCGTTGTCCGGGATCGATGCGTAGTAGAGCGACGACGACTCGGCCGAGGTCGCCACGATCAGCACGATCGCCAGCTCGCCCTTGGCCTTGAGGCCGGTGATGTCGAAGGTGAGGTGCGACTCCAGGAGCCAGGCGTCCTTGCCGTCGACCGTCATCGCCTTGTCGACGAGGTCCTGACGGCCGACCTTGGCGTCACCGTAGTAGGCGCCGACGATGCACTTCATGACGATCTTCGAGCCCTCCTCGGGGCTGTAGAAGCCGTCGCCAGCAGCCAGCTCGCCGACGAGCACAGAGGCGCCCCAGTCGGAGTTCTTGCCGTCGTAGTTGGGCTCGACGGTGAGGAACTGGTACATCACGTCGCGGCCGAAGGCGAGTCGGGTGTCCTCCCGTGGCGCGCCCCACGGCGCGCCGAGGCGTGGGTAGGAGAGCATCCCGCCGTACACCCGACCGTCATTGGGGTGCGGCACCTTGGAGGCGGTGCCCTTGTTGGTCGGGCACGGGTTGGTCGTGGCCTGGCCACCACCAGGGTTGGCCGGGGTGCCAGCGGTGTTGCCGGTGCCGAGGATGCCCCGGATCACGAACCCGCCCACGACGGCGACAACCACGAGGCCCACGGCCAGCAACACCCAGGCGCCGACCGGCTTCTTGCGCTGTTCAGGAGCGACGTACGCCTGGCCGGGCACATACCCGCCCTGGCCGAAGCTGGACGCGCCCTGGTTGCCGGCCTGGAAGCCGCTGGACGGCGCACCGAGCCCACCGGGCGGGGGCGCGGCGTTGGGGTCACGGGAGAGAGAGGCGGACCAGGTCGTTCCGGTCCAGTAGCGGAACATGCCGGTCTGACCGCCTGGATCGGGGTACCACCCTGGGTTGCTCACAGTGCCGAGTCTAGGCAACGTCGGGCCGCAACCCCAGGCACGGCTATTGTCGGCGCGGAAGAGAGGTTCCTGTGAGCGAGCACACCTTCGGGCCACCATCGTCCGGATCACCCGCCCCCGCACCGTACGAGCCCGTCGACCACGACGAGGTCTACCGGGCGCCGCACGCGCCGATCAGCGTCGTGCCCAGTGCTGCCCGGGACTATGCCGAGCTGCACGTCGAGTCTGCCCCTGAGCGCGACACGCCGATCGAGCTCGGTCAGGTGCCGGATGCGCCAGCGTCGTATGAGCCGGAGCGGGTGTACGAGGATGTGCCAGAGATACTCCCCGTCGAGGATGTGCTGCCCACTCCCGAGACGCCGATCGATGATGTGCCGCTGACCCGCGCCGTCACGCCCGTGACGCCAGATGAGGTCATCGCCGAGATTCCCGTCACGGTCGCTCCTGTCGTCCAGGCAGCTCCCCCTCCACCGCCTGAGCCGGTGGTGCTGATTCAGGGCGTCCCCGACGACATCCCCCCGCAGGCACCGATCCAGGCCGCCGAGCCAGTCAGCCCGTCACCGGCGCCGAAGACGCCGTGGTGGAAGCTGCTGGTCGGCGGCAGCTGACCGTCAGTCCCAGGGTGCTCAGCTGCAGACGCTCAGCCCGACCGACTCCTTGAGCGCGAGCACCCGAGCGGCGCTCTGGGTCACCTGCTTGGCAAACGCCGGGTCGGTCGTCGCACGCTTCACCACCGCGTCGTTCATGGCGGGCTGGATGGCCAGGTCGGCGTTGATCAACAGGTCGCCACCCGCGGCGAAGAACCGTACGGCACGGTCGGCAGGCGCCACCCCGCTGACCGACTTCGCAGCGCCAAGGTCGTCGGAGATGACCACGCCCGTGAACCCGAGGTCCCCGCGCAGCATGTCGGTCACGATCACTGGGGAGAACACCGCCGGCACGCCGGGGTCAATCTTCGAGTAGACCGCCGACGACACCATCACTGATGAGGCGCCCGCCTCTATGCCTGCCTTGAACGCAGCCAAGGACGGTGAGGTACGGGTGGTGACCGCATCTGTCGCCGAGGTGAAGTCGGTGTTCCCGGTCACCTCCCCCAGCCCAGGGAAGTGCTTCAGGCTGGTCGCGATCGAGGCGCCCTCCATGCCGGTGACGAAGGCACTGACCCGGGCGCTGACGACGGCGGGGTCTGAGCCGTACCCGCGCTTCAACGCACCGATCGGCTGGTTGCTGCTGGTCTTGGCCGCCGGTACGACATCGGCGACGGGGGCCAGGTTGTAGCGCACCCCGGCCGCCCAGAGCTGGGTGCCCCACTTGTCGGCAGCGCTGGCCAGGGCGGCATCCCCCATCGCGGCCTGGGCCACGGCGTTGGGGATGGTGTCGAAGCCGGTGCCCTTGAGCCGCTGCACCTGGCCGCCCTCCTGGTCGGTGGCCACGAGCAGACCAGGCACGGCACGGGTCATCGCCTCGACCTGGGTGGCGGTGGGCGCTCGGCCGCTCCAGTCACCGAGCAGGATGATGCTGCCTGCCCCGGTGCTGACCACACGCTGTGGGCTCGTCCCCGGCTGGATCGCGACCATGAACAGCTGGCCGACCTGCTTCTGGAGCGGCAGTGCAGCCGCGGCGCGCAGGCAGGCGTCAGCGCCTGGGCTGGCGCTCTGCTCCGGCGTGGCGGTGGGGCTTGCGACGGGAGATGGGGCGGCTGTCACAGAAGCACCGGCGCTGGTGGTGGCGGCACCCGTACCGGACGACAGCGTGGGCGTCGGGGCTGCGATGGGCGTCGTCGCGCAGGCTGCGAGCAGACCCGTGAGAATCGTGGCGACCGCGGCTCTCCGGCGCCGGCTTCCCGTGCTTGGCTCCCTCAGTGCGCTCATCGCGGGTCTGGCGCCACCTGCAGCAGCGCGTTCTCGAGCACCTCGGTGAGGGCGGGATGGATCCAGTACTGACCTCGCGCCATCGTCCGGGCGTCGACGCCGGTGGACATCGCCTGGATGGCCGGCTGGATCAGGGTCGCTGCCTCAGGGCCGACGATGTGCGTGCCGAGCAGCTGCAACGAGTCGGGGTCGACCAGCACCTTGCAGATTGTGTCGCCGCCGTCCTCAAGCGCCCATCCGTACGCCACGTCGGAGTAGCGCTGCACACCCTTCAGGTACGGACGCCCCGTCGCCACGAGCTGCTGCTCGGTCACGCCCACGCTGGCGACCTGCGGTGAGGAGAAGATCGCGTTCGGCACGAAGCGGTGGTCGCTGGCGACCAGGTCGTCGGGGTGGAGCAGGTTGTGCTGAACGACCCTGGCCTCCTGGTTCGCGACATGCTTGAGCTGGTAGCGGTTGGCCACATCGCCCAATGCCCAGATGCCGGGGCAGGTCGTCTGCTGATGGTCGTCGACGGCAATGACCCCGTAGGGTCCCACCTCGACCCCGGTGGCGGCCAGGTTGAGCAGGTCCGAGTTGGGCACCCGCCCCTGCGCGATCAGCAGCATGTGCCCTTCGTACGTGTACTCGATGCCGTCGGCATCCACCGTGGCAACGAGGATGCCACCCCGGCTGCTCACCTCCACCTCGCGGACGACCTGACGCAGCCGGACAGCGACCCGATGCGACAGCAGCTCGGTGAAGGCCGCAGCGACCTCGTGGTCCTCCTGGCGCAGCAGCGGCTCGGAACGGTTGATCAAGGTGACCTTCACGCCGAGGGAGCTGAAGATGTGAGCGAACTCGGTCGCCACGGCGCCACCGCCAAGGATGATCAGCCGCTTGGGCAGCGACTCGATCCGCATGATCGTGTCGGAGGTGTGGATCAGCGACTGCAGGTCGGGGTTGTCGAGGCCCTGGATCGGAGCGTGGTACGGCCGCGAGCCCGTCGCCAGCACGATCTGGTCGGCGGTGAACGAGACCTCCTCGTCGGAGTCGTTCATGGTCACGGTGACCGTACGAACGCCGGTGAACCGCGCTGTGCCGCGGAGCAGAGTGACGTACGGGAGATGCTCGCGGTAGTCGCGGCCACCCTCGGAGATCGGGTCGATGCGGCTGAACACCCGGTCGCGGATGGCTGGCCAGTCAACTCCTGGCTTGGCGATGTCGAGCCCGAACCGCGTCGAGTCGCGCGCCCAGGCGGCGAGGTCGGCGGTGTGGACGAACATCTTGGTGGGGATGCAGCCCGCGTTCAGGCAGGTCCCACCGAACCGCTCGCTCGCATCGACGAGAACCGTCTTCCTTCCGGCGAACCGGTCATCGATGATCGAGTTGCCGCTGCCCGAACCGATGACGCAGACGTCGTAGTGCTCCATGTGTCCATCCTCCCATCCAGCCTGGGGTGCGCTCGACAGGTGGCCCGCGTCCCGCCGGCGGGCCTCACTACCGGTCTGCCCGTGGCGACGGAGCGCGACACTAGGCTGGCGCCCATGAGCAACCAGGAGTGGGCAGTCGTCACAGGAGCATCCGGCGGGTTGGGCAAGGGGTTCGCCGAGCGGCTCGCCCGTGACGGTCTGAACGTGGTGCTGGCCTCGCGCGGAACAGCGGTGATGGAGGCGACAGCAGCAGAGCTCCGCAGTCGGTACGGCGTCGCGGTCGACGTGGTCGGCTGCGACCTGTCGACTGTCGAGGGTCGCGACACGCTCGTTGCTGCGACGGCCGAACGTCAGGTGGGCGTACTGATCAACAACGCGGGGTTCGGGACGGTCGGACCGTTCGTCGATGCCGACCCGGGGCGGATGGCGGAGGAGATCTCGCTGAACTGCGCGGCCGTGGCGCTGCTGGCCCGAGCCTACGCGCCGGCGATGGTCTCGAGGGGTCGCGGCGCCATCGTGAATGTGGCGTCGACAGCCGCCTTCCAGCCACTGCCGTCGATGGCGGTGTACGCGGCGACGAAGGCGTTCGTCCTCTCGCTGTCGCAGGCACTCTGGGACGAGCTGCGCCCGGCTGGCGTGTCAGTTCTCGGGCTGTGCCCTGGCGCGACCGACACGGCGTTCTTCTCCGCCGCTGGCGACGACGCGATCCTGACCCGGCGCCGGACGACCGAGCAGGTGATCGACACCTGCTTCGACGCGCTGAAGAAGGGCAAGCCGTACGTGATTGACGGTGCCCTCAACGCGGCCATGGCGATCACGGCCAAGGTGTCACCGGTACGGGTGGCTATCCCCGTGTCGAAGCGGGTGCTGCACACCTGACCCGTCGCTCGCGGTCCGGACCGTCTGCGCTGACCAGGATGGGACGTCCGAGCGCAGCGATGTGCTCCATCGCGCTGCCCCGCAACGGGTGCGGCCGGCGGGCGTGAAGCTCTCGGGAGAGTTCTTCTCTCGCGTCGAGGTCGTCGGCACCAACCACCGGTACGTCACCGGAGTCGACCACCCCGAGGTCGAGGTCTGCCCAGGTGACCGACAGCGCGTCCGGCTCGACCAGCGACAGCCCGTACCGGAGCATGCCCAGGTCGAGCGCTCCGAAGCGGAAGTGTCCCTGCCACTCGCCGGTGCCGTTGTGGTCACCCGTGATGTCCAGCGTCGTGTCCTCGGAGGGGAATGGTCCAGCGCCGTGACGGGTGTGGATGGTCCGGGTGACGCCGATCACGTACGGGCGGGTGCCGACCAGGTCGGTGACGACGCTCGGCAGCGGTGACGACCATGTCGTGTACGGGTGGAAGCCAGCGTGCTCATCGAGCAACGCCCCTTGTGCCCCCTCGAAGACCACCTCCCCCGCCGCCAGGTAGCGGGCCAGGTCGTCGCCGATCTGCACCTCGTCGCCGTGCTCGATCAGCACGTCCACCATCTCCGCTACCGAGGGGACGTCGATGCCGAGCGGCTCGTAGAACTGGACCAGTTCGTCCATCCGTTCGGTCAACCTGGAACGGTCACGAAGGTCGCTGGCTCGGGGTGCCAACCCGACCGCGTCAGCCGGAGCGCCTGTGTTTCCGTACGACTCCCCCGCCCTCAGGCGCCGCTCAACTGCGGCCGCGTAGAACGTGGTCTCCCCGATCCCCAGTCCCGTGGAGCCATGCCGCCCTTCGCCCCGCGCCTGCTCTCTGGCACGGTTCGCGGCCTCATGCACGGGGGTGACCAGCAGCGCGTCGGGATGCACACTGACGCGCGACAGCACCCCGTCGAAGCCCTTGCGCTCCAGCTGTCGCGCCTCAGCGGTGACCTGCTCAACGTCGAGCCGGTGGTGCTGCGAGAGGTAGGTCGGCACGCCCGACATCGAGCCCGAACCGAGCTGACGGAAGGTGTGATGCACTCCCCCGGCGACGACGTTGTGGGCTGCCTGGCCACCGCCGTTGTAGCGCACGACGGCCGAGACTCCCTGGCCGGAGAGACCGCCGACCGAGCAGAGCCAGTCGACCGTCGCACCCTTGCCCTCGTCACCGAAGCCCAGCCCGACGACGCAGGTGGGTCGCACCGCAGGCGCGGTCAGAGCACGGCTCCAGGTGAGTAGCTCGCTGCTTCGGGGTCACTGTCAGCCAGTGCCTGCACGCGGGTCGAGACCGCTTCGACCTGCGACGCAGCGGCGCCTGTCATCTCCATCGGCTCGCTGACCAGCTTCGTGAGCTCGTGGTGGCTCAGCCCCAGCCGCTCGTCGCCAGCCAACCGGGCGAACAGGTCGTTGGTGGTCGTGCCCTCTTCGCGCATGCCCAAGGCGACGGCGACGGCGTGCTCCTTGATCGCCTCGTGGGCCACCTCTCGGCCGACACCGGCCCGGACAGCAGCCATCAGCACCTTGGTCGTGGTCAGGAACGGCAGGTAGCGGGTCAGCTCGGTCTCGATCACCGCCGGGAAGGCGCCGAACTCGTCGAGCACGGTGAGGAACGTTTCGTACAGCCCGTCTGTCGCGTACGCCGCATCGGGCAGCGCCACGCGCCGGACGACCGAGCACGACACGTCGCCCTCGTTCCACTGGTCGCCCATCAGCTCCGAGGTCATCGAGACGTAGCCCCGGACGACGACCGCCAGTCCGTTGACCCGCTCGCAGGAGCGGGTGTTCATCTTGTGCGGCATCGCCGAGGAGCCGACCTGGCCCGGCTTGAAGCCCTCGGTGACGAGCTCGTGGCCCGCCATCAGGCGGATCATGGTCGCCAGCGATGACGGAGCCGCGCAGGCCTGGGCGAGGGCGGTGACAGCGTCGAAGTCGAGCGAGCGCGGGTAGACCTGGCCGACGGAGTCGAACGTACGGGCAAAGCCAAGGTGAGCTGCGACCCGACGCTCGAGCTCGGCGACCTTCTCGGCATCGCCGCCCATCAGGTCGAGCATGTCAGCGGAGGTGCCGACTAGGCCCTTGATGCCTCTGAGCGG
>DAOOHL010000018.1:18705-19497 GCA_035416185.1 Propionibacteriaceae bacterium | reverse complement strand
GCGTACTGCAGGCCGCCGGGGCGAGCACCGGGCAGCCGGATGCTGCTGCGGTTCTTCGTCGTCGCCGCGATGGCGTCATCAACCTCTGTCTGGGAGAGGTGACCGTCCCGGAGGCGCTTCGCGGTGCCTACAATGCCGGCTGTCAGGGCCGCATCACCGCCGGGAGGGATCTCGGCAACCAGGGAGATGGCGGCATTGTCGGTGTCCAGTGGGGAGTAGTTGCTTGTCACGGTGTAGGTCAGACCTGAGCCGACCCGAACATCCCGGAACGCCGCCTGCTCCACCAGCATGGCGAAGGCGATTCCGGCGGGGGACCGGTCGACATGACCCTCGAACGCGACCACGCCCTTGGGCCCTGGAACCGCTGCCGGCATGGCCACACTGAGTTGCTGCTGGACGGGGAGTGCCACTGCATTGCCGTGCGGGAGGGTGAGGTCGAGGTCTTCTGGCGCGGTTGCGGTAGAGAGGTAGGCCACGGCGTTACCCGCAGTGAAGTACCGACGGCTCCAGTCGGCGATCTCCTGGTCGCTGAGCCGCAACAGCCCCCACTCCGTCTCCTGCGACCTCAGCCCCCGGCCAGCGGCACCGTACCGCCAGACACCCATGCTCGCGCCCCAGTTGGTCGGGCGGCCCGCCGACTCGGCATCGAGCACCTTGGCCTCCGTCCGCCATCGGGCGGTTGGCAGGTTGCGCAGGGTGCGGCAGACGGCGTTGAGGAACCCCACGACCGCCTCGGGCGACCCCTGGGCGTAGAAGGCCGTGTAGGTGTCGGTCACCGCGCCATTGCTGTGG
>DAOOHL010000018.1:0-18695 GCA_035416185.1 Propionibacteriaceae bacterium | reverse complement strand
CGATCAGGTGGGTGATGCCGTACGTCGACAGCGACTCGTCGACTGTTCCCACCCGGAACAGCACTCCACCGACGACAACGTCGTCGATCGGATCCAGCACGAGCCGTACGCCGCGGTTGTCAGCCACGGTGTACGTGGGCGTGGTCGAGCCAGGTTCGGTAGGGGCCATGCCTGAATTCTGCCCAGTCCGGGATCAGGGGCTGGCGTACGGGGTGTGGCAGGGACGTCGCGCTTGGACGGAAGACTCATCGAGAACCTTAGACAAAGGGTAGACACGAGGCGCCGACGTGGAGACGCTGGAGCCATGACAGCAACGCGTGAGGACCGGATCCGCCAGGTGGGTGTCACCCTCGCAGAGATCTTCTGCATCGTCGGCACCCTGGTCGGAGTCGGGGTGATAGGGACGAGGGTGGAGGAGTCATCTGGGGGAGCCCTGGCTGCTGACGCGACGCTGCTCGCGCCTGCGACGCGCGCATTCTCCATCTGGTCGGTGATCTACGTCGGGCTCCTGGCGTACGTGGTGTGGCAGTGGACCCCTCGGGCGACCACGAGCCCACGCGCACGGGCGATCGGCTGGTGGGCAGCCGCCTCCATGGTGCTGAACGCGGTCTGGCTGCTGGTGACCCAGCAAGGCTGGATCTGGCTGAGTGTCGCCGTGATCCTGGCGCTGGTCGTCGTGCTCGGCGTCCTCGTCCGAAAGCTGACCGAGGCGCCGTCGTCGGGTCGGCTCGAGACGGTCGTCGTCGACGGCACATTCGGTCTCTACCTCGGCTGGGTCTCGGTCGCCACCTGCGCGAACATCGCTGCGGCTGGCGTCGCATCCGGTCTGACTCTGGGATCGGCCGACCCATGGATCGCCGCGCTCGTGGCCTTGGTGGCAGGCGGACTCGGCGTGTTCCTGGCACGTCGGTTCGGTGGCCGGGTCGCGATCGCTGCCGCCATGGCGTGGGGGTTGGTCTGGATCGCCGTCGGTCGCTTCGTAGCCCAACCTGTCTCGACTGTGACCGGCATCGCCGCGGTCGCGGCCGCTGTTGCCGTGGTGGCGGCCGTACCGCTGTTCCGAGGTCGCCGACTCACACCTGGCTGAGTCGGCCCGTCACGCCTCGGTCGCTCGGACCAGCCGACCTTGCGATAGCGTCGCGAGCATGCCTGACGACATCCGTGACCGGTTGGTGGGGCCCGCGGCCGACGAGGCTCTTGCCTGGCTGGGCCTGACCGACGACGCGGCCGCCGAGGTACGGGCCGTTGCTCGACGGATCGCCGACGATCCGGCCCTGATTGCCGAGCAGGAGAAGGTTCACGCAGTCCTCAAGGAGGCGATGGGGATCCCGCGGCCGTGGGAGGTGGTCCACCTTCCCCGGCGGTACAACCCCGATGACGGTGACGCGCCCGCCCTCGACCGTTGGTGGTACCTCGTGGCAGCGATGGCCTTCGTGCCGGACACCCTCGCGTTCCATCGGGACCACGGCATCCCCGAGGACGTGTCGCGACGCACCCTCGCCGACGCAGGCCTGCACGTGCGGCTGCATCGCCGCATGTACGGTCGCAGCGGCTTTGGGCAGGAAGGCTGGATCTCGATCCATCTGAGAGGTCTTCTGTACGACCTTGGTCGGCTCCAGTTCAACCTCACGACGCTGCGACTGCCGACGGAGCAGATCCGGGCAGCGGGGCTGCCGCTCGACTCGGGGACCGTCGTGCTCGACACCCACATCCCGGAGTCCGGCCCGCTGCGACCCGACGACGTGGCCGCCTCGCTCGCGCGCGCTCGCGCGTTCTTCACCGAGCACTTCCCGCAGTACGCCCCGTACGACTACGCGATCTGCAACTCCTGGCTGCTCGACCCTCAGCTCCAGCAGCTCGTTCCGGGGACGAACATCGATGCCTTCTGTCGGGTCTGGACTCCGCTTGACCCGGGGGTTGAGGCCGACATCTCGGCGCTCAACTTCATCTTCCGGCGGCCAGGCACGCCGTTGGCTGACCTGCCGCGAGACTCCACGTTGCACCGTGCGGTGATCGACCACATGTCAGCGGGCGGCCACTTGATCCAGGCGATGGGCTACGTCGCGATGTGACCTCGGGCGATGAGCCCCAGAAGTCTCGAGCGGATCACGAATCGATTGCGGCTTGGTCTCGGTGTGAACCGCTGACAACCGGCCGATCCTGGTGCGCGTTGTGCTGGTGTACGACGTCCAGTCACGACGGAAGAAGGACCGCCATGAGCAACCAGACCAGCCAGACCAGGAAGCCCAGCCGCACCAGCTCAGCCAGCCGCAAGCTGCTCGCCACCATCGTGCTCGGCTCGACACTGCTGATGGGCTGCGGCGCGGCATCCTCCGGCTCGTACGCGCCAGCTGGACCCGCGAACGACGAGCAGGCCGCCGCACCCGCCGGCGGAGCTGCCACCCAGGCCGCCCGCGCTCCCGCAGGCACCGCCAACCCACAGCAGACGGCCCCCGTGGGCGGCCCTGCTGGCGGCAGCGTCACCGAGAACAGACTGCTCGCCCGTACGGCGTCCATCACCCTCCAGGTGCCCGACGTCGCGGCCGCAGCAGCACGGCTGCGGGTGATCGCCGCCGGCAAGGGCGGCATCATCAGCGCCGAGAACATCGTCATCACCGAGTCGGGTACGGGCAAGCCTTCGACCCTGGTCGTGGTCGTGCCGGCGGAGCGGCTCGACGCCGCCCTCGAGGAGATCGGCGCGGTTGGCACCATCAAGCTGCGCGCGATCAACACCGCCGACGTGACCGCGCAGGTCGCTGACATCGACGCGCGGATCCGCACCCAGCGAGAGTCGATCGCCCGGATCCAGGAGCTGATCAAGCGCGCTGGCAGTGTCGCTGAGGTGGCCCAGGTCGAAGGGGAGCTGACTCGTCGGCAGGCCGAGCTGGAGTCGCTGTTGGCCCGCCAGAAGGCGCTGTCGAACCAGGTGGCGGAGTCGCCGATCACGATCACCCTGACCACCCCCGCGATGCCGACCCCGACGCCTGAGGTGGAGCAGCCGGGCTTCCTCGTCGGCTTGAAGGCCGGCTGGAAGGCGTTCGCCGGGTTCGTCGCGGTCAGCCTCATGGTCGTCGGTGGGCTGCTGCCGTTCGCGGTGTTCTTCGGACTGCTGGGAGCGGCGGCGTGGTCCGTGGGCAAGCGGGTGGCCGCGAAGCGGCGCGCCAACCGTCCCGATCCGGTGTGGCCGACCCCGCCGAACTCAGGACCTGCTCCGTACGGGCAGCGGCCCGGAGCCCCCGTACCGCATGGGCCTGCGCCGCAGCCGAGGCCTGCCGACGCAGCGCCGACTCAGCCAGCGAGCCCGACCTCAGCCGAGCCCGTACGAAGGACCGACGAGCCCGGCAACCCGGCCAGCTAGGTCAGCGGTCGGTGGCCGGGATCCGTACGGTCAGCGACATCAGGAACGCGCCTACGACACAGACGACGGGGACGCCGACCATCATGAAGCGGGCGGCGTCCCCGGCGTGGTCGCCCGGCTGGTCGCCAGAGCGGAACCCGAACCATGCTGCGGCAAGGGCGAACGCGATGGACTGCATGATCGCGGCACTTCGGTTGAAGAACGAGAACGCAGTGAGGAACATGGCCTCGCGGTGGATCCCCGTACGGGCCAGGTCGGCATCGAGCAGCCGGGCGACGATCAGGTCGACGGTCGCCATCACACCGGAGTAGCCAAGCCCGATCAGGCAGCCGACCACGATCGCGCCGACCAAGGAGTCGACGAACCACATCGCTCCCAGAGCCAGCGCCAGGATCGCCAATGCCACGCGCCACATCGGCAGTGCCGTGTAGCGCCGCACCAGCCAGGTCCAACCCACCAGCAGCACCCCGGAGGTCAGGATCACCGCGACCAGCAGGAACGTCGCGTCTGACGAGGGTCGGCCCAGTGAGTACTTCACGAAGAACTGCACGGTCGCCACGACCAGCGCCATGCCAGCCGAGTAGAGGCCGGAGGTGACCGCGATCGTCCAGAAGGCCGGGTACGACAGGATCGCCTTCACCGAGGCGAGCAGGGGAGCCTGGTCGGCGGGCAGGGCGGCCATGTCCTCACGAACTCCACTGCCCATGAACATGATCACCGCGGCGGCCAGCACACCGAAGATCGCGGCGGTCGTCGAGTAGCCGATCAGGGTGGTGATCAGCGGAGTCAGGGCGATCGACAGCACCATCGCGATCAGCTGGAAGCCCTGGCGCCACGAGTTGGCCAGCGCTCGGGTTCTCTCGTCGCGGAACGCCTCGGGCAGGAGCGCGCCGTAGCTCGAGGAGATCAGAGAGTCAGCCGTCTCGACCAGCAGGACGAAGATCGCGAACCAGACCACGAGCGCCGTACCAGTAAGGGCCTGAGGCGGGCTGAACAGCAGCCAGAGCGCGATCCCGAGAACCGGGGCGCCAGCGACGAGGTACGGGCGGCGCCGCCCCCACCGGCTGCGGGTCTTGTCCGACAGCCAGCCATACACGGGGTTGTCGACCATGTCGACCATCGTGTAGAGGCCCATCACCACGGCGAGCATCGCGGCGTCCATGCCCATCACGTCGACGTAGAAGAACGACCGCTGCGAGTTGGACAGGTTGATGGGAACGCTCATCCCGAAGAAGCCGGCGGCGTACCGCAGCGGATGCATCGGACGGACAGGGACGGCGACGCGCTGTTCGGTCACGCGCGCACTCTAGTGTCGCGAGACGTACGGTGGCGCGGTGGAGACATTCACCCGCACCTACACCCTCGACGACCAGGCCGAGGACCGCTACCGCACGGTGCCGTTCGAGGTGCCGCTTCACGCGCCCTCTCTTGAGGTGCGGATCGCCGTCGACGATCCCGATGCCGTGATCGACCTCGGCTGCGAGGGGCCCGCCGGGTGGCGGGGCTGGTCGGGTGCCAATCGCCGTACGTTCGTCATCGCGACCGACACCGCCACCCCCGGCTACCTGCCTGGCTACCTCGAGCCGGGGGAGTGGCACGTGATGCTGGGGCTGCATCTGCTGCCGCACGGCCGGGCGACGGTAACGGTCGAGGTGTCAGTGCCCGCCACCCGAGAGCCGGAGACGGCACCCGATGCCGCGGTGGTCGAGGGCAGGCGGGGGTCAGAGCGGGGGCTCCCCGCCCCAGCCGGGCTGCGGTGGTGGGCCACCGACCTGCACAGCCACACCCTGCACTCCGACGGCACCCAGTCGATCGCTCAGCTGGCCGCGTGGGCGCGACGGTCTGGACTCGATGCGCTCGCGGTCACCGACCACAACACGGTCAGCCACCACCGGTTCCTGCCTTCCATCTCGGCGGCCCACGGGATCACGCTCATCCCTGGCCAGGAGGTGACCACCCACCGCGGTCACGCGAATGCGTACGGGGAGATCGGCTTCATCGACTTCCGTCGGCCGGCGGCAGAGTGGGTCGCCGAGGTCGAGACACGCGGTGGGTTGTTGAGCGCCAACCATCCGACCGATGGGGACTGTTCGTGGCTGCACGACGTCCGAACCCCGGCCGTCGAGGCGTTCCACATCTCCTGGTGTCGGAACCTCACCGCCACCACGCCCTGGGCGTTCCTGCGGTGGTGGGGAACGCACGATCCGGTGCTGCTGGGCGGCAGCGACGTCCACGACCCGGCCCAGGGCTGGAACCCCGGCACCCCGACGACCTGGGTGCTGGCGGAGGAGTGCTCGCCCGACTCGATCCTGGCGGGGATGAAGGCGGGGCGCACGTCGCTGTCCGTCGGCACAACGCCTGATGCCACCGTCGACCCCTTCGGGTCACCCGTGCTGCTCCGGCTCGACGACGAGCTGGTGGCGCTTCAGGCATCCGGCTGCGTGCTGGTCGATGCCGACGGCCGGCGCCGTACGATCGTGGGCGAGGATGTCCGGGTGAAAGCCGAGTGGGGGACGGGTCCGTACCGCCTCGAAGACCCGCGGCGTTGGGTCGTGGCCGTCACGGCGTGACCGCATGGGTATCGATTCAGTAACGTCGTTCATCTTGGGTTCATTGTTTCGTCACCTTGTCGTTACCTTGTTCGCACGCGGCGACGGTGCCGCCCCCAGGGAAGGTTCGGGCTCGTGATGTCTCGTTTGAAGGTGGCAGCCGCACTGGCTGCGTTCGCACTGATGGCCACAGGGTGTGCGGTGGAGGATGCTCCGCCAGCCTCGTCAGCTGCTCCTGCGTCAGGCGCCAAGTTGTCCGGATCACTGACGGTCGTGTGCGGCGCGATCGAGGAGGTCTGCGCTGCCTGGACCAAGGGCTTTGAGGCCAAGACGGGCGTGAAGACGTCGTTCGTACGGCTGTCGTCGGGTGAGACCGTCGCCCGTCTCGCGGCTGCCAAGGCCGCCCCCGAGTTCGACGCCTGGCACGGTGGCCCCGCGGACGGCTACGGCGCTGCGGCCAAGCAGGACCTGATCGAGAAGTACGTCTCGCCGAATGCTGCCAAGATCCCGGACAAGTACAAGGACAAGGACGGCTTCTGGACCGGTGTGTACGTCGGTGCCCTCGGCTTCTGCTCCAACCAGAAGATCCTCAAGGAGAAGGGCGTCGACGTCCCGGACTCCTGGGATGACCTGCTCGACCCGAAGCTGAAGGGCCAGGTCGCCACCGCTCACCCGTCGACCTCCGGCACGGCGTTCACGCTGCTGTGGACCCAGGTGGTCCTGCGTGGCGGCGAGAACCAGGCCATCGACTGGATGAAGAAGCTTCACGTCAACGTGCTGCAGTACTCCAAGTCGGGTACGGCGCCGGGCCAGACCGCAGGTCGTGGTGAGGTTGCGGTCGGCATGGTGTTCAGCCATGACTGCGTGCTCTACAAGGAGCGCGGCATGACCGATCTCGTCGTCAGCTTCCCGAAGGAGGGGACGGGCTACGAGGTGGGTGGCGTCGGCCTGATCAAGGGCGCCAAGAATGCGGCCAACGCGAAGGCGTACATCGACTACGTTCTCACCGCTGAGGCCCAGGAGATCGGGCCGACGGTCGGCTCGTACCAGGTGCTCACCAACCCCGACGCCAAGGTCGACTCGCGCATGGTCAAACTGAGCGACGTCAACCTGGTCAACTACGACTTCGAGAAGTCCGCGGCAGCGAAGAAGGACCTCACGGCCCGCTTCGACGCCGAGGTCGCCGCTCAGCCGAAGTCGTAAGGCACACCACATGAGTGTCGCCACGCCGCCGCGTGGGGACGCCGGAGCGCAGGCTCCGGCGTCCAGCGCGCGTGTGAAGAAGTCGGTCGACGTTCCGACGATCATCGTGACCACTGCGGTCATCGCGATCCTCGCGCTGCTGATCGTCTACCCGCTGGTCCGGATCCTCGTGATGGCGATCAGCCCTGCGGGCAGCGCCGTCGTGGCCAAGATGTTCACCTCCCCGGTGAACCAGCGCATCGTCCTGAACACGGTGATCCTTGGCACCGTGGTGGGGGCGATCGGCACGCTGGTCGGCTTCCTCATGGCCTACGTCCAGGTACGTGTCGACGTGCCGGGCAAGAAGGTGCTCCACCTGCTGTCGCTGCTGCCCGTCGTCTCGCCGCCATTCGCGGTGGCGACGGCCGTGATCACGCTGTTCGGCCGCCGGGGCATGATCACTCACGGTCTTCTCGGTGCTGAGACGAACATCTACGGCCTCACCGGCCTGACCCTGGTGATGGTGCTGTCGTTCTTCCCGGTCGCCTACATGAACTTCCGCGGCCTGCTCTCCAGCCTCGACCCTGCCCTCGACGAAGCGGCGGCGAACCTCGGCGCGAACAAGTGGCACACCTTCAAGACCGTCACGCTGCCGATGCTCGTACCCGGCTTCGCCAGCTCGTTCCTGCTGCTCTTCGTCGAGTCGATCGCCGACCTGGCGAACCCGCTGGTCATCGGTGGCGACTTCACCGTGCTCGCCTCGCGGATCTACATCGCGATCACGGGCGAGTACGACGTGCCGTCGGGTGCTGCCTACTCGCTCGTGCTCCTCCTGCCGGCCATGCTCGTCTTCCTCGTGCAGCGCTACTGGGTGTCCCGCAAGTCGGTGGTGAGCGTCACGGGCAAGCCGGCTGGCAAGCCCGCTCTGCTCGACACGGGAGCCCGCTGGCCGCTCTACGCAGCCTCCCTGCTGGTCGTCGGGCTGGTCGCCCTGATCTACATCACCGTCATCGCCGGTGCGTTCACGAAGATCCTCGGCATCAACAACCAGTTCACCTTGGACAACTTCAAGTACGTGCTGAGTGGCATCGGCAACGAGTCGATCAAGGACACGACGATTCTCGCCCTGATCGCGACGCCGATCGCCGGCCTGATCGGCATGCTGATCGCCTGGCTGGTCGTCCGGAAGATGAAGCGCGGCGCCGCCTGGCTCGACTTCCTCGGCATGCTCGGTCTCGCCGTCCCGGGCACCGTCGTCGGCATCGGCTACGCGATCGCGTTCAACACGCCCCTGATCTGGCAGAAGCGCATGTTCCTGCCGGCCTTGGGTGGTGGTGCTGCGATGCTCGGCGGTGCGATCGCGATCGTGATGGTGTACGTCATCCGGTCCATTCCGCCGGGGCAGCAGTCCGGCATCGCGGCGTTGAAGCAGATCGACCCCTCGATCGACGAAGCGTCGGCCTCGCTCGGTGCCGACAGTGTGACGACGTTCCGTACGGTGACGCTGCCGCTGATCAGGTCAGCCTTCCTGACGGGTCTGATCTACGCCTTCGCGCGGTCGATGACGACCCTGTCACCGATCATCTTCATCACCACACCGCAGACCCAGATCATGACCAAGCAGATCCTGTCGGAGGTGGATGCGGGCCGGTTCGGCAACGCCTTCGCCTTCTGCACACTGCTGCTCGGCATCGTGCTGTCAGTCATGGGCCTGCTGACCCTGCTTGTTCGTGACCGGCGAGGTGCCGGCCGCGTGTCCGTCGGAGGTGGACTGTGACGCTCGATCCCACAACCCAGGCCTCGGCCGTTGACGACCCAGTGGTCAACGCGCCGCTCGACTTGGAGCGCGCGGCTGTGCCCGTGGCTCCGGCCGGTACGGGCGTCGTACGGCTCACTGATGTCTGGAAGCAGTTCCCGACCCGCAACGGGCTGTTCACCGCCGTCAAGGAGGTCGACCTCGAGACCACGCCAGGTGAGTTCCTGACGCTGCTCGGGCCGTCCGGCTGCGGCAAGACGACCACGTTGCGCATGATCGCCGGCTTCGAGACGCCCACGCGCGGCTCGATCACCCTCGACGGGGCCGACATGCTCCGGCTCACCCCGGACAAGCGGCCGATGTCGATGGTCTTCCAGTCGTACGCGCTCTTCCCACACCTCAACGTCTTCGACAACGTGGCGTACGGGCCGAAGCTGCAGAAGTCGTCAGGGTCCGAGCTGAAGGACCGCGTCAACGAGGCACTCGCCTCCATGGGTCTCACCGACTTCGCTGACCGCGCACCGAACCAGCTCTCCGGTGGCCAGCAGCAGCGTGTCGCCCTGGCGCGCGCCATGGTGATGCGGCCGAAGGTGCTGCTGTTCGACGAGCCGCTGTCGAACCTCGACGCCAAGCTGCGGGTGCAGATGCGTACGGAAATCCGTCGCATCCAGCAGGCTATGGGCATCACGGCGTTGTACGTGACCCACGACCAGGACGAAGCCATGTCGCTGTCGGACAGGATCGTGGTCATGAACAAGGGCCGGATCGACCAGGTTGGCCGCCCCGAAGAGATCTACCGCAGGCCGACCACCCGGTTCGTGGCCGACTTCATCGGTAGCTCGAACTTCATGAAGGCCGAGGTCGCCGATGTGGCGAATGGTCGAGCCAGGGTCACGGTCCTGGGTCAGCAGCGTGAGCTGCCAGCCTCCGAGCTCTCGGCCGATGCGACGAGCCGAGTGGTGCTGGTCCGGCCGGAGTCGGTTCAGGTGTCCCTCGCCGACTCCAAGGCGGGCGTCGGGGGTGACCACGGCACGATCACCCGCGCGGTCTTCTACGGCTCGAACGTCGAGTACGTCGTCAAGACCGAGGCAGGTGACATCGTCGCCGTCGTGTCTGACCCTGATGAGGACCAGATCCTCAAGGTCGGCGACGAGGTCGTCGTCGACTTCCCGCAGGATCGGGGCTGGCTCCTCAGCGCCGACGAGGCCTGACGGATGGCCTATCCCTGGCCTGATGAGCAGGTCGCCCGCTACACCGCGTACCGGGTCGACGCCCCGCTGACCATCGACGGCAACCTCGACGAGGCGGCCTGGCAGCAGGCCCTGCGTTCGCCCCGGTTCGTCGACTTGGTGAGCGGCGCCCGGGCGGTGCACGACACCCGCGCCGCCGTCCTGTGGGATGACGACTACCTCTACCTGGGCTACTGGGTGGAGGAGCCCGTCGTGGCCGCCCAGCTCACCGAACGGGACTCGCTCGTCTACACCGAAAACGACGTGGAGCTGTTCGTGGCGGGGCAGGACGCCTACTACGAGCTCCAGCTCAACGCCCTCGGTACGGTCTACGAGGCGTTGTTCATCTGGGACGACGGGTACGAGGCCGGCGGCTACGCGGCCCAGCCAGGGCTTCGGCGTGACGCCGAGGGAGCTCGACGGTGGGACGGGGTCGGGTTCGCGCACCCTCGCGGCGGCCGAACCGGCTTCTTCCGGTGGGACCTGCCGGGGCTCCGGACCGGAGTCCAGGTAGACGGGGTGCTCAACGATGCGAGCGTCCGCGACCGCGGCTGGACCGTCGAGGTGGCGGTGCCATGGGCCGGCTTGGAGGCGGTCGCCCGTGGCGACGGCCGGTCACTGCCGCCAGTTGATGGTGACGTGTGGCGGATGGACTTCTCGCGGTTCAACACCTATCGGGAGGCGCCTCCGGCTGCGGACTCCAGTGGCTGGGCGTGGAGCGCGCACGGCGTGTGGGACTCGCACGTGCCCGAGGTCTTTCCGTACATCCAGTTCTCGAACCAGCTGGTGGGCGAGGTGGAGGCCTGAGCGGCTCGGCCCCTGGTCCGGGTCGGGGATCCGAACCCGCAGACAGCGCCGGTCAGGACTCCGTGCGCTTGGCGACCTGCTGCAGCAGCTCGGGCTGGCGCGGGCCGGAGTAGGCCACGGCCAGCCTGAACCCGCCGTACAGGCCAGCGAGCCCGACGAGGCTGGCACCGAGCCCGACCGCCAGTGCCACCAGGGGGTTCGTACCCCAGTAGATGCCCATCAGAACGAACGGGCCGACGAGAAGGCCGACGATCGGGAACGTGATGAGCTGGGCGATGACGGCTTGGAAGCTGCCTTGGCTTCGGGCCATGGCGCTGTCTTCGGAGATGACGATCGGGTACGGAGCCAGCACCGACTGCAGGAGACCTAGGCCCAGGCAGACGAGCCAGGCGCCGACAGCGCAGCCGATGGTGGCTGGGAGGAGCGTCGGCGCGATCAGCAGGCCGCAGACCAAGGCGGCGATGACGATGATCGGGGTGAAGACCACCAGGCGGGCAACCGCTTTGCCCAACAGGTCAGATCGGGCGTCGTCGCCGGCTGCCACGTTGACCCACATGGACGAGCCGTCGTAGCCGTACAGGTTGCTGTTCAGCAGGCCCAGGAACATCCCGAGACCCGCACCGATGAAGGCGATTGCTGGCGGCACCGACCCGGTCGTGGTCAGAGCGACCACACCCGGAACGATGCCGACGGCCAACCCGAAGATCACCGCCATGATCAGCTGCACCCGCTGCGCTGGCTCGCGGAACAGCAGCGTGAGGTCCTTGTCGGCCACGGCGCCGGCACGAGGGGAGAGGCGGGGTAGGAGGGCTCGGGTACGGAAGCGTCGTGACGCTCGCGCCTTCACGGCCCCTTGGACGCCGGGGGAGGTGGTCATCACCCGGCGCAGCAGGACGGACCAGGCGAACCCCACCGCGGTGCAGAACGCGATGCCTGCGGCGATCTCGAGGAGACCAGTGAGCACGTCACCGCGATGGCCGGCGACGAACGCCTGGGCGGCGAACGAGGACGGTGAGAACCGAAGCAGGGGCACCAGCGTCTCACCGAACGCTGCCGAGGCATCCTTCCCCGCGGCCCGGGCGACGTTCTGGATGATGTTGGGCAACTGGCCGAGCACGATGATCACCAGTGGGATGGCCACGGCGAGCACATCGCGGACGCCGCGGCGGCGAAGCCCCATCCCGACCAGCGACACCAGACAGCGGCTCGACAGAATGCAAAGGCCAAGGAACAGCAGTCCGGCCAGGACCACGGGCACCAGTCCCGGTCCTGCGGGCGCGACGCCGATGACGATGCCCAGGACCGTCAACGCGGTCGCGATGCCGCCAGGCGCGACCAGACCGGCGGCAGCGAGGCCGAGCGCCAGGTCGCGTCGCTTCAGGGGCAGCAGCACGAACTTCACGGGGTCCAAGGCCGCGTCTGTGCCCGCCACCGTCACCGGACCGATCAGCCAGACGAGGTAGATCACCGCCAAAGCGACCGGCACGACAACGGTGACGAACGATGTCGGCGCCCATCTCAGGGCCGTGCCGGCCACCAGTCCGCCGAGCCCTAGCACCACGGCCGACATCAGCCCGAGGACCGTACCGATGGACGTGGCGATGTTCCCCGTCCTGAAGCCTGCTCGGAAAAGGGCGAGCCTCAGGCGGAGGAATCGCCCAACCATCCGAGCCTCCCCTCCTCATCGGCCGAACCGGCGCCGACCAGCTCGACGAACCGGTCTTCGAGCGCCTTGCCCTGGCGGACCTCTGGCATGGGTCCCGCCGTGACGATCCGGCCACTGGCCATGATCGCGACGTGGTCGCAGAGCCGCTCGACCGTCTCCATGACGTGACTCGACAGCACCACGGTCGCGCCGCGCTCGACGAGCCGGGAGAGCACGTGTCGGATGGTCCGTGCCGAGACCGGGTCAACCGACTCCAGCGGCTCATCGAGGAACAGCACCCTGGGGTCGTGGAGGAGAGCCGCTGCGAGCGCGATCTTCTTGTGCATCCCAGAGGAGTAGTCCACGACGAGGTTGTCGCCGTCGCGGTCGAGCTCGAGGACGGCCAGCAGGTCCTCACTGCGCTTCTTGACCAGACCCTCGTCCATGTTCCGCAGGAGGCCGTTGTAGAGCAGGAGCTCGCGACCCGTCAAACGCTCAAACATGCGGCGCTCGTCCGGCAGGATGCCCATCCGCCGCTTGGCATCGACTGGGTCGGTCCACACGTCAACACCGTCAACCGCAACTCGGCCGCCATCGGGGCGCAGCAGCCCGGTCGCCATCCGCATCAACGTTGTCTTGCCGGCGCCGTTCGGGCCGACGATCCCGTAGAAGGAGCCTCGTGGGATGGTGAGGCTGTCACCGGCCACAGCCACCTTGGGTCCGAACCGCTTGACGAGGGCCTGGATCACGACCGCGGCGTGCGCGCCCGGGGCGGTGGTGCCGTCCTGTGGCAGGGATGCACCCGATCCAACGGGCTGAAATGGCGGCCCGTGCGGTGAATCAGTCATGCCGAAGTCCGGTCGGTCGCGGCAGGGCCGACGAGACATCGGCGGCCACAGCAAGGGCCAGCGCGGTGGCTCCCAGGCACATCGCCGCGTACGCCTCGTCGGTGGCTGCGGCTGCTGCGTACTCGGCTGTGTGGATGGGGGCGCTCACCCCGCGCAGCGGTAGCCAAGGGTGGATGGAGCGGATCCGGCGAGACACGTTGCCCATGTCGGTGGAGCCGCCGGGGAGCGGAATGCCCGCCTCCGGGTCAACGCCGAGATCTCGGAGCGCGTCGGCCCAGGCCGCCGACAGCCGCTCATCCTGGACGAGGGGCTCGTAGACCGGTTCCTCCGACGTGATCTCCACCGTGCAGCCAGTGGCCAGCGCGCCCGCCTCGAAGCATGCCTGCACGCGGGGGAGCAGGGCCTCGTACGCCTCGATCGTGAACGCGCGGCACTCGAAGTCGACCGTGGCGTGACCAGGGATGATGTTGGTCACGTCGCCGACCCGGACAACGTTGGCCGAGATGCGGTGGTCGCCGGGGATCTGCTGCCGAAGGAGGCCGATGGCGACTTGGCTGACCACGACCGCATCGGCGGCGTTGACCCCAAGATGCGGCGCCGCAGCGGCGTGGGAGACCTGGCCGGTGAACGTCGCCCGGTACCGGCCCACGGCCTGCGACGAGGTCCCTGCTGGGTTTGCCCGGATACCGTCCGGAACGGTGTGCACCATCACGGCCAGGTCGCATCCGTCGAACACGCCTGCGTCGAGCAGTGGCACCTTGCCACCACCATGTTCCTCAGCCGGGCAGCCGATCGCTCGTACGGTCAGACCCAGGTCGTCAGCAACCTCAGCGAGCGCCAGAGCGGTGAGGGCACCAGCACCCGCGATCAGGTTGTGGCCGCAGCCATGACCGATGCCGGGCAGCGCGTCGTACTCCAGGCAGACCGCGACGGTGACGGGCCCGTGACCGTGCGTGGCGGTGAAGGCCGTGTCGAGGCCACCCACCTTCCGTTGGACCGCCCAGCCGGACTCATCGAAGAAGGCGGAGAGTGCGGCGGCGGCGGCATGCTCGCCGAAAGCGAGCTCGGGATTGGCGTGGATCGTCCGTGCCACGGCCTCGACAGCCAAGCGGTGATCCGCTACCGAGGCGGTGATCCGGGCGCGTACGTCAGCCATGACTCGACATTACTGCCACACTTTCGGAGCCAGGGACCCGGGCCAGTCGCCCGCACGCTTCCGGACGGGCGCGAGGGGCACTCCGGCGCCGAAGCTGCATCGTGGTTGACGAGGCCGCAGGCAGAGCGGCGGTCATGGCGTTGATGGCCCGGCACAGCGAGTCAGGGACTAGTCGGTCGTCGCGGGAACAGCGCGCCGGCGCTGGGGCAACTTGCGGCAAGCGGTGGCAATCGCTGCCCCCCCTGGCAGGATCGGGGGTGTACCTAGCATCCCGACCGGAAGGACTGTCATGCAGCTTCGCGACGACGCCCAGTGGGCCCTGTGCATCGCCACGTCGATGGGGGTCCGGATCACGCCGGAGAACCATCAGCCCGTTCACACCTCGAACCGGTACGTGATGCACGCGACCTCGGCCGAGTCCAACGTGGCGAGCGTGGCCTCGTACCTTGGCCTCCCGACCATGGTGCTGACCAACTGGGTCGAGGGCAGCCCCATCTCGGCGTTCATCAAGGCCGACCTGCGCTCGCGCGGCATGACGTTCCGCGGCCCCGACAAGCCGCAGGGAGGTGCGTGGGGCTATCGGCACCAGTTCAACATCGCCGACTCGGGGTACGGGTCGCGCGCTCCGCGCGTCTGGAACGACCGCGCCGGGGAGGTCGGCCTCGATCTCGACGCCGCCGACTTCGACCTCGACACCCTGTTCGCCAAGGAGGGCGTGAAGATCCTCCACCTGTCCGGTCTGGTCGCTGCGCTGTCGAAGAAGACCACCCAGTTCTGCCTCGACGTCGCGCGCAAGGCCAAAGAGCACGGCTGCACGATCTCGATGGACATGAACTATCGCGCCTCGTTCTGGAAGGGCCGTGAGGATGAGCTGCGGGCCGCGTTCACCGAGATCGCGGGGGAGTGCGACATCCTGATCGGCAATGAGGAGGACTTCCAGCTCTGCCTCGGCATCCAGGGCCCAGAAGCCGGTGGTGAGGACCTGCACGGTGAGATCGACTCGTTCAAGGAGATGATCGGCCGCATCCGCGAGGCCTATCCGAAGGCTCAGTTCATCGCCACCACGCTGCGTGAGGTGATCTCGGTCAACCGGCACATGTGGGGCATGATCGTCTGGGGGGACGGCGAGTTCCACGTCGCCGAGCCGCGCGAGATCGGCGTCCTCGACCGCATCGGCGGCGGCGACGGGTCCGTCGGCGGCATGCTGTACGGCATCCTGCAGGGCTGGCCAGCCGAGAAGTGCATGCAGTTCGGGTGGGCCACTGGAGCCCTGGCCGCCGCCTCGGTGAATGACTACGGCGCACCGGCCGACGAGGACCAGGTCTGGACCATGTGGCAGGGGAACGCGCGCGTCCAGCGGTGAGGCGCGGTCGATGAGTGTCGAGAGGGGTCCCCGGATCGGCGATGTGAGCGAACCGGGGTCCGCGCAGTCAGACGACGGAAGCTTCGGGTGGAGACTCGATTTCAGTTCTGCAGCGACGGCATGGTGCGAAGGTCTGCCCATCGGCAACGGTCGACTTGGCGCCATGGTCACCGGTGGTCCGACCGACCTGGCGCTCGACTTGAATGACGACCGGTGCTGGTCCGGCTCACCCGTCGAACCAGCCCCGGGGCCGACGGATGGTCCCGAGGTCCTGGCCGAGGTGCGTCAACTCCTTGCCGAGTCTCGTTGGTCCGAAGCCGACCGCGTCGTACGGCGCTTGCAGCGAGGTCACAGTCAGGCTTTCCAGCCGCTGGCGAAGCTCCGGATAGATCTGCCTGGTGAGCCCCAGACGGCTTTGGCGCGCAGCCTCGACCTGCGCCGCTCGGTGGCTCGTCACGAGGCGGGTTGGGGCAGCGCTGAGTGCTGGGCCAGCTCTCCCGACCAGGCGATCACCGTACGGATATCGCTCGCCGAATCCAGCGACGTGGCCATGCAGCTGGTGTCGCCGCACAGCCCGTACGGGGTGACGGACTTCGCTCCCGGCGATGACGCCGTGGTAATGACCACGCGGATGCCGAGCGACGTCTCGCCGCCGCACGACCGCATCGCTGACCCTGTGACGTACGACCCCGACCGGCCGGGGCTGACAGCGGCGCTCGCCCTGCACGTCACGTCGGACGGTCGGGTCACCACCGGAGGTGCAGCCATCTGTGTCGCTGGGGCGACGTGGGTCGAGATCGTGGTCACCTCCGAGGTCGCCGTCGGCAGCATCTCCGATGACGCGGTCGTGGGCCGCGCGAGACAGGTGAGCGCGATCCCGTACCGGGACCGGCTGGCCCGCCACACCGACGATGTCACCGGGCTGTTCGACCGCTTCTCGCTCGATCTTGGCGGCGATGGCTCCACCGATGTCGCAGCGCTGCTGGCGAAAGTGGCCGACGGTGAGCTGCCGGCGCGGCTCGTCGAGCTGCATGCCCAGTACGGCCGGTACCTGCTGATCGCCTCGTCTCGGGCCGGGACCACGGCGACCCATCTGCAGGGTCTGTGGAACGCGGAGCTGGTCCCGCCGTGGAGTTGCAACAACACGGTCAACATCAACACCGAGATGAACTACTGGCTCGCCGAGACGACCGGACTGCCTGAGCTGGTCGAGCCGTTGCTCGGCCTGGTCCAGCTGCTGGCGAAGAATGGTCAGCGAGTGGCGAGGGACCTGTACGGGATGCCGGGCTGGTGCTGCCACCACAACACCGACGCCTGGGGGTTCTGCGACCACGTCGGGACGGGCAACCACAACCCGGCCTGGGCCATGTGGCCGATGGCCGGTCTGTGGCTGCTCCATCATCTGGAGGAGCACTGCCGGTTCGCTGGTACGAGCCCGTCGTCGCTGCCGGCCGAGCAACGAGCCGCGGTAGCGGGAGCGGTGACCTTCGCCCTCGCCTGGCTGGTGCGCCTGCCGGATGGAAGCTGGGGCACGTCGCCCTCCACCTCACCGGAGAACACCTTCCTGGCCGAGGCTGGCGTCGCTGGCGTGACGGTCTCGTCCACCATGGACGTGGCTCTGGTCCGCAACCTGCTCCGGTTCTGGTTGGCCGTCACGGCGATGGCGTCGCCAACAGCTGAGGAGCCAAGCCGTGAGGCTGCCGAGGCGGCGCTGGCGTCCCTCCCTGCACCGGAGCCCACCGTACGGGGCACGTACCCCGAGTGGTCGATCGACCTGCCCGAGGTAGACCCTCTGCACCGCCACCAGTCGCAGCTCTGGGACATCCATCCTGGCGCTGGCGTGACGACCGTTGACCCGGCTCAGCGTGCGTTGGTCGAGGCTGCAAGAGAGACCTTGCGCGTCAAGGGCTTCGACTCGACGGGTTGGTCGCTGGCGTGGCGGATCTGCCTGCATGCCCGGCTCGGTGATGGAGAGTCGGCGGCTCGGAGCATGGCAGGGGCTCTGCGCCTGGTCGGGGCCGGGAGTACGTCGTCGACGACGGGCGGTGGGGTGTATGCGTCATTGCTGTGTGCTCATCCGCCTTTCCAGATCGACGGCAACCACGGGTTCACCGCCGGTGTCGTCGAGTGTCTCGTCCAGTCCCACGCCGTCGTCGACGACCAGCCGCTTGTCCAGCTGCTTCCTGCCCTCCCTGAGAGTTGGTCACGAGGGTCGGTGTCTGGCGTCCGGGTTCGGGGCGGGCTGGTCATCGACCTGACGTGGGATGCTGGCCAGGTGACGCGCCTGGTCGTCCGGGGCAGCGGCGGAACCCGGAGTGCGGTGGTCGAAGGGCCCGGGCTGCCGCCCAGAGTGCTGGCGGCGGGTGAGGAGTGGCACGCCTGACGCCCGCAGTCGTCCGCGGCACGCTTGGCGCACTCTGGAGCGGCGTGGCAGCGGTGCTGCTGGTGACCTCCTGGAGCCCTGTGATAGCTGGCCATCCGGCCTACGGAGTGTCGCTCGCCCTCGCCGCATTGGTAGGAGTAGTCCTGCTGGTCCGTGCGGTGCTCGCCCACCGGTCGGGTGTCACCGTTCCATGGTCTCGTCGCCGAGCGATCGGGGCCGTCAGCCTCATCGTGGTGACGGCACTGACCTTGGGGTCCCTCACCTGGCTCCGCCCCTTCTCAGCCTCACCCGTCGCGGTCACCAGCATGGCCGGGACTGTTGGCGTACGGGTCACCGACGGGCCGACCAACATCACGCTGACCCCTGTGCAGTCGCCGCGCGCCGGGCTCGTGTTCCAGCCCGGTGCACGGGTCGACCCA
>DAOOHL010000017.1:0-19596 GCA_035416185.1 Propionibacteriaceae bacterium | reverse complement strand
GGTCTGAACCCCGCGGTCCCTGGGCCTGTCGAAGGGGCAGGTGCTCAGGAAACTCTGGGGCAGTTCCGACCCTCCAGACAGGCTCTTCATAGGTCCGGCGTAGACCGTGGCTCGTCGAGGTCACCCGTCTGGGGACCCGACTGATGAGGAGATGACAGATGATTTCGAGAAGGAAGATGGGCATCGCTGCGGCCTCGGTCGCAGCGGCTGGGGTGGTCGGCGCCGGGCTGATCGCCAGCGCAGGAAGCGCCTTCGCCGACCCCTCGGCTGGCCCGTCCGCGGGCGCCAGCCGCCCGGCCAAGCAGAAGACCGCTGGCGCGGCGCCGTCAGGTACGCCCAGCGCTGGAGCACGGCCAGAGGGGAAGGGCGACCGACAGCAGCAGGCCCGCACCGAGGTCACGGGCGCCGAGGCCGAGAAGGTCATCGCGGCGGTCAAGGCCGAGGACGCGGCCGTTACCGACGTCAAGGTGTTCAAGAAGGCGGACGGCTCCTACGAGGTCGATGGCACCAAGGACGGCGCAAAGGTCCACTTCCATGCCAGTGCCGACCTCGCCACCGTCACCTTGGCAACCCGTGGTCCGGGTGGCAAGGGCGGCGGCGGCCAGCACACCGAGGTCCCAGCGGCCGAGGCCGACAAGGTCATTGCTGCGGTCAAGGCCAAGGACGCAACGATCACGGTCACGACGGTGGTCAAGGATGCAGACGGTTCGTACGACGCCATCGGCACCAAGGACGGCGCAAAGGTGAAGGTCGACGTGAGCGCTGACCTGGCCACGGTCACGGTGAAGACGGGCCGCTGACAAGGCACCGTTCGTTCGCGGCCAAACCCGCTTCTCGACGCCTGATCTGGCGGTTTGAACCGTTCACATCCCCATCGAGAAGCGGGTTTGGCCAGGCCAGGGCCAGGATGGTCCCATGACCACGACGTGGCTGCACCGCTTCTCCATCCGGCCACCGCATCTGGGCGTGTGGCTCGATCTCTGGCCCGAGGAGCTCGAACTGCGGGCTCGCCATGGCTTCGCCGTGCGCCGGGCCTTCCTGCAGGAGCACGCAGAGCCCAAGCTCACTTACCTCTTCGACCACGACGACCCGGACGCGAACGAGCTGTACGAGGCACGTCCGGACGTCCGAGACCTGAGGACCCGGGCGGCACCGCATGTGTTCCGGAACGTGCTCGTGCGACCTGTCCGGGTCGAGCTGGTCACTGACCCACCCGAGACACCCACGTCGCGGGTCGCGATCGTGCGGCGATACTCGATCGTCGGGAGCTGGGACGACTTCCTTGCCACATGGCGTCGCATCGTCCCTGTGCGAGCCCGACACGACTTCCAGTGCCTCTTCGCCGTGGCCGACCCGGAGAAGGACGTGTTCACCTGGGCCTTCGACTATGCAGGGCGCTGGGAGGACTTCGCCGAGGATCAGAAGGGCTACTACGCCGATCCCGAACGGGCCGCACTCCGGAACGTCTTCGACCACATGGCCGACTACGCCATCGACCCGGCGCGCATTCTGCGTTAGCCGGATCGCGCACCGAACGTGGTTGGATGCCGTCACCATGGTCATCGAGTCAGCAAAGGCGCGAACGGTCGTGTCGCGCGCTCAGCGACTCAAGATCCTGACTCGCTGCAACATCACCGACCTCGTCTCCGGCCTCAAGGTTGACCGGCGCGAGCTGCGTTGTCTGGTCTCAGCCTTCGGGGTCGTCCCGGCGTACGGCTTCGCCCGCGTGCTTGTCTCGTACGACCAGATCGTCGCCCGGGACGGCATGGTGGCCGGTGCGGCCAAGCTCGTGCATTCCTACACCCGGACGTTGACCGTGCAGCATGCTGATCGCATCCCCGCCACCGGCCCACTGCTCATCGTGGCGAACCACCCCGGTCTCGTCGATGCCATGGCTCTGGTTGCGGCCTTGAAGGAGCGGCCCGATCTCCGGATCATCGCCATGGACCGTGACCTGCTGCGGGCGATTCCGCACGTGGGGGCACGGTTGATGTACGTCTCCGCCGAGCGAGGCGGCCGGACCGGGCTGATCCGCGACGTCGTCGCGCACCTTCGCGGCGGGGGAGCGGTCCTCACGTTCCCAGCAGGCCACATCGAGCCGGATCCCGCGCTCGATCCGGAGGGGGCTGTGACCGCGCTGGCTGAGTGGACCGACAGCGCCGGTCTGTTCCTGCGACGGGTCCCCGAGACGGTCGTCCTGCCCATCGCGGTCAGTGGGGTGATCTCGCAACGCGCCAGGCGTCATCCCTGGTCGCGGCGACTTGAGGGCAAGGATCGAGACTCTGCTGCGGCCACGCTTCAGGTGCTCTGGCCGCCGTACCGAGACACGGCAACGGTGGTCAGAGTGGGCCGCCCACTTGATTCAACCGTCACTCGGACCGAGCTGCACGCGGCGATGGCCACCGTGATCAGGCCGGCTTGACCCACCACGGTACGGTCGATCGGTGGAGCCGGTCGGTGACGTCAGGGAACGGTGATCCGTACCGAACCAGTCGGGCTGAGCTGAGTGAGCACCTGGACGGCCGCGATCAGCATCATCGCTCCGGCCGCCACCAGGACGCCCGTGACCGTGAACCTGTCGATGATCACACCGCCGACGGCTGCGCCAGAGAGGATGGCGGCCTGGATGACGGCCACCTGGATGCCACCGCCGGTCTCCGCCTGGTCTGCGATCGCCCGGGTCACCCAGGTTGACCAGCCCACGGGAATGACTCCGTACGCCAGCCCCCACAGCACCAGGACGGCGGTGGTCGGCACGATGAAGCCGCTGACGAACACGAGCACGCCGCACAGGACGGCGATCGACAGGGATGCCGCGGCGATGGTGGCCCGCAGGTTCCGGCGGTGGAGACGCGCAGCCTGGGTCGTGCCGATGAAGCAAGACGTACCGAACACCAGTAACAGCAGCGAGACCAGGGCCACGTCACCGTGCACCGTACGGTCGATCAGCGGCCGGATGTACGAGTAGAACAGCCGCGAACCGCCGAAGGTCAAGAAGACGCCCAGCAGCCCGACCACCACGACGGGGCGCCGGATCACCTCGACCACCGTGGCGAGCCGAGCGGTGCTGGTCGACGGCATCGACGGCAAGGTCAGCGCTTGCGCGATGAAGGCGACCACGCCCAGCGCTGCAGCCGCCAGGAACACCGCGCGCCAGCCGATCACCCCGCCCAGGAAGCTGGCGATGGAGTTGGTGGTGACCCCAGCGATCGAGCTGCCGCCGAAGATCAGCCCGAGCGCCTTCGGCACATCCGGCCCGTTGACCAGGCGGAGCGCCAGAGCAGCTGACATGGCCCAGAAGGTGCCCAGCGACAGCCCGACGAACGCCCGGGCCACGATCACCAACGGGAACGCAGGAGCCAGGGCTACGCCGAGGCTGGCCACCGCATGCAGTGCTGTCAGGACGAGCAGGATCGTACGGCGGTTGACCCGGCGCGTCGCCCATGCCACCAGGACCGCAGTCACCACGGCGACTCCGGCGGTGACCGTGATGGCTTGGCCCGCCGTCCCCGTACTGACCTGCAGGTCCCGCGCCATCGGCGTCAGCAACGAGATCGGCAACAGCTCCGAGGTGGTCAGGCTGGCGACGCCCAGCGCCATCGCCCAGACCGGCGCCCACGAGGTACGGTCGCCGGTGGTCACCCCGGGAGCGTAGACCTGAACCCGCCTCGCCGGCGGGCTGGTCCGAGGCTCGAAGGGTTGTCAGGCCGGCGCGGTTCTCAGCAGCTCCCGGAACGCTTCGAGGGTCTCGTCGCTGAAGCGGGTGGGCCCTTCTGCGGTGTCGGCTCCCTTGAGCGCTTTCACCTCGCCAGATAGTCGTTCCATCTCCGCGTCGAGGTGCGCCGCGGTGTCGGCAGCATCGCGGAGGCTGGCGCTCAGCTCAGTCGGGATGGACTGGTCGTACTTGTAGAAGATCTTGTGCTCCAGGCTTGCCCAGAAGTCCTGCGCGATCGTCCGGAACTGCATCTCGACGGGCACCTGGATGACCTCGTTCGAGAGGAAGACGGGGATCTCGACGATCGCGTGGAGAGATCGGTAGCCGCTGGTCTTCGGCTCGGCGATGTAGTCCTTCAGCCGGACCAGCGTCACGTCCGACTGCTGGCAGAGCATCTCCTGCACGCGGTACACGTCGCTGGTGAAGCGACAGACGACCCGCAGCCCCGCGATGTCCTTGATCTCGCGACGGATGTTGTCGCTGCCCGGCGCGCAGCCCTTGCGGTTCGCCTTGCGGAGCACGCTCTGCGCTGTCTTCAGCCGCGACGCGACATGCTCGATCGGGTTGTAGCGGTGCAGCAGCTGGAACTCCTGCTGCAGGATCTTGACCTTGGTCTCCATCTCCTGGATCCCGAACTGGTAGCCCAGCATGAACCGGCTGAGCTGGTCGCGGATCGAGCTGAGCGTGGTGATCATCTCGGGCAGTTCAGGCAGGGTGATCGACGGCGGGGTGGGGTCGCTGGGCATGCGCCGAGCCTAGGGTCGCCCTGTCGGAGACCGTCCATGGGGGGACAGGGACGTCAGCCGGGGCCAGTCCGCACCAGTCGTGACCGCTGGCGGAGCCTCGTCAGTCGGGAAGCAGGTCGGGGTACACGATGTCGATCTCGGAGATTGACGTGGCAAAGTCTCGGCGGTTGTTGGTGAGAAACCTGGCGGCTCCGGCACTGATCGCGGTGCCGAGGTGCGCGGCGTCGGCTGCCCCGAGACCGTATGAGACGCCCAGTGCCAAAGCCAGCTGCGCTGTCGGCTCATCCAGTGGCTTCAGCGAGAGGCGGCTCAGCAGACCCAGGAGGGCTACGGACTCGGCGGAGCCAGGGTCAGCTCGGAGCGGTTTCGTGAGTACCTCGCCGAGGAGGAGTACGGAGCCAACGCCAGCCGACTGGCCGGCGGCATCAGCGGCCCTGAACAGCCCCAGTACCTTGGCGCCGAGTGGGTGCCCCCGAGTCGCGGCGTAGATGAGCACGTCCGCGTCAAAGGCAGTGAGCTCGGTCATCGCCGACCGCGGTCGGCTTCCAGCTGAGCGACAAGGTCGTCAGCCCTGGCTGCATCGATCGGAGGAAGGGGCAACGGATGGTTGCGGGCGGCCTCCAGCCGTTCCGCCAGCAGGTCCGCCTGGCGCTGCGCGCTGGAGCGCTGGGCAATCACCTCGGGTGACACGAGGACCGCGACGACGCGGCCGTGGCGAGTGATCGACACTCGCTCGCCGTTCTCAACTCTGTCGAGCTGCTCGGGGAGAGTACGGCGGGCATCGCTGGCGCTGATGACTGACATGCCCCCATTGTACATTATTGTACGTTAATGTACGACTAGGTCTCCTCTGTCACTGGCGGAAGCGGCCCGCAACAGCCCCCACTCTCATGGCAAGGGGCAGGCGACTCCCGTACGGACATGGCAGTCGTAGCCGTTCGGGTTCGCGTCGAGGTACTGCTGGTGGTAGGCCTCAGCGGGGTAGAACTCGCCTGCATCGCTGATCTCGGTCGTGATCGGACCGAAACCTTGCTTGGTCAACTCTGGCTGAAGCAGGTCGCGCACCTGCTGCGCGGTCGCGAGCTGCTCGGGGCTGGTCGCGTAGATCGCGGAGCGGTACTGGGTGCCGCGGTCGTTGCCCTGTCGATCGCCCTGGGTGGGGTCGTGGTGCTCGAAGAAGACCTTGACGAGGTCGGCGTACGAGATCTGCTTTGGGTCGAAGACCACCTTCACGATCTCTGCATGGTTGGTCCGGCCGCTGCAGACCTCCTTGTAGGTCGGGTTCGGCGTCACCCCACCCTGGTAGCCGACGACGGTCGTGGTCACGCCCGGCGTCTTCCAGAACACCTTCTCGGCTCCCCAGAAGCAGCCCAGGCCGAAGTAGGCGACGTGCTGACCCGCGGGGACTTCATCGAGCGCGGTCCCGAGCACCCGGTGCCGCATCCCCTCAAGCGAGATGACCGGAATCGATCGCCCCTCCAGCACGTCCAGGATGTTCGTCAGCTTCGCCTTGTCGATCCACATGCCCCAAGGTTACGTCGGGCTGCGGAGCGCCTTCGAGCTCAGCCGTGCGGGCCGTCTTGGCTCGGTCTGCCTCGTCGAAGAGCAGCCGTCGGGCGTCTGCAGCGTCGAGGTGGTGGATGGCGTGCCGCTTCAGCAGCCCAGTGGTGTGGAATTCAAGGTTGGCGAGCTCCAGCTTCCGCTCCCACGGTCCCTGGGTCACCCGGACCGACTGCAGCCTTGCGTGCGGCACGATCGACTGGATCCTGGTTAGCCAGCCCGTACGCGCCACCACCACCTGGTCATCGAGGCCGTACGCCAGCCACCCGTACGTCAGCGGGTCGAGCACCTTGGAGCGCTCCGGGTTCCGGCGGAACTGGATCTGGTCGAGCCGGAGCCCAGGCCAGACCGCATGCAGCGCGGTGTCGACCATCTGCTGCGTACCGATCGGCAGCAGGATGGTGGACGTGCCGGACGAGTCCTCGTCACCGGTGAGAGAGCCGTAGCCGAGCACCTCGATATCGAGCCGTGACCGTCCGATCAGCCGCCACAGGATGGGCTGCGCGATGCGGATCGACTGGATTCGGTTCGCCGGAACGGTCTGGCTCGTCAGGCTGGTCAACCCGCGGGTGATCCGCAGCCCCGCGCGGGTCTCGGCGAGGGTGTAGTTGAACTGGCCAAGCACCCGCTTCGACAGGAACGAGAAGATGGCCATGGCCATCGGGAACAGCAGGCCGAAGCCGATCGCAAAGTTGGCAGTGGGGATGTCCCGCCCGGTGAAGGTGGCAATCAGGAGGCCCACACCGAAGACGGTGGCAGCGGGAAGCAGGAAGCCCAGAACGATGAACAGCAGCTCATGTGACAGCAGGGCGCCGATGATCAGATCCTTGGCTGGTACCCGGATCAGTACCTTGTCGGTCGCGCCCAGGTCGTCGAGCACGTTCGTCGCGGCTGACGCATTCGACTCCGCAACGCTCACCTGCTGGCCGTGGGCTCGCCGCATCAGGTAGTCGCGTAGCTCCGTGGCGCGCGCTCGGGTCAGGTACTGCAGCTTCGTCGCTCCCTCGCCGCCGACGTCGATCTTGACCTCTGCCAGGCCGAAGATCCGCGCAGCCAGCGGCTGCACCATGTCGACCGACTGGATCCGTGAGTAGGCGATCCGGTTCGACCGCCGGAACAGCCACCCGGTCTCGACCGAGAGCTCGGTCTCGTCGGCGACGAACTTCGTGGTCAGCCACGTGACCAGGCCGCTGAGCCCGATCAGCAACGCGATCACGAGGACGACCAACCCGATGTAGAGCGGGTTCCACTGTTCGAACGACGATCCGGACCGTGAAGAGTTCGGCAGGTAGTCCTTGCCGATCCAGCCGATCATCGCCACGAAGAAGAGCCACCCACGGACGAAGGGCGTGAGCGGATGGGCCCGCTCCACCACGCGCTGCCCCGTCAGCGGCGGTGTTGGCACGGGCTGGGCCGGCGCCTGAGGTTCAGCAGCAGAGGGTACGGAGGGCGGAGCCCAGTCGTCCGGCGGCCGCAACGGTGGAGGTGACTCGGGACCGTCGGTCACAGACCTGCTCCCCGGGAGTCGCCGACCTCGATCAGCCGGTCACGCAGAGCCGCCGCCTCAGCAGCTGGCAGACCAGGGATCGACGCGTTGGTCTGGGCCGACGCCGTGACCAGGCTGACGGTGGCAAGACCAAACGCCTGCTGAATGGGTCCGGACTCCACCTTGGCCAGCTGCATCCGTCCGTACGGCACCACTGTCAGCTCCTTGAACCACAGGCCCTTGGTGATGCAGAGGTCCTCGCCGCGCTCGGCGTACCCCCACGACCGCGCGTAGCGGACGGCTCGCACCGCGCGCCAGCCCGTCCACAGCGCACCCACAGCAGCGGCTGCGACTCCGTACCGCCAGTCGAGCAGCAACCACCCCGCCACGGTGATCGCGCCCCAGAAGATGACGTTGGCGATCAGAGAGCCGATCAGCCGGACGTTGGCGTAGGAAGGTGCCAGTCGTCGCCATGTATCCGCCGGCGGTTGGAAGAGGGAGGTGTCCACCCCACCAATCTAGTGACCGCTGGCGAACCCTCAGCCAGGCTCAGGCCCAGCGGATCGGCGCCGCTCCCAGCTCAACCAGCAGGGCGTTCACTCGGGAGTACGGCTTCGAGCCGAAGAACCCGGACCTGGCTGACAGGGGAGAGGGGTGCGCCGACGCGACGACCGGCACGTCACCCAGCATCGGGATCAGCGTCTGGGCATCTCGGCCCCAGAGCACCGCGACGAGCGGGCCGCCTCGCGCCACCAGTACCTCGATGGCCCGCTGAGTCACCCGCTCCCACCCCTTGCCCTTGTGCGACTGCGGCGCCCCTGGCGCCACGGTCAGCACCCGGTTCAGGAGCAGCACGCCCTGGTCGAACCACCTCGTCAAGTCGCCATTCGGCGGCGGTGTCACGCCGAGGTCCGACTCCAGCTCTGCGTACATGTTTCGCAGCGAGGCAGGCAGCGGCCGTACGTCGGGAGCGACGGAGAACGACAACCCCACGGCGTGGCCTGGGGTGGGGTACGGGTCCTGGCCGACGATCAGCACCCGGACGTCCGCCAGTGGCAGCGTAAAGGCGCGCAACACGTCCTTACCCGCAGGCAGGTAGGAGCGCCCAGCCGTCAGCTCGGCCCTCAGGAACGCCCCCATCCGGGTGATGTCCGGCTCGACGTTGGCCATCTCCGTCGCCCAGTCGGGTGCCATCAGTTCAGCCAGCGGTGCCATGCCGAGCACCCTAGTCATCGCCCGGCGGCCCCGGCGACCTCGACGCCGAGGGAGGTCAGAGCGCTAGGTTGAACACGTGAACCGGTCGGGGAAGTACGGCGCCAGCCGTGATGCCATCCTCGACGCGGCTGCGGAACTGATCCGTACGAAGGGCGTCGCCGGCACATCGATCTCCGACATCGTGCACTCATCGGGCACCTCCGCCGGAGCGATCTACCACCACTTCTCGTCCAAGCAGGACATCGTGCTGGCCGTGGCGATGCGGGCGATCGGCGAGCCGGTGGCTCTGGCGTTGGCGAGTACAGGACCAGTCTCCCCGGCCACCCTGTTTGCCCTCGCGGCGGAACGGGTCACGCAGGAGGAGACAGCCAGCGCGATGCTGGTGCAGATCTGGGCCGGTGCCGCCGCGGATCCTGAGCTCAACCAACTGGTCGCCAACCATGGTGCCGGGTTCCATGCCGGGGTCGCTGAGCACGTCGCGCTGTGGTGCAGCGAGCACCGTCAGAATCCCGTCGAGGTGGCGCAGGTGCTCGTCGGTGCGGTGATCGGGCTGGCGGTGCAACAAAGCGTGTTCGCTGACTTCAACCGGACCTCCTACGTCGACCAGACCGTACGGATGCTGGAGTGCCTGGGCTGACCAACCGGTCTGCCCGGACCAGCCCAAGCGCACCCTTCGACATGCTCAGGGAGCGGATTGCTCAGGGATCGGGCACTGGACGCGGGCGCCCATCGGCTGGCGGCATCTGGAACGCCAGGACGGCGGAGATGCCCAGCAAGAACGCCCCGGCCCAGAACGCTGCGGGCATCGAGGCGTGGTCGGCCAGGAGCCCTGCGGCCAGCGGACCCAGGATCGTGCCGACGTCGCCAGCCATCTGGTAGCCAGCGAGCGCGCTTCCGCCTCGCCGGCCGAGTGCATCTCCCACGGCCGCCTGGCCAGCTGTCGACGCCATCGAGACGCCCATCCCGTACAGGCACAACAGCAGCACGAGCAGCACGTACGACCCGGCGTGCGCGAACAGAGCCCCGACGATTGCGGTGATGACCGAGCCAGCCAGCAGGACCGGCTTCCGCCCGATCCGGTCGGTCGCCCAACCACTGCCCGTGAGAGCCACAGCCTGGGCAGCGGCGGCGATCCCGAACGCGATGCCGATCCAGCTGGGCTCGAGCAGCAGCACCTCGACGATGATCAGCGGCACCAGGAGTGAGCGGACGCCGTTCGACTGCCAGCCATGCGCGAACGCCGACGCGACCGCGGCCCGGAACCGGGCATCACGGAGGGCGACCAGAAAGGTGATCGGAGCCTGGTCGGGTGAGGTGGCGCGGGCCACGTTGCCGCCCGGCAGCGCCAGCAGTGCGACCAACCCGGCCACGGCCAACGTGGCGGCATAGAAGAAGAAGGGCGCGGTGAGAGAGATCCCGGTCAGCAGCCCACCCACCGCCGGTCCAGCCATGCCACCGAGCAGAAAGCCGCCCGAGAACATCCCGCTGGCTCGCCCACGCTTCGACGCCGGCGCCAGCGCGAGCATCATCCCCATTGCCGAGATCGTGAACATCGCCGAGCCGACCCCGCCGATGCCCCGCCAGGCGAGGAGCTCGCCGTACGATCTCGCCAGCCCAGCCATGGCGCTCGACGCGGCGACGATCCAGACGCCCGCGACCAGGAGGGAGCGCTCTGCGAGCCGGACGACCAGTCGGCCAGCGACCGGCGCGAACACCAGCCGCATCAGCGCGAAGGCCGACACCACCATGGCGACGAGGAAGTTGGAGACACCGAACGTACGGGCGAACACCGGCAGCACCGGGTAGACGACACCGAACCCGATCGATACCAGGAACGCGACCACTGCCAGTACCCAGATGCCCCGCGGCATCGGGCCGTCGGCCGGCTCATCCATCCAGACCTCCGTCGGACTGTCGGTCTCGGAGCGAGAGCCTATCTGTCTGCTCCGACAGCTCCGATCACGGTCAACCGGCCGCGGCGGCCCGGTTGGCCTGGATCACGTCGTACGCCGCCTTTGCGGGCCAGAACTGCTTCATCAGCTCCTTTGCCCTGGCCTTCGCCGCGCGCCGATCGATGCCTCGGCCGCGGTCGGTCACCTTGACCAGATGCCCGCCCGCATGCAGCAGCCCGATCAGGGCGGCGGTGTGGTCGTCCGGGGTCTCGCCGCCGATCAGGGTGCGGTCAAGGGTGTCGGTGAGCGTCCGTTCGTACGATGGGTCGACGGGGCGGTAACGGGTCACCGGAATGACACCCAGCACCGTCTCCCGGTCGGCGGAGAGCAGCTCAGCGGTGACGAGTCGTTCGTACAGCCGCTCCTTCAGCTTGCCCTGCAGCTTCCGTACGGCCGCCTGGGTGCTCCAGCTCCGCTTGCCGGCGAGCCGTTCGTACGACTCCGCCAGCAGCCGGTCGGAGGTGGGGAGCATGTCGGTGTCGATCACCACGCGGTTCCGGCGCAGCCGATCCTCACCCTTCTCCGTCAGGCGCACGTGCCCGCCGAGCACCAGGTCGCAGAGCATCGCCCCGCCCAACAGCGGTGCCAGCTCGCTCGACCAGGCGATGTTCTTACCGCTCGCATCATCGGTGAGCAGCAGCAGGAGGTCCTCGCAGAGCAGCATGCTCGGAGACTACCCCCACCCGGTCAGGCATCGGCCGCCATAGTCCCCCCTTCCATTCTGGAAAGAGAGAGTTACCATAGTTCTATGACTGGTGACATCACTCCCATCCTTGAGGACCTCGCTGCGGGCCGCATCGACGCGGCCGAGGCCAGCCGGCGGATCGATGCGATCCGCAACGCTCCCGATGCTGTCTATGAGCAGCCGCCGGCGCCCAGCGCGCGGGAAGCGTCGTCTGAGTGGCAGGCGCCTGGTTGGTCGCAGGAGCCGTACGGCGACCCCGAGCCGCCGCGCAAGCGCCGCGCGCCAGGCACCAACGGGGTCGACCGGATCTCTGTGCGGGCCGTCGGTCGCCGGGTGCGGATCATCGGGGACTCGTCGGTTGCGACCGCCTCAGCTGAAGGCCCGCACGTGCTTCGCCGCAACGGTTCGGTGCTCGAGGTGGCCAGCGATGGCGACCTCGGCCCCAACCTGGAGGGGTTCTCGATCCTGAAGCCAGGCCGGGGCCTCGACGACCTGCGGTCGCTCGGCATCGGCAAGGAGCTCTTCCTACGGGTCAACCCGTCCATCGTGGTTGACCTGGAGGTGACCGCCGGCACCTTGACGTCGCAGGTCGTCCCATACCTCGGCAAGGTGCGGATCACGGCTGGCTCCGCGACCCTGGACGGTGTCGCCGAGGTGGCTGACGTGCTGGTCCAGGCCGGTCAGGTGACCATGCAGGGCACCATCACGTCAGGTCGCTCGCGGGTGCGCTGCGAGTCCGGCTCGCTCGCCGTCACCCTGGATGAGGAGTCCAGCGTGGTCGTCAAGGCCGAGTCGCAGCTGGGTCGGATCGTCTGGGCCGGCTCGCAGCAGCCGACCGGCGACGAACTGGTGCTGGGCAACGGTGCGGCCCGTCTCGATGTGTCGCTGGTGATGGGGTACGGCACGATCACCATCGGCAAGCCGAACGACGTCCACGAGCCGAAGCCCCAGGAGGACTGATGGCCGACCGTCACAAGCACAAGCGACCAACCGCCTACCGGCCCCCGTCCGACTGCCCGGTCTGCGGCGACCAGCTCGTCACGACCCGGCTCGGCTGCGGCTCCTGCGGTTCCGAGCTGGCTGGCCACTTTGAGCCCTGCGAGTTCTGTTCCCTCAGCGCCTCCGAGCTGGACGTGCTGCGGGTCTTCCTCGCCTCCCGCGGGAACGTCAGGGAGCTGGAGAAGCACCTGGGGGTGTCGTACCCCACCGCTCGCCTGCGGCTGACCGGAGTGCTGCGGCGGCTCGGTCTCGACGACGATGCAGACGCCAGTCGCGACGACGCACGCCTCACCCGCGAGCAGGTGCTCGCCGAGGTGGCCAGTGGTGCCTTGGCGCCAGCCGATGCTCAGCAGCTGCTGATCGACCTCGACTGAGTCGTCGACCGATCACAGCAAGGTCCGTACCGGACCCTGACAGATCGCGTCGATCCAGACTGGGCACCGAGACGCCGCACGTCAGCCCGCTGAGGCTGACAGGATCGGAGCATGACCTCGAAGCGGATCCTCGACGTGCTGCCCGAGTGCAGCGACACGGTGGCGGTGGAGATTGACGCCGGCATTCTCGACAGGGCAGGCGCCCTCTTCGCCGAGACCTTCCCCGGTCGCCGGGCGATCGTCGTCGCCGACGGCAACACCTGGACGGTCGCCGGTGAGCGGGTGCAGGCAGCCCTGACGGCCGCGGGGGTCGAGACCGAGGAGCCGTACATCTTCCCTGGCACACCGACGCTGTTCGCCGACGAGCACGCCACGTACGCCCTGCGCGACCGGCTCGCCGCGACCGACGCGCTGGCGTGCGCGGTCGCGTCGGGGTCGTTGAACGACATCACCAAATGGGCATCGTCGCTGATCGACCGTCCGTACGCCGTCGTCTGCACGGCCGCCTCGGTCGACGGCTACACCTCCTTCGGCGCCGCGATCACCGTCAACGGGGTGAAGGGCACCCAGGAGTGCCCGGCGCCGCGAGCAGTGCTGGCGCCGCTGGACATCATGGCGGGAGCGCCCACCCGGCTGACCGCTACGGGCTACGGCGACCTCTTCGAGAAGGTGCCCGCTGGCGCGGACTGGATCATCGCCGACGAGCTGGGGATTGAGGCCGTCGACGCCCACGTCTGGGACCTCGTCCAGGGCCCGCTCGGTGAGGCGCTGTCGGACCCCGAGGGCCTCACCCGCGGTGACCTCGACGCGATGACCAAGCTCACCGACGGGCTGATGATGTCGGGGCTGGCGATGCAGGTGCACCGGACGTCGCGGCCAGCCTCGGGCGCCGGGCACTACTTCTCCCACCAGTGGGAGATGGAGGGGTACGGCCGCGACTGGGACCCGCCCCTGTCGCATGGGTTCAAGGTCGGCCTCGGCACCCTGGCGATGTGTGCGTTGTACGAGAGCGTGCTCGCCCTGGACCTCACGTCGTACGACATCGACGCCCGCCTGGCTGACTGGCCCACGCCAGAGCAGGACCGCGCCCGCGTCGAGGCCCTCCAGCCCAACGACGTGATCCGCGCGTCGGCTTCGGCGCAGTCGGCCGAGAAGTACCTGACCGTCGACCAGGCCCGCGCCCGGCTGGAGCGGATCAAAGACCGTTGGCCCGCCATCCTGGAGCGGATCCGCCCTCAGCTATGGTCGGCTGACCGGGTCGAGACGGCGCTGCGTACGGTCGGCGCGATCCACCATCCCGAGCAGATCAAGGTCAGCCTCGAGGAGTTCCGGACGAAGTACTACCAGGCCCAGACGATCCGGACTCGCTACACGGTGCTCGACACCCTGCAGGAGCTCGGACTGCTGAACGATCTGGTCGACGCCCTGTTCGCGCCCGAGGGCTACTGGGGACGCCGCCCGACCGCCGACTGACCCCCGCGAGGCCACCCGTGCCTAGAATCGGCCCATGACCACGACGCCCGACACCCTGCTCGCGCCCGGCTCCGAGACGATCACCAAGGAGCAGACCGAGTTCCGGTTCGACGACGGTGACCATGAGCGCTTCGCTCACTACGCCCCGAAGCGACAGCTCACCGAGGCGATGGTGATGGGCACGCCCGTCGTCGCCCTGTGCGGGAAGGTCTGGGTGCCGAGCCGGAACCCGGACAAGTACCCGGTCTGCCCCGAGTGCAAGGAGATCTGGGAGAGTCTCAACCCCGGAGACAGCGGCTCGAACGACTGAGCTGGTCGCTCTTCCCGAGGGTCAACTCACGGTGCTGTGCCGGAGCGGGCCAGCGACGGCTGGTCAGTTGCCGGTCAGCAGCACCGTGACGAGCATCGCCACGAAGAACAGCGCCACGCCGCTCAGCACGACCCACACGTAGAACAGCGCGGAGTGGCGCTCCCGTGCCTTCGCGGGCTGGTACGACGCATCGGGGGCGTAGGCCTGCAGCACGCTCTGCGGCGTCTCCAACGGGTTCGCGATCGGGCCCATCCCGTACCCGGACGCGTACGTGCCGACCATGGAGTACTCGGGAATCGGCGCCATGGGCGAGCCCATCCCCGAGACGAAGCTGCCGCCGGCGGGGGAGTAGCCGGGCACGGATGGGCGAAGGACCGACCCGCCGTCGGCCGCGGGCAGCGGGCGCGGAGTGAATGTCTGGCCACCAGGTAGCACGTCGGCGAGCTGGTCGAGCGCGGTCGCCATGATCTCGGCGGTTTGCGGGCGCTGGTTGGGATCGGGGGACAGGGCGGCGAACAGCACGGCGTCCAACGCCGGCGGCGCGCCGATCCGATCGGCGATCGGGGCCGGGTTGATCGCCGGGTTGCGTGACAGCAGGTCGGCCAGCGTCTTCACCGGGAACGGCGGTCTGCCCGACAGCAGGGCGTACGTCACCGCGCCGATCGAGTAGATGTCGGCCCGCTGGTCGAGCGACGTACCGTTCGCCTGCTCCAGCGCCATGTAGGCCGGCGTGCCAGCGGTCATCGTGGCGCCGACCCGGTCGACCATGCTCTTGGCCACGCCCAGGTCGGCGAGCAGCACCTTCACCTGACCGGTCTCCGACTGCGCCAGCAGGATGTTCCCCGGCGTCACGTCGCGATGGATGATGTTGTGCCGGTGCAGCACCTCGAGCGCACGGGCCGCCTCGGCGCAGAGCCGCAGGACGCGACCAGGTTCGGCAGGGTGCTTCCGCAGCAGTTCCAGAGAGCCGCCGTTGCAGTAGTCCATGACGAAGTACGGGCGTCCATCGGGCAGGGTGCCAATGTCGTACACCCGCACGATGCGCTCGTCCTGGAGACGCCGCAGGAGGCGTGCCTCAGAGAGGAACCGGCTCCGGACATCCTCGTTGTCGGCCCAGTTGTCGGCGAGGATCTTGACCGCCACCGGCACGTCGAGGTCGTCGTCGTGACCCTTCCAGACGGTCGCGAACGACCCGGCGCCGATGCGCTGGGTGAGCCGGTAGCGACCGATCTTGTCCAAGCCCGTCCTTCGTCGCGTTGCCCGTCGAGCCAAGGGGTTCGTCTTTGGCACACTGGGAAGATGAACTCGTCCCCGACACCGGAACCCGGCGCGGAGCCCTCGTCACCCCCGCATGGATGGTACCCCGATCCGGTTGCGGCAGAGCGGCTCCGGTTGTGGGACGGAAGAAGCTGGACCGACCACGTCCGTACGGCCGCCGAGAGCGCGCCCGACCCGGGCCCGGTCTCGTTCGTCCGACCTGGCAGCCCAGCAGCCACACCCAGCGCCCCACCTGCCCCTCAGGTGAGGCCGTCGGCGTACGGGTCGCCGGTCGACTTCCGGGGTCGCCCTCTGGCGCGTCCAGGGTCCGCGTCGACCGTCCAGGCCAACCCTCGCGGCGTCTCCGGCGGGGTGACGGCCGACGGGGTGCCGCTCGCGTCCTGGGGTGAGCGGCTGGTCGCCACGCTGGTCGACTGGGTGGTCAACATGGTGCTGGTGGCAGTCGTGATCACGGTGGGCGTCAAGGACTTCTGGGGGCGCTATCTGGCAGAGAGTCAGGCGTGGGCCGACGCCGTGGTCGCCGGGCAGACCGACCTGCTGACCATGCCACCCGAGCTGCTGCACCTGGGATCGCTGCTGATGCTCGTCGCTGGCGGCGTCTCACTGGTGTACGGGATCGCGCTCCTCGGCACCGGTGGCGCCACGCTGGGGCAGCGGCTGCTCAAGCTCAAGGTCGTCCCCTTCGGCCGTGGCCGGGCGAAGTTGGGTTGGCTGCAGGCGATCGTCCGCACGTGTGTCTGGACGCTCTTCGCCCAGGGCGGCAGCTTCATCATCCTGATCCAGGTGGTCAGCGTGCTGATGCCGCTGTGGCACCCCCACAAGCAAACCCTGACAGACCTGATCGCCCGCACCCAGGTGGTCAAGGTCGTCCCGCCAACCAGTGACGAGGCTGGGCAGGGAGCGTCGCGCGACTAGGCTATTCGGGAGCTTCTGTCCGTAGTCGTACGAAGGACCTTCCCATGCCACTCAGCACCCCTGCACTGACCGAGCTCGCGGGCCTGTACGGGATCAGCACCGAGTTCTGGGACTGGAAGGGTCGCCACACCCAGATCGACGACGACACGGTGATCGCGGTGCTGAAGGCGTTCGAGGTTGATGCGTCGACGCCCGAGAACGCCGAGGCCGCGGTCGAGGCCTTCCACCGCCGCACCTGGCAGCGTGCGCTGCCGCCGTGCATCGTGATGGAGCAGCAGCAGGAGTACGTCGTCAACGTGCACGTACCCGCTGGCCGGCCGGCTCACGTCTACGTGAAGCTCGAGGACGGCGGTTGGGTCGACGCGGTGCAGGTGCCCAACGGTACGGGGGACCGGATGGTCGACACGGTCTGGCTGGGGGAGGCGAGCTTCCGGCTCCCCCCTGGTATGCCGCTCGGCTACCACCGGCTCGTGCTGTGGACCGATGACCGCGAGTTCGAGTCGACCCTGGTCGTCACTCCGTCCTGGCTCGGCTTCCCGCGCGAGATGGGCGACAAGCGGGTCTGGGGCTACGCCACCCAGCTCTACTCGGTCGCTGGCCGGGACTCATGGGGCGTCGGTGACCTCGTCGACCTCGCCGACATGGCGGTCTGGGCGAGCACCCAGCAGTTCGCGTCCTACATCCTGATCAACCCGTTGCACGCGGCGCAGCCCGTCCCGCCGATGGAGCCATCGCCGTACCTGCCGTCGTCGCGCCGGTACGTGAACCCGATCTACATCCGCCCCGAGACGATCCCCGAGTACGCCGGGCTGAAAGGCAGGCGTCGCAAGGAGATCGAGACGGCACGCCGCGACCTGGTCGGTGCGATCAACACAGGCGAGTCCGTCCAGCGCGACATCGTCTGGACCGCGAAGCGGATCGTGCTCAAGGAGGTCTTTGACGTCGGCCGCAAGTGGGCAAGACAGATGGCCTTCGAGGACTTCATGCGCCGTGAAGGACGGCCGTTGCGCGACTTCGCTACCTGGTGCGCGTTGAGCGAGCAGTACGGTCGGCAGTGGCGAGAGTGGCCTGAAGAGCTCCGCCGGCCCACCTCACCCGAAGTGGCCTGGTTCGCCGCCGCCAACGCTGAGCTCGTCTCGTTCTACATGTGGCTGCAGTGGATCGCTGACACCCAGCTGTCCAACGCCCAGCAGTCGGCCGTGGACGCCGGCATGCCGCTCGGCATCATCTCTGACCTCGCCGTGGGCGTGAACATCGATGGCGCTGAGACGTGGGGCCTCCACAACGTCTTCGCCCAGGGCGTCACGGTCGGGGCCCCGCCCGACCCGTACAACCAGTCGGGCCAGGACTGGGGGCAGCCGCCCTGGCGTCCCGACCGGCTGGCGGACCTGTCGTACGCGCCCTTCCGGGCGATGGTGGCCGGCATCCTGCGGCACTCCGGTGGCGTCCGGGTTGACCACATCATCGGACTGTTCCGGCTCTGGTGGATCCCGTCAGGTCATGGACCGCAGCAGGGTGCGTACGTGCGCTACGACCACACCGCGATGGTCGGCATCCTGGCACTGGAGGCTTACCGCGCCGGCGCGTTGGTCGTGGGGGAGGACCTCGGTACGGTCGAGCCGTGGGTGCGTGACTACCTTCGCCGCCGCGGCATCCTCGGCACGTCGATCCTGTGGTTCGAGAATGGTGAGGACGGCAAGCCGCTCCCGGCCGAGCGCTGGCGCGAGTACTGCATGGCGTCGGTGACCACCCACGACCTGCCGCCGTCGGCTGGCTACCTGGCGCACGACCACGTCAAGCTGCGCTACGAGCTGGGACTGCTGACCGAGTCGCTCGACTCCGAGATCGAGACCGATGCCCGCGAGCAGGCGGCGGTGGTGGCGATGCTCGAGGAGCGCGGCCTGCTCGCCGAGGACCACACGGTCGACGATGTGGTGCTCGCGCTGCACCGCTTCATCCGGGAGACTCCGTCGCGGGTGCTGTGCGTGGCGTTGACCGATGCGGTGGGCGATCGCCGTACGCAGAACCAGCCCGGCACGATCGACGAGTACCCGAACTGGCGAGTCCCCTTGTCAGGGCCGGATGGACAGCGACTCTCGCTGGAGGACGTCTTCTCGTCCGAGCGGGCCATGCGGCTGTCAGCGGTGATGAACGGCTTCTCCTCGGTGCCGACTGGCCGTACGCCCGAGGTGCCAGCCCGCCCGGCAGAGCTGGAACCGTAGGCCCAGGACCCCGGTCCCTGAGCCTCTCGACGGGGCGGTGGGTCGCCTGGTTTCGGTCCCTGAGCTTGTCGAAGGGCCGTTCGCCCCCGAGCCGATAGGTTGAAACAGACACCTGCCCCCCGACGTGAGGACGACCGCATGGCCGTGGTGACCGGAACGTACCGCCTTCAGCTGCACGCCGGTTTCGGCTTTGACGCTGCAGCGCGGGTGCTGCCGTTCCTCGACCAGATCGGGGTCTCCCACCTCTACCTGTCGCCAATCCTGCAGGCGGTGGCTGGCTCGATGCATGGCTACGACGTCCTCGACCATTCCCGGGTCTCCGACGACCTGGGTGGTCACGATGCCTACGTCAACCTCGCGACCGAGGCCAGGGACCGCGGGCTCGGCGTGATCGTCGACGTGGTGCCGAATCACATGGCCTTCGTGGCGCCCGAGAACCTGAACCGGCCGCTGTGGGACGTGCTGCGGGATGGCCGTGACGCGCCGACGGCTGACTGGTTCGACGTCGACTGGAAGGCGGGCGGCGGTCGGATCGGGCTGCCGATCCTGGGTGATGAGCTCGACGTTGTCCTGGCGGCAGGGGAGTTCCAGCTCGACGAGTTGACCAACGCCGACGGGCGCACCGAGTTGGTGATCCGCTACCACGACCACCTGCTTCCGGTCGCG
>DAOOHL010000016.1:0-19939 GCA_035416185.1 Propionibacteriaceae bacterium | reverse complement strand
AGCCTGCGCCACGGAGTGGTCGAGCGACAGCTGCACCGGCTCGCCCTGGTCAGGCAGCCAGTAGATCCGAGAGTCGCCGAGGTTGGCATGAAAGATCTGACGGTCCGACACGACGGCAGCAGCGAACGTCGCCGAAGCGGCATTCGCTGAGTCGAGCGCTGTGTGGGCGACCACCGCGTCGTTGGCGGCGTTGCATGCCTCGACCAGCGCCTGCTGCATGGCGGCTGTCCGGCTCTCCGGCGTACCAAGACCCTTCGGCTGGTTGCCCGACAGCACATCGCGGGCAGCCTGAGCACCGGCGAGGGACGCAACGTCGGAGTCGATCGACGTCGAGACGCCGTCACACACCACCAGCACGCCTCGGATACCCGGCTCCTGGCCAGCGGCCAAAGCCATCGCGTCCTCGTTGCGGGCGTGGCGGATGCCGCGGTCGCACACGCCAGCGAGCCAGCGGGCCGGCTCCTCGCGGAAGTGGTCCCGCTCGCTGGCCTGCTTTGCGCCACAGGTCATGCAATAGCCGTCGATGTCGACCTCGCCACCGCAGGCCGAGCAGGGTCGGCGGGGCTGCATCATCGCGTCCGGATCCAGGTAGCCGGTCTGCGTGGCCAGACCCGGAGGAAGCCCACCAACGGGCCGGTCAGCACCACAGTTCTCGCACGCTGCATCCGGTGGGGCATCCTCTGGATAGGCGGTCCCGCAGACCGGGCACTGGGCGCCCACCTGCGCGTCGCCGCCGGGGCTCCACTCGACACCGGGCGGTGCGTACGACAGCAGGGGGTCCGATGACCCGGCCGCGGGGGAGCTTGGGTCCTCATCGCCCAGCAGCCACTTCTCAAGCTTGGTCGGCAGGAATCGAGTCCACTTCTCGGTCACAGCAGGCCTCCTTGGCTGCACATGGTGGTCAACGCTTGGACACTTCCGTCGGCCCGATCGAGGCTCACAGGAGGCTCCATCGACGAGTCTGGTTGGCGCGGTCCACCAGCTCGATCCGGGCAATCGGATCCGGTTCGAGTGCGGCCTGCTCGCGGTAGGCCTGCTCCAGCCGGTCGGTGAGGGCGATCTTCGTGGCGGGCACGTCGCCGATCGTGACCGACCCCTTGGCTCCGCCCTTCGACACTTCGGCCAGGGCACGCTCGTAGATCGACACGTCCAGACGGGCCTGGGTCAGGGGATCAAGGCGGGCCGAATGGGTCGACGTGAGGGCCCGCTGCAGGTCAGTGAGCCCCTGACCAAACGACAGCAGATGCTCCGCCTTGAGCCGTCGCGCCTCCAGGTAGCCCCGGCTGGTCGACGGGATCAGATCGAGCGCGTCGAGGGTGCCCTGCACGTCCTTGCGACGCGACCTGAGCCGGGCCAGGCCGAACGCGGCGGGCGTGACGTAGTTGGAGTCCGTCGAGGCGCAGATCAGGTACAGGTTCTCGGCCACTGCCGGTTCGCCGCCCTGTTCGCAGGCCACCGCCAGGGCCAGCTTGGGGGCAAGTTCGCCGGGCACCTGCCCGTACACCGCGTTGAAGCTGGACTGGGCTGTCCGCCAATCGCCCGCGACGAGCGACCCCATCCCAGCAACCCAGACCGCGCGCCACTCCCACGGGTCAGAACCCAGGATCTCGTTCACGTACTGCTTCAGCAGCCGCTGGTTGTCCATCTCCAACGCGGCCTGACACTTGGCGAGCAGCACCTCGGTCGACGCCTGGGGAGCGCTGTCGAGGGCAGACAGTCGCTGGACGGGGTCCGGCAGGTCGATCGTGGAGAGCCACGCGAACTGCTGGTCGGTGGTGTCGGGCTTCAGCTTCGGCAGTTGGTGCCAGTCGAACGCGTCGCTGGAGACCTGCGGCGGCTCGAACAGCATCGACATGGCTGAGGTCTGCGCCGTACCGCTCGACTTGGCGCCGACGACCTCACGCAGCACTCCCAGCAACTGGACCCGCAGCTCGTCTGCGGAGACGAACCGGTCAGCCGGGTCAGGGGCACAGCACTTGAGCAGCAGCCGGTAGAGGGAGTCGTACTGCGCGAAGAGCGGCATCTGGTCGACGGGTGGCAGCGAGAACTCGTACGTCGACTGGTAGCCACGGAACTCGGCGCAGAGCACCAGCAGCGTGCGGCCGATGGTGTAGATGTCGGACGCCACCGACGCCCCCAGCGAGGCGACCTCCGGGGCCTGGTAGCCGACCGTGCCGTAGATCGCGGACTCGTCGTCGTCCATCCGCCGTACGCCACCGAGGTCGATCAGCTTGATCGAGTCGTCGACCTGAATGACGTTGTCTGGCTTGAAGTCGCAGTAGAGCAGGTGGTTCTCGTGGAGGTACGAGAAAGCCGGCAGCACCTCGAGGATGAACGCGATTGCCTGGTCGACCGGCAGCGGGTCGTACACCCCGCCGTTGGCCGACATCCGCTCCTTCAGGTACTGCTTGAGCGACCGGCCGCCGACGTACTCCATGACGATGTAGCCAGCACCCTCGTGAGTGACGAAGTTGTAGATCTCGACGATCAGCGGATGCTCGACCTGGGCGAGGAACTGCTGCTCGGCGATCGTGGCCTTGAGCGCATCCTCGTCGCCGAGGTTGAGCAGACCCTTGAGCACGACCCAGCGGTCGGACACGTTCTTGTCCTGGGCCAGGTAGATCCAGCCCATGCCACCGTGGGCCAGACAGCCCTTGACCTCGTACTGGCCCGCGACCAGGTCGCCCGGCTGCAGCTTCGGGGTGAAGGAGTACGGCCGGCGACACTTGGGGCAGAAACCTTCGAGACGGCCTTCCTCGCCATCGACGCTTCGACCGACCGGGGCATCGCAGTTGGGACAGTTGCGCTTGTCCTCAGGGATGACCGGGTCGACCATGACGACTGTGCTGGGATCGACGGCAGGTGCGGCGGGCACCTCCGTGATCCCGGCGCCCAGCCGGGCAGCCCGCAGCCGCTTGGCCGTCTCGCGGATCCTTTTCGCCGAGCGGGTGGCGGCACCACCAGCGCGGGCTGAGCCCAACGCGGTGGCTCCGAGGCGGTTGGACGCAGCTGTGTGGGTGGTGACTGACCCGTCCAGAGCCGCGGCCGCGGATGCCTCCGTCGACCCCGCGGGTGCGCCACAGACATCGCAGTACCCATCCACGATGTTTCCCGAGCAGCCGGGCATCCGGCACTTGCCGGTCGGCACCTTCGAGGGCGGCGCTCCGGCGATCCCACGGCCGAACGGGTTCGACGCAGCGGGTGGGGTAGAGGCGGGTGTCGCTGCGGGGGCTGGCGACGAGCGGGGTTGGCTGGGCGTCGGGTTGGAGCCCTGGCCGCCGACCGAGGCAGCGGCCACCGACGACGCACCGCCGGGGGCTGGCATCCCGCACACGTCGCAGTAGCCGTCGACAATCGATCCGGTACAGCCCGGCTGCATGCACTTCATCGGCGAACCTCCTGGCCAGCGACGGCGCGCAGCGCCGTCCCGTACGCATCGAGCAGGTGACGGGCCACGTCGACCCTGGCGGGTGTGCGGTCGAGCACGCGCTGGGCAAGCGCGGCCAGATCCGTCAGATCGGCATCGTCACCAGCGCCGACCACGGCGGCCTTCCCTCGCAGGGCGTCCAGCTCACCGACCAGGGCTGCGTGGCTGTCGAGCGCCTGGCCGTAAGCCTCCTGCACGACCTGCATCGCGTTGCTGACCTGGGTCAGGCGGGCGAGATAGGCGTCGAGCTCGGAGGCCCGGTTGGGCAGCGGGCCGAGTGCCTCGATGTTGGGCACCGCGTACTTCGGGGCGGGCGTGACCGTGTGGACGGTCTTGGTGACGAGGTCGGTGAGTGCCTGCTGGCGCAGGGTGAGGGCTTCCAGGAGCTCCTTCACCCGGCCGAGCTTGTCGCGGTTCTGCCGGCGCTTCGTGTTCTCGACGATCAGGTCGCGCTCCATCGTGGCGGCCTGCACCTCGAGGGGGCCGAGCAGCCCGCCCACATCGCCGCCGCGCTCCACCTTCTCGACGAGGGCGGCTGTCCGACCAGCCATGTCGTCCACCCGGGCGCGAAGCTGAGACTGCGCCGCCGCGGGCTCGAGCGAGACCTGGTCACGGAGCCGCTCCAACTGGGCACGAAGCTGACGGAGCCGACCCGCAGCCTGGTCGGCAGCGGGGTCGAGCGCCAGCCTGCTGCGCAGCTGGCCGGCGAGCGCGTCGGAGAGCTGGCAGGCCTCCGGCAGCGAGACCGAGAGGCCGCTCAGCGCAGCGGAGCTGGCTGTCGGGGAGCCGGAGTCAGGCAGCGTGTCATCGAGGCGACCCCAGATCAGAGCCGCCATCCGCTCCAGCTCGCGGGCGGCGACCCGGCCGGAGTCCCAGGTGGCCAGCAAGAGGTCGTAGCGCGACTTCACTGCCTGCCACAGCGACAGTGACAGGACCATGTCCTTGGTGAGCGAGCGCGACTGGGGTGAGGCGATGATCGCCTGGTCGAGCGCATCGAGCTCCCGACGACGTTCCTCGACCCAACGGCCAAGCGCCTCCAGATAGCCCACGGCCTCGTTCAGGGCGAGGGGAGTGCCCAGCTTTCCCGGGGCAACGGGTGCGACGGCAGCCATCAGCGGTACTCGTTCAGCCGGGTGGTGATGCCGAAGGCGGCCAGCAGGGCCGCGACGACCGCGAGGATCGCGGCGGTGATCCCGTACACGAGCACCCTCTCGAACCCGACGGCGTCCGTCGCGGCGGCCGTGCTGGTGGCCTCGAGAGGGGTCACGGCCGCAGTCACCTTGTCGATCGCCGTCCTGGTCGCAGGGAGGTCCGCCTTGGCCTGGGCAGCCTCGGCTTGGCCCCATGCGGTCGTTGCGTTGTCAGCAGCAGTGGACGTGTCCGTGGCCGAGATCGTGGCCAAGCTCTCCCGCACCTTGGTCGCCACCTGGGCCCAGCTCTGTCCGCCCGTCGTACCGCTCAGCTGAGCGGTCCGGGCCTGTTCGACCAGGACTCGCACATCGGCAGCGGCGCGAGCGCTCGACAGGTTACGACTCTCAGCGACGTCGGCCCCACCCGTCACGGTGGTGGCGCTCCCGATCGCCAGTCCCATCGCGATCAGCAGGGCGATCACGGCACCCGTCAGTCCGAGGTTGATGAACCTCCGGGTGCGCAGGCCTACGAGCGTGGCCGCCACCAGAGCGGCGGCAAGCGCGACGATGGCCCCACCGACCACAAGGGGTGCAGCGGTGGTGCTGAACCGCGCTGGCAGTCGGCTGTCAGCGTTGGCGGTGAGGTCGCGAAGGGTCGTGCCAGCCGAGGCGCCGACGGCGTCATTGGCGGTCGAGACGGCCGCCTGCGCCTTCGTCGCGTCTGTCGAGGTCTTCTGGGCGAGCCCCAGGTCGACTGCTGCCCGGAAGGCGCTGACCTGGCCGGCGGCGGTCGCCAACGCTGCGGAGTCGGACGGGATCGCCGCGGCAGCAGCCACCAGCGATCCCGAGAGTGCGTCGGTCTCCTTCCGGAACGCAGCGGCGTCACCGTTCACCTTGGGGTCGGCCGCCTCAGCAGCCAGTGCCTGTGCCCTCGCCAGGCTGGCCTGGGCACTGCGCAGCCGCTGGCCTTGTTCGATGTCCTGCCGGGCTCCGGTGAGGGCTCCGTACGGCATCGTCGTCCCGATGACGCACAGGACGGCGAACAGCAGGCTGGTGACAATCACCGCGGCGCGGAGCTGGACGAACAGGCGCGGCGTGTTACGGCCCGTGACGGGACCTGGCGCAGGTGCGGGCTTGTTCTCCGCGGCCGCAGCGGCGACGGTCTGCACACCGGCGCTAGCAGTCGCGGGTGCCACTGACGGAGCCTGTTGTGGTGCGGGGGCACCCATCGCGGTCAGCCCTCGGGGGCTCTGCTGGCCACCTGGGTGGAGGTTCGTCACGCGTTCTCCTCATCGACCGATGCGGCCTCATCGGGGGCGTCCTGAGGTGCCTCGGCAGCCTCGAGGGAACCTTGGTGGAGCGGCGCGTCCTCGGTGGGTGTGGCGGGCTCGGCAGTGTCGGGCCCGAACTCCACGGTCGCGGCGTCGCCGGTCGGGCTGACGTCCTCGGGCAGGATCGTCCGGAGCTGCTCCAGCGTCGGCTCCTCGATGTCGCGCAGACGCCAGGCGTGCTTGCCGATGGCCGCCTCCAGCGTGTTGCGCGCGAAGCGGCCGTTGCCGAAGGTCTCGTCGCGCACCTGCTGGGCCAGCAGCACCTTGAAGGCGGTGATGGCATCCTCGTCGAGGTCGTAGTCAGCCTTGGCAGCCATCCCGGTGAAGATGCCGACCAGTTCCTCGTCGGTGTAGTCGGCGAAGTTGATCGTCGTACGGAACCGGCTGGCGAGACCTGGGTTCTCGGAGATGAACGTGGCCATCGGCCGGGGGTAGCCGGCGACGATCACCACGAGGTCGTGGCGGTTGTCCTCCATCTCCTTCACCAGCGTGTTGATCGCCTCCTCTCCGTACTGGTCCCCCGACAGGCTGTAGGCCTCGTCGATGAACAGCACGCCACCCTTGGCCTTGTCGGCGATCTCGGCCGTCTTGATCGCAGTCTGGCCCAGGTAGCCAGCCACGAGCTCAGAGCGGTCTACCTCGACGAGCTGACCCTTGCTGAGCAGCCCGAGCGCCTTGTAGATGCCAGCGACCAGGCGGGCGACGGTGGTCTTGCCCGTGCCCGGGTTGCCGACGAACACGAGATGCCGGGTGATCGTGGGGTCCTGCAGACCGGCCTTCGACCGCAGGCCCTGCACGCGCAGGATGGCGGTCTGGCGATGGATCTCACCCTTGACCAGGTCGAGGCCGACCAGTTCGTCGAGCTCGGCCAGCAGCTCCTCGAGCGTCTTCGCTGGCACCTCCGGCTCCGGCTCGGCCTCCTTGGCGTTTGGATCCTCCTGCGTCTGCACGGGCGCGGCGGCCGTACCAGGGCCGGTCGGCTGAGTCGGGACACCCTGCTGCTGCGGTCGGGGGGGATCGGCCGGGGTCGGATGTGAGCCGTAGCCCGTCGTGATCCCGCCGAACGCTCCCGGCGCATGCGGGTCGGTGCCGGACAGGTCGAACGGGTTGGCTGACAGCCCGGCGGGGATGTCGCCCGTACGCATGCCCAGGTCACGCATCCGGTCCTGGGTGCCGCGCAGCTGGCCCAGCACGTTCTGCAGGATGTCTGGCGCACGCTTGGTGAAGTCACCCATCGCGTCGGCGGCATCGCGGCCTCGGTCGGCCATCGACTCGAGCCAGGTCGTCTCGGCCGGCGGTGGAGCCTGTCGCGATCCGGGCAGCTGACCGGCGAAGGGGTCGTACGGCGCACTCGGAACACTCGGCGAGACGGGACCGGAGGGCGAGACGGGACCGGTGGGCTGCTGAGGGCTCATGGGCGCCGGCGATGCCGGGTGCTGGGGAGCGGAGCCACCCAGCGGCGACTGCTGGTAGGCACCCGGAACGACACTGCGCTGGGCCGAGATCGCCAATGTCGCGTTCCCAGCCACCTGCGGATGCCCCTCGCCCAGCAGGCAGGCTGCGGCGGCGACACCGGCGAGAGCATCGGCGTACTTCCCGGCAGCTTTCGCATCGGCGTTGGCGAGCTGGGTCATCGTGGTGGTGGGCGAGGTGCGCCAGCGGCGGCCACGGGAGGCACAGTCGAAGAACCGCTCCGCCCCGCCAACCTCGCCGGTCTGCTCGCCCCAGTCCTTGAAGGCGCCGCGCGCGGGTTCGCTGATGGTGGCTGACAGCTGCAGCCCCTCCAGTCGGGCGTCGGCCTCCGGCACGCCTACCTCGCGGGCCGTCGCGGCCAGCTGGTTGAGGGCGTCAGTCAGGGCTGTGGTGGTCACTCATGCCTCCAGAGGTGTCACAGGTCGAGGATGTTGGTTGAGGGGGCGGTCTGCCGTACGGGTGGTGCGGGGGGAGCGGTCGGGGCCTCGCCGCCGAACTTCTGCTGCAGGAACCGACCGTGGGTGATCAGGGCGTTGGCGTCGTTCTGCAGCACGGCGTCGTACATCTTGTCGACCGTCGCGCCGAGCAGGTCGAGCTGGTCGACGAGCAGCAGCAGTGACGTCTTGCCACCCTCGATCGGTCGGGTGTCCGCCCAGTCGCGGGGGAGCCGGATGTAGGTCTCGAGCGACTCCGGCAGGTACGAGGTCGCCGTGGCGATCATCGAGTACTCGTCGGCTGAGTCGAGACCGGCGTTGCGCATCCGGGGCAGGATCTCGCGGAGACGCTTCGTGACCCGATGCACACGGGAGAGCACCGGGACGGGCACCCTCGCCTGGGCCGCCATCTCGTCGATCCGGACCAGCGAGTCCGCGATCTGCTGGGGTGAAGGTGGGCCGGGGGGAGGCGCCGACACGACATCGGCCTTGGCCTTGTCGTCGCCTCCCGTGAACCAGTCCCAGAAACCCATCACCAGCCCCGGATCAGCGCAGGTCGACGTTCAGGCTCTGCACCGGAGCCGGCTGCGAGCGCTGGGCGCGGTCGAGGTACTCCTTGGACTTCTCGACCTCTCCCTCCAGCACGCCGATGGTCTGTGCCATGTTGTCGAGCGCGCGCAGCTTGAACTCGTCGATCGAGTCCATCGTGGCGTAGATGTTCTGGAACGCGGCCTGCAGCTGCTCGATGCCGATGGTCGACGACGCAGCCTGCTCCTGGATGCGCGCGGAGTTCTCCTTGAGCATCTCCGACGTCTTCTGGATCATGTTCGACGTCGTGGTGTTGAGCGCGGTGATCTGGTCGAGCACCAGCTGCTGGTTGCCGAGCGCCTGGGCGACGATGACGGCTGTACGAAGAGCCGAGACCGTCGTGGTCGCGGCCCGGTCGACGCCCTTGATCAGCTCGATGTTGTTCTTGATGATGATGTCGATCGCGAGGTAGCTCTGGATCGACACCGCCAGCTGGGTGAGCAGGTCCTGGTGCTTCTGCCGTACATAGAAGAGGACGTCCTGGTTGAGGATCTTCGCCTTCTCCGGGTCTTCCATCTCGACCTGGGCGATCTGAGCGGTCAGCTTCGTGTCGAGGCGCTCGGCGATGTAGACGTACTGGTTCAGCCGGCCCATGGTCTGCCAGAGGTTCTGCTTCTCCATGGTCAGCGCCACGTTGTCGCGCTGGAGCTCGTCCTGGCCAGAGCGGAGCGCATGCAGGATCGCGTTGAGCTGGGTCTGCGACGACTGGTACTTGCGGAAGTAGTCCTGGACCTTCTTGCCGACCGGGAAGATGCCGAGGAACTTCTTCTCCATCGTCTGCTGGTTGGGGTCGAGGTCCTCGACCGTACGGCGCAGCTCGAGCAAGGTCGTGCCGACCTTCGACCCCTGCGAGAGGCCACCCTCCTTGAGGGCCTTGACGGGGGTGTTCAGCAGGCGGTTCGAGGTCTCGGCGGCCTTCTTCACATCGGCGTCACCCATCGCCCGTACAGCGTCGGCCTGGGCGGAGAACTCGGGCGACCCAGTCTGAGCCTTGGTGATCGCGTCCATGAACGCGTCCACCTTCTGGTCAAGCACCGGGACCTGGGCGGCCTCGACCTGCGGGGCCATCTTCGGGGCGGACGTTACCGGTACGGCCTGGACGGCCGGAGGTGCCTCGAGCGTGAGGGTCTGCGTTGCCGTGGGCGGGGTGAGCGGGGCGAACGCGGTTCCCTGATCGGTCATGGGGGCTCCCTTTCGTGCGCGGAGACGGCGCGAGTGGCGGACAGCACCACCTTACTCATGGGCCGGACCGGGGGGCTGCCGCGAAAGGAGCGACTCCGGGGAAAACCGGGACCGCTAGGCCTCCAGCAGGGGAAGCTCAGGGCCATCCCTGGTCAGCACGTCGGCGAACAGGTCACCATGCTCCTCGATCCGGGCCAGGACGTCGGCCGGTGAGAAGCGCAGGTCGTCGGGGGAGGTGACGGCTGCGACCTCGTCCCACAGCAGGGGCGTGGCGACGGAGGGGTACTCCCTGGCCCGCATCGAGTAGGCCGCGATGGTGTTGCGTGCAGCCTTGTTCTGCAAGTAGTCGAGGTAGATCCGCCCCACCCGCTGGTCCTTCGCCATCGTCACGACGAACCGATCGGGCTGCTGGGTGGCCAGCCGCTGGCTGAACTGTTTGACCCAGTCGGTGACCTGCTCGCTCGGCGTCGGTGCGATCGCGGCGGAGATCTGCAGCCCCTTCGAACCGGTCGTCTTGACGTACGGGAGGAGCCCGAGCTCTGCCAGGGAGGTCGCCACGATCATGGCCGCGTGGGCGGAGTCGACCATGGTGATCCCCGTACCGGGGTCGAGGTCGACCATGAGCGTGGTGGCTCGGGGCTCGTCCAGACCGTCCATGATCACCGCCCCGTCGGCGCGGCGGGTCGTGTCGTCGACGACCCACTGCGGAGCGTGCAGCTCGAGCGAGGCGAGGTTCGCCAGCAGGACAAGCTCCTCGGGCGTGGAGACGGTGACGTACGAGATCGTCTCGCCGCTGGCCGCAACGAGGTCCCGGCCCAACCAGGGCGGCGCTCCGCTGGGCAGGTTCTTCTCGTAGAAACTGCCCTTGTCGACACCGTTCGGGAACCGGATCCGGGTGAGACAGCGCCCCGCGAGGTGGGGCAGCATCGTCGGGGCGATGGCCAGGTAGTACTGCACCACCTCGGCCTTGGTGAAGCCGGTGCTCGGGTAGAGCACCTTGTCGAGGTTGGTCAGGGTGAGCGTGCGCTCGCCGACGTTGACCCTCACCTCGTTCTGGGCTGGCATGGCGTCAGCATAGGCCTGACGCCGTCGTGGCTCAGCAGGTCAGCGCGGCCCCGGTCCAGCAGCTCTGGCTCAGGTAGAGAGTGGTCCGTACGGTGTTGCCGCTCGGCGTGGCGGGGTAGTAGTCGAGCAGGTACGAGCCTGAGAAGGTGAAGGCGGTGCCGTTGGCGGCCTGGATCTTGAACGCCTCGCTCAGGGTCTCCCCACCGATCTGGCTGAGCGTCGTCGTCGCCTCGGCGACGAGGGCCTGCTGCACGACCGTACGGTCGGTGCCGGTCACCCGCAGGCGCACGTAGCGCAACTCGTCAACGCCGGTGAACCCCGACAGGCTGAGCTGCATCTGCCCGATCGAGCGGGTGCACTCGACCAAGCCGGACTGCTGGGTGCAGGCGTAACCCGCCTGCTGGGCGAGCGTGGGCAGGCTCTGCGGTGTGACTCCGAACCGTGGCGGGGTCACACCGGGCCAGCCGTCGGTCGTGATCACCAGCTGGCGGCCTGTCGAGCCCCGTACGGTGAGGGCGCCGATCGTGACGGTGGCCGGCTTCTCGAGAGTGCCGCCAGCGAGGCCTGCCTTGGCCGTTGCGACATCCTCCGGCGAACCGAGGGTGGCGGCGAGCAGATGGTCCTGCACCTCCTGCGAGATCTCGGAGGGGTCGTACGGCGTCATCATCGTCACCCGGCCCATACCTGCCGACGAGCCGCCGACGTACGCGGTGGTCTGCTTTGGGCCGCTCAGCAGGCAGAGGTGGCCCTCGATGTCGCGGGTGGCCTCCTGCGTGCAGGTGAAGCCCTTCTCCTCAAGCCAGGTCTTGAGGGCGGTCGGGCGTCCGGCCCCGGGCGCCAGGGTGACCACCCGTGGGGCAGCTGTCGCGCTGGGGGTGGGGGCCGATCCGGAGGCTGTTGCCGTACCCCTGCCGACGACGTACACGCCCATGCCGACCAGCGTCAGCACCAGGACTGTGACAGCCGCCAGCAGAGGGAGATGGCGTGCGGGTCGACGGTCTGGTACGGCGCGACGGGCAGCGGGAGTACGGGCCGCGGGGCGACGCAGGTCTGGCAGCGCCCGCTGGGCTCCGTGACCGGAACTCGCCCTCTCGGCAGAGGACCCGGCAGGGGAGACCGAGGCGGGCACGTGGGCGGAGCCCCCGCGCTCGGGTACCTCAGCGGCCCTGGCAGGAGAGACTGCCGTGGGCGAGATCTCGAGGCGTGGCTGACGGGGCTGCGGAGGGTCGGCCTCAACGTGGACAGGCTCGACGAACGCGCGTCGGCCGGCGGCAGGCTCGGCGAGGGACAGATCATCGTCAGACCAGTTCCCGGAGGAGCGCCGACCGGCGCCGCCTGGTGATCGGTCGAGCCGTTCGACGGGACCGTCGACGGGCAGTCCGCGCCGACCGACGGAGGGGGGTGCCTCCACGCCGTCGGGTTCCGACACCCAGGCGCGCCGGGGCGGCACGGAGGGGTCGGAGGACATGGTCACAGGGTAGTGCTCCCGCGCCGTCTGGCTAGCATGCAGCCATGGGCTGGAGCGAGGACGAGACGGATCGGTACTCCCGTCAGACGCGGCTGCCCGAGTGGGGTGACGAACGACAGGAACGGCTCAGGTCGGCCAGCATCGCGGTGGTCGGTGCCGGCGGGTTGGGCAGTCCGACCCTGATGTACCTCGCGGCCGCCGGAGTGGGGCGGCTCGGGGTGATCGACGACGACCGGGTGGCAGTGTCGAACCTGCATCGGCAGATCATCCACCAAAGCGGAGCTGTCGGGTCACCAAAGTCCGCCTCAGCCGGGCAGCGGATCCATGAGCTGAACCCCCACGTCGAGGTGGTCGAGCACGCTGACCGCCTTCTGGCGTGGAATGTCCGGGAGGTGCTTGCGCCGTACGACGTCGTGGTGGACGGGTCGGACTCCTTCGCCACGCGGTACCTCGTCAACGATGCGTGCCGGATCCTGGGCATCCCCTTGGTCTGGGCGTCGGTGCTGGGGTTCGATGGCCAGCTGAGTGTGTTCCAGCCCGGCGGCCCCTGCCTGCGTTGCCTGTTCCCCTCGGCACCCGCTGCTGGGGCGGTGCCGTCGTGTGCGGAGGCCGGGGTGATCGGTTTCGTCCCCGGGATGCTGGGGGTTGCGCAGGCCGCAGAGGCGATCAAGCTGGTCGCAGGCGTCGGTCAGTCGATGGCCGGCCGCGTGGGGGTGTATGACGGGCTGGCCGGACGGTGGTCGGAGCTGCCCCTTCAGGCAGACCCGGAGTGTCCCACGTGCGCGCCCGGAGCCCGCCCGGAACTCGTCGATCTGGTCGAGCGGTGCTCCGTACCCGACCGGGCACTGACGGCTGACGACCTCTCCGGTTGGCTCTCTGAGCGCCAGCGGGGCGAGCGGACCTTCACCCTGGTGGATCTGAGGGATGAAGAGGAGGGCGCCCTTCTGCCTGGAGCAGTCAGGGTGCCGATGAGGGTCGTCCAAGACGGGGGAGCGCCGAGCGGGACAGTGGTTGTGTACTGCCAGAGAGGTGGGCGGTCGGCCCGGACTCTGGAGGTGCTGTTGCAGGCGGAGGTGGATGCCTATCACCTCGCTGGTGGGGCCGTCGCATGGCAGGCCCGCTCGGCACCTGACCGCCCGGATCACTAGCGCAGACGGCACAGGGCGGGCCCCCGAGGGAACCCGCCCTGTGGACGATCGAATGGTGCTTCAGACGAGACGTACGTGCTCGGCCTGAGGTCCCTTCTGACCCTGCGTGATCTCGAACTCGACCTTCTGGTTCTCCTCGAGGGTCCGGAAGCCTGTCGTGTCGATCGCGCTGTAGTGGACGAAGACGTCCTGGTTACCGCCGTCTACTGCGATGAAGCCGTAGCCCTTCTCGGCGTTGAACCACTTGACGGTTCCCTGCGCCATGTACCTCTCCCAACTCACACTGTGTGGACCGCACCGCACGGCCCCGGACGACCGTTGACATGGCCTTCCGCTCCCCACCCTTGCACAGAACAGGGCCCATCGCGAGAGGTTCGCGCACACCGGGACACCCCGCTCCTGCACCTGTTCCGTGACCTGCTGCGACGGGTCCCTGGCGAAGAACTGTCACAGGCCCATGGTTGAGTGGGATCCGTGACGACCTACACCCTCGTGCCGCCCCGAACTGCGAGCGCCAGCCGGGTCGAGCTGACCGAGCAGCAGCAGCGCGTGGTCGACCATCGGTCGGGTCCGCTGCTCGTCCTGGCGGGGCCTGGTACGGGGAAGACGACCACGCTCGTGGAGGCCGTGGCTGCGCGCATTGCCGAGGGTGCGGCGCCCGACTCCATCCTCGTGCTCACCTTTTCCCGCAAGGCTGCGGCCGATCTTCGTCGGCGGATCGCAGCCCGGCTGGGCCGCTCGGTCATCACGCCCAGCGCGATGACGTTCCATGCCTTCTGCCACGCGGTTGTTCGACGGCACGGGGACGTCGAGCTGTACGGGCCCGCGGTGCGACTGCTCACCGCACCCGAGCAGGAGTTCCGGGTCCGCGAGGTGCTCAACGGGGCTGGGGCCGAAGCCTGGCCACCGTCCCTGGCGGCAGCCTTCCGCACCCGGGGCTTTGCGGCCGAGGTACGGGCGGCGGTGGCCTCGATCCGTCAGCTGGGCCTTGACGGAGACGTCCTTCGGCGAGACGCGGAGCTGGCCGGACGGCCGGTGTGGGCACAACTGGGGGACTTCTTCGACGAGTACCTCGACGTGCTCGAGTCGGAGCAGGTGCTCGACTATGCCGAGCTCGTGCACCGAACGCGGGTCCTTTTAGCCAACCCAGATGTTGCCGAACAGGTCAGACGATCCGCACGGGTGGTGTACGTCGACGAGTACCAGGACACGGACCCGGCCCAGGCAGCTCTGCTGCATCAGCTGGTGGGACCTCATGGCGACCTGACGGTGATCGGCGACCCCGACCAGTCGATCTATGAGTTCCGGGGTGCCCGGCCACGGGCGATCCTTGACTTTCCCGATGAGTTTCGCCCTGCCACTGGTGGCCTGGCGCCCGTGGTGGCCCTCGACCTGACCCACCGCTTCGGACCGGTCCTGGCCGCAGGCTCCCGCAGGGTTGCCGAGCGTCTGCCGCTGCCGCGAGCACTTGACGTCGAGACGCGGCAGCGGTTCCGGGAGCCGCGGTCCGCGCCGGGTGTCGCCCCTGGTGTGCTGGAGGTCCTGACATTCGACGATGCCGGGGCAGAGGCCGAGCACGTCGCCGACCTCCTGCGTCGGGCACACCTGCACGAAGGCTTGGCCTGGGACGACATGGCGGTGCTGATGCGGTCCGGAAGACGACAGCTGCCTGCCATGAGCCGTGCGTTGGTCGGTGCCGGGATCCCGGTGCAGGTCGCGGGCGACGAGATCGGGCTGGCATCTTCCGAGGCGGTCAAACCGCTGCTGCTGGCGCTGGAGGTGGCGGTCAACCCGAGAGATGTCGACCTCTCCCAGGCCGCTCAGCTGCTGGAGTCGCCGTTGGGCGGCATGGACTCGGTCCGCGTACGCCGGGTCGGTAGGGCGCTGCGTGCCGCTGAGCGGAGCGAGCTGGCTGGAGCGGGGGTACCGCGGTCGTCGGGCGAGCTGCTGCGGGAGGCGATCGCTGATCCCAGCAGGTTCGAGGAGTGCGAGCCAGTGCCTGAGGTCGAGGCAGCGCGCGCCCTTGCTGATCTGCTGCACAGAGTCTCACGGGAGATTCGGTCGGGTGCAACCGCGCACGAGGCGCTCTGGACGCTGTGGCAGGGGACAGAGTGGCCGGAGCGGCTCTCGGCCCAGGTTGCCGATGGTGGTGCTGCGGCCCGGTTTGCCCACCGTGACCTGGATGCTGTGTGTGCCCTGTTCGACCTCGCGTCCAGGGCCGACGGGGTCTCTGGAGCTCGAGGTGCTGCCAGCTTCCTTGCCGAGGTCGCCGAACAGCAGATTCCGGCCGACACCGCCCGTGAGTCCGACGTCCGGCCGGGTGGGGTCAGGCTGCTGACAGCCCACCGCGCGAAGGGCCTGGAGTGGCCACTCGTGGTGGTGGCTGGAGTGCAGGAGGGGGTCTGGCCCGACGTCCGCCGCCGGTCCACACTCTTGGAGGTCGACCGGATCGATGTCGAAGGTCCGGGCGAGCCGCCAACCGCGTCCGCCCTGCTGGCAGCGGAGCGTCGACTCTTCTACGTGGCCTGCACCCGAGCTTCTCGTCGGCTGGTCGTGACTGCGGTCGAAGGGGTGGAGGGCGAGGGGGACCAGCCTTCGAGGTTCCTCGCCGAGCTGGCCGTCGAACCGGTGGCCGTCGCTGGTCGGCCCCGCCAACCACTCACCTTGACCAGTCTCGTGGCCGAGCTGCGGCGCGCCGCCGTCGACCCGACGCAGCATCCGACGGCTCGCCTCGCGGCAGCCGATCGCCTCGCGAGGCTTGCTGATGCCCGCGACGACGCTGGTCGAGCGCTGGTTGCCTCAGCTGACCCGTCCCGCTGGTGGGGGCTGGACTCGCTGAGTGTCGCGGCCCCGGTCCCGGCCTCACTGGTCCGACTCTCGGGCAGCCAGGTCGGCAGCCTGCTGTCCTGTCCGCGGCAGTGGTTCCTCAGCCGCCGGGCCTCGGCCGACGCGCGCCGGACGTCGGCGGCCAGTTTCGGAACTGTCGTCCACACCGTGGCAGAGCACGCCATGAAGAGCGATGTCGACCCGACGGAGCTGGGGGAGCATCTCGAACGGGTCTGGCACCAGATCCCGTTCGACGCCCCGTGGCTGTCAGACACCGAACGGGTCGAGGCGCAGATCGCACTGGAGAGGTTGGCTGTGTGGACTGAGACGGTGAGCCACCGCGAGGTGTTGGGGGTGGAGGTGCCCTTCTCGGTGCCGGTCCGGGTGGCTGGCCACGACCTTGAGCTGACCGGCACGGTCGACCGGCTCGACCGCGATGGCGATGGTCGACTGCACATCGTCGACTTCAAGACGGGTCGATCGGTTCCATCACGCAACGAGGTGGCCGCCCTGGACCAGCTCGGGGTCTATCAGCTGGCCGCCCGTCTCGGAGCGTTCTCCGAGCTAGCCCCCGGGTCCGGCCTGGGCGGTGCGGAGCTCGTCTACCTCCGGCATCCCGAGGGCACGGGGTCACCGTCGCCCAAGGTGCTGCGACAGGCCTCCCTCGACTTGAGTCCACATCTGTCAGACGAACCGTCCTCGGCGATGCTCGATGACGTTGATCGGTCGGAGATCGGCTCGCAACATGACCACGAGACGTGGGTTCACCACCGACTCGCGACCGCGGCAAGGGTCGTGGCTCGAGATCGCTTCGTCGCGACCCGGGGCGGCTCCTGTACCTGGTGCCAGTTCAAGGCGAGCTGCCCGGCCCAGACCGAAGGGAAGCAGGTGCTCAGGTGAGTAGTCATGTCTACCCGCACACGGCCCGTACCCTGCGCACTGCTCCGCGGCTGCGCACTGCTGATGACCTCGTGGCCGCTCTCGGAATCCAGTTCTCCGACGAGCAGCTGACGGCTATCACTGCGCCGCTGGAGCCGTCGGTCATCATTGCTGGCGCCGGCTCGGGCAAGACGACCGTGATGGCCGCTCGGGTCGTGTGGCTGGTTGGTTCGGGGGCCGTCCAGCCGCGAGAGGTGCTGGGATTGACGTTCACCCGCAAGGCGGCCGCCGAGCTCGCTCACCGGATCCGGACGGCACTGGTGAAGGCGGATGTCCTCAGCGCCGACCAGGTGGATGACGCCGGGGAACAGGTCGTGATGACGTACGACTCCTTCGCGGCCAGGCTGGTCAGTGAGCATGGTCTGTGGCTCGGCTACGAGGGGGATCCGCGGATGATCACCGGGGCGTCCCGTTTCCGGCTGGCATCGAGGGTCGTGACCTCGGCTGCAGGCCCCTTCGAGCACATCCCGCGACTTCGGCCAGCGACTGTCACCGAGCGGCTCCTCGGCCTCGACTCACAGCTGCAGGCTCATCTGGTTGCCGAGGAGGGGCTCGACATCCAAGCGCGCGACTATCTCCTTGAGCTCGCCAACGCGCCGCTCAACAATCGCCGGAATGTCTATGCCTCCGTCCGCGCTGCGCAGTCGATCGCTCACGAGAGGCTGGAGCTGGCGTCCTTGGTGCGGGAGTACCAAGACCTCAAACGCAGCCTCGGCTATGTCGAGTTCGCCGATCAGATGGCAGCAGCGGCGCGGCTGGCGCAGGGGGTACCCAGCGTCGCGCGCGCCTTGCGTGACCAGTTCAGGGTCGTTCTCCTCGACGAGTACCAGGACACGTCCTCAGCGCAGGCGGTGCTGTTGCGAGGCCTCTTCAGCGGCGCTGCCGGAGCCGGCCAAGGCCATCCCGTCACCGCGGTGGGTGATCCCTTCCAGGCGATCTACGGGTGGCGAGGGGCAGCGGCCAGCAACATCCTTCAGTTCCCCGAGGACTTCCCCAAGGCCGACGGCGGGTCCGCCACACGGCTTTCTCTGACCGTCAACAGGCGCAGTGGCCCGCGAATCCTGGATGCGGCCAATGTCCTCGCCGCCCCGCTCAGGAATGATCCCACTCTGGCGTACGACCTGTCCGGATCCGTTCTTCGTGCTCCCGAAGGCACAGCACCGGGCACGATCACGACGGCAACCTTCGAGTCGTGGCCGGAGGAGGTGGCATGGATCGCCGACCGGATTGCCGAACAGGGCCCGGTCAGTCGGACGGGGACCTGGTCGGAGATCGCCTGCCTGCTGCGGCGCAACGGCGACATTGGTCCGCTGTACGCAGCACTCACCGCTCGGGACGTCCCGGTGGAGATCGTGGGGCTTGGCGGCCTGCTGTCCATCCCTGAGATAGCTGACATCGTGGCCATGTTGAGGGTGCTCGACGATGTGACGGACAATCCCTCCTTGGTGCGCTTGCTCACCGGCCCCAGATGGCGGATCGGGCACCAAGACCTTGAGCTGCTCGGTCGGCGTGCCCGTGAGCTGGCTCGATCTCGTACGGGTGAGGCGGTCCTGGCTGGCGACCCGCTCACTGCAGCGCTCGACGCTGCGGTGGCTGATGTGGATCCCAGTGAGCTCGTGTCGCTCGTCGAGGCACTCACCGACCTTGGTGACGCGCCGTTCTCCCTCGAGGGAAGAGAACGCTTCGCCAAGGCGGCCGCAGAGCTGGACTGGCTGCGCCGCCACAGCGCTGAGCCGGTCCTTGACCTGGTGAGGCGCGTCGTGTCGATGCTTGGCTTGGAGGTCGAGCTGGCCGCCGAGTCCGGCTCAGCCACCCCATTGGCTCAGCTGGGCGGATTCCTGGATGCGGTTGCGGGCTACGTCGATGTCGATGCCGATGCCTCACTCGGCGGCCTGCTCGCCTATCTCAAGGCGGAGGAGGATCACGGCATGGGACTCGAGCAGGTGGTTCCCGCCGCGACCGACTCGGTGAAGCTGTTGACGGTTCATAAGGCCAAGGGTCTGGAGTGGGACGTCGTCTACCTGCCGTCTCTGCTCGTGGACGTCTTCCCGGCCAACCGGGTGACCGATAACTGGGTCAAGGCGGCGGCCGCGTTGCCTGCCGAGCTGCGTGGAGATCATGCCACTGTGCCGCAGCTGACCGAGGCGAGCGACGCTGGCTTCGGTCTCTACGACCAGGAGCTGCGGGCGGATCTTCGACGCTCGGAGGATCGGCTCGCGTACGTGGCGGTCACCCGTGCGCGGCAGCTCGTCGTAGCGAGCGCCCACTCTTGGCGCGTCGGCGATGCCAAGCCTCGGCTGCCGTCGCCCTACCTGAGAGTGCTCGAGGAGGCGGCTCAGCGCGACGGCACCGTGCTTGCTCAGGCGGGACCTCCTGGCACCGTGAACCCACTTGAGGGCGCAGAGTCCTCCTACGAGTGGCCGGTGCCGCCGGATCCCGATGCACTGCTTCGTCGCCGGCTGGCTGCCTCCACGGTGACAGCCATGCGCCGTGACGCCCCATCGGTCGCGGTGGAGAGGCAGCGTCTCGCCCAGGCCATGATCGCGGCGCCCGCGGAAGTGGTCGCACTGGTGTCGAGCTGGGACGATGCGGCCGAGCGGCTGCTGAACGAGGCCCGTGGCCACCATCGCGCAGTGGTCGAGGTTCCGTTGCCAGCCACCCTCAGCGCCATGGAGGTCCTGCGGGCGAACCGAGATCCGGCTGCCTATGCAGCTCATCTCGCCCGCCCGATGCCGGCGGCCCCCTCGCGCGCTGCGCGGTTCGGCACGCGCTTCCATGACTGGGTTCTCCGTCACTTCGAGGCGCCGACGCTGGTGGACCCCGACGATGTACTGGAGCGGGTCGATGATGACCAGGAGGTGGACGAAGAGCTCACTGCGCTGTGCGAGTCCTTCGCCGCGGGCCGGTTTGGTGAGCTTGTTCCGGCGG
>DAOOHL010000015.1:0-20505 GCA_035416185.1 Propionibacteriaceae bacterium | reverse complement strand
GGCCCTGACGCCTGACGGAATGACGACGGCTCAGCTGGCCCTGCGCTGGATCCTTGACCAGCCGGGCGTGAGCACCGTGATCCCGGGGGCGCGCGACGCCGATCAGGCGGTCGCGAACGCCGCCGCAGGCTCCTTGCCGCCCCTGTCAGCCGAGGTCGCTGACGGGCTGGAACGGGTGTACGACGAGCGCATCCGCGGCCACGTGCACCACCAATGGTGATGTCGCTGGCGGCCCTTGGCGACCAGGCCGCGTCCACCGTCATCGCCGCGATCCAGCAGGAGTACCCGAACTCGCCCCGGCACATGATGCGCCACGACGCCGACCAGGTGACGCCTCAAGGCGCCCACCCCGCCTTCTACGGCTGCTTCGACTGGCACTCGGCGGTCGAGATGCACTGGGCACTGATCGAGCTGCTTCGGGCCGCTCCCGCTGCGCACTGGGGAGCCGAGGCGCGGGCGGTCCTCGATCGGCACCTGACGTCCATCACCATTGATGCCGAGGTCGCTTACCTGGTTGAGAATCCCGGCTGGGAGCGGCCGTACGGCTGGGGGTGGGCGCTGCAGCTCGCCGCATCCCTCGACGCGTGGGACGACCCCGACGCACAGCGGTGGTCAGCGGCCGTACGACCGCTGGCCGGGCACCTGTCCGATGCCCTCATCCAGTGGCTGCCCAAGCCTGCCTACCCGGACCGCACCGGCATGCACTCCAACTCGGCCTTCGCGTTGACCCGGTCGCTGCCCTGGGCGACGAAGCACCGGCCTGACCTGCTGGCTGCCATCCGTTCGGCCGCAGGTCGGTGGTACGGGTCGGACACCGCCATGCCCGCCACGTACGAGCCTTCCGGCTCCGACTTCCTCTCGCCCTTCCTGACCGAAGCGGTACTGATGGCCCAGCTGCTGGACCCGGAGGCGTGGGAGGCGTGGTGGTCGTCGTACGCACCCGTTGGACTGCCGCCGAACCTGGCCGTACCGGCTGTCGTCACTGATCCTGAGGACGGCCAGGGCGCCCACCTGCACGGACTCAACCTCTACCGGGTGCACGCCTTCCGCGCGCTCGCGTCGGTGGTCCCCGAGTCCCAGCGTGCCGTCCTGGAACGCGCCACCGCATCGCACGCCGAGGCCGGTAGCGAAGCCCTGGCCGACACGGGCTGGATGAGTGAGCACTGGCTGACGGCGTACGGGCTCCTCGCCTTCGGCTGAGCCGGCCCAGAGCCTGCGCGACACGCGTCCATGTGCTGGGCAGGAGGGTTCCCGAAACGCGGCCCGGTCGCTACCGTTCGCGACGTGAACGCTGAGAGCTACCGAGTCCATCTCCAGGAGTCGGACATCCCGACCCACTGGTACAACATCGTCCCCGACCTGCCCGTACCGCCCCCGCCGCCCCTCAACCCGGGCACCAAGGAGCCGTTGGCGCCCGAGGACCTCGCCGCGATCTTCCCGATGGGGCTGATCGCGCAGGAGGCGTCCGCGGAGCGATGGATCGAGATCCCGGAGCCCGTACGGGAGCTGTACAAGCTCTGGCGTCCGTCGCCGCTGATCCGGGCCCACCGTCTCGAGCGGGCACTCGGCACGAACGCGCGGATCTACTACAAGTACGAGGGCGCCTCCCCCGTCGGTTCGCACAAGACCAACTCCGCGGTGGCGCAGGCGTACTACAACGCCCAGGCCGGGGTGAAGAAGCTCGTCACCGAGACCGGGGCTGGTCAGTGGGGCTCGGCACTCGCGTTCGCGACCGAGGCGTTCGGACTGGAGTGCGAGGTCTACCAGGTGCGCTCGACGTACGACTCGAAGCCGTACCGGCACGTGCTGATGGAAACCTTCGGCGCCACGGTCTACCCCTCGCCCTCGGACCGCACCAACGCGGGCCGCGCCCTGCAGGAGCGCTTCCCAGACACCCCCGGCTCGCTCGGCATGGCGATCTCCGAGGCCGTCGAGGTCGCGGCCACCAGCGAGGGCGTGAACTACTCCCTCGGCTCGGTGCTCAACCACGTGCTGCTGCATCAGACGGTGATCGGGCTCGAGGCGATCAAGCAGCTCAAGCTGTTCGGCGAGCAGCTTCCCGACCAGCTGTACGGCTGCGCTGGTGGCGGCTCGAACCTCGGCGGCATCGCGCTGCCGTTCCTCAGGGAGAACCTCGAGGGTCGTGGCAACACCGAGATCACCGCGTGTGAGCCGGCCGCTGCGCCCTCGCTGACCCAGGGCGAGTACCGCTACGACTTCGGTGACACCTCCGGCATGACGCCGCTGCTGAAGATGTACACCCTCGGAGCCGACTTCGTGCCCGACCCGGTCCACGCAGGTGGCCTGCGCTACCACGGCATGGCGCCGATCATGTCGCACGTCTACCACGAGGGCATGATGAAGGCGATCGCGGTCAAGCAGCGCGAGGCGTTCGAGGCGGGCATCATCTTCGCCAAGGCCGAAGGCATCGTGCCGGCGTCGGAGTCGAACCACGCCATCGCGGGTGCGCTGCGCGCGGCACGTGAGGCGGCCGAGGCTGGCACCTCGCCGGTCATCCTGATTGGCGTCTCCGGCTCGGGCCAGCTCGACCTGCCAGCGTACGCGGAGTACCTCAACGGGACGATGCTCGACGCCTGATCCGTACCCAGATCAGGGCCAGCGCGTTTCAGCTGAACTGGCAGTTCCGAGTGGACAACCCCTCGGGGCTGCCAGTTCTGCTCGTTCACCGCACCCGCTCGTAGCACCGCGGGAGGCTGACCTGGTGAGGGTCGTGAGAGACTGAGCCGTCACTGATCCCCGTCCCCGACCCGAAGGGAACCCAGATGGCTGCCCGACCTGGCCAGGAGAACCTTCCGATCCCGCAGCATCTGGCGAAGCTGGTGAAGGACGCCATCCCGCCCATCCACCCCGAGGCTCGACGCTTCGTGGCCGTGCCGCTGGTGGCGGTCGTCGCAGGCTGGCGCTGGCCGAGCGTACGGGTGCTCGGCCTGGCCACGGCTGCCGCCGTCGCCCTCTTCTTCCGTAATCCTGACCGGGTGCCGCCCACCGAGGCGGGCTCGGTCGTGGCTCCTGCGGACGGGGAGGTCACCCTCGTCGACGAGGCCGTACCGCCTGCCGAGTTGGGCCTTGGCACGTTGCCGCTCCCCCGTGTGTCGATCTTCCTGTCTGTTCTCGATGTACACGTGCAGCGGGCCCCTGTGGCCGGCACGGTCGCTCACATCGCCTACCAACCTGGGGAGTTCCTGCCGGCCGACGTCGCTGACGCCTCAACCCGGAACGAGCGGAGCTCGATGCGGATCGAGACGGCTGACGGCGTCGCGGTGGGTGTCGTCCAGATCGCCGGACTGGTCGCGCGCCGCATCCTGTGCGAGGTCGCTGAAGGCGACGAACTGGCGCTCGGCCAGACGTACGGGCTGATCCGGTTCGGCTCCAGGGTCGACACCTACCTGCCCGCTGGCACCGAGCTCCTCGTACGGGTGGGCCAGCGAGCGATGGGCGCTGAGACTCTGCTTGCCCGACTGCCATGAGACCCACCCCGTACGGTCGTCGCTCGCGCAACCACGGGCATCGGCCTGATCCCCGCGCCTACGACCGTGGTCCGGCGGTGGAAGCCGACTTCGACGAGGACTTGGACGACCTCGATGACGAGGACACCGGGCGCCGGACCCCTCGCCGAGGGATCGTGCTGCTGCCCAACCTGATCACGCTGCTGGCGCTGGGTTGCGGGCTGAGCGCCGCGCGCTACGCCATCGATGGGAAGGCGCTTCTGGCGCTCGCGCTGATCGGTGCGGCGGCCCTGCTCGACGGGATGGACGGCCGGCTCGCACGACTGCTCGATGCCCAGTCGAGGATGGGTGCGCAGCTCGACTCGCTGTGCGACGCGATCAGTTTCGGCGTGACGCCAGCGTTGATCACCTTCTTCACGATCATGGTGCACTCCACCAACCTGAGGGTCGCTGACCTCGGCTGGATGGCTGCCATCATCTACGGCGCCTGCATCGTCCTGCGGCTGGCCCGCTTCAACACACTGCTCGACGACGAACAACCGGCATTCCACAAGGAGTTCTTCGTCGGCGTCCCCTCACCCATCGCCGCGCTGCTGGCCCTGGCACCCGTGATCGCCCTGATGCACTTCGGACCGGGCTGGTGGTCGAACCCGATCCTGACATCGGTGTGGCTGATCATGGTCGCCGCGCTGGCCTTCTCGCGGATCCCGACGCTGTCACTGAAGTCGACCAACATCAACCCTCGGCTGGTGCCGTTGCTGCTGATCGCGGCCGTAGTGCTGATCGGTGGGATCCTGACCATGCCGTTGCTGGTCGTGCTCGTGCTGTGCGCGCTCTACCTTCTCCACATCCCGTTCGCCTTCCGTACCTACCGGTGGCTGTCTGCCACGCCTGAGGCGTGGGAGGTACGGGGACGCGACCGTCGCGCGATCCGTCGGACGGCACGGCGGCGCCGCAGGATCCGGTTGTAGGGGCTGCGCGGCAGCCTCAGAAAGCAGAGGTGTTGGGGGTCACCAGCCGCGTCAGCAGGTCACGCGCCTCCTGGGCGACCTTGTGCTCGCAGAGGATCTCGTAGCGGGTCGCGACCGTCTGCTGCACGGAGTTGAAGTCCCGCTCGCCCCGGGTCGCGGTGTAAGCGACGGCCGCAAAGACCACCGACATGCCCATGCCCAGTACGAGGCCAGCAAGCAGTACGGCCATCCAGTTCACGCCCGGCATGAACAGGAAGAGCATGAACGACATCATCAGGCCCATCGTGATGCCCTGCACGGCGCCCTGGCTCAGCACCGTGCCCCACGTCTTGCGCGACAGCACCCGCTCGACCGTCTTCAGGTCGGTGCCGACGATGGCGAGGTTCTGGACGGGGAAGCTCTCGTCGGCGAGGAAGTCGACGGCCTTGGCGGCATCCGGGTAGGAGTCGAACAGGCCGACCGACTGCGGGTACTCAAGCTCGAACAGCGTCGACATTCGGGCCGATGACCGGCTGGCGGGGTTGGACTGGGGACTCGACACGGTTCCTCCTTGGCTGGCTGCGGGTTCAGCCTAGTCGCGGTGGGGGTGTCTGCCCCCCCCGAACCAGATGCATGGTGCTCGGAAACGTGGGCATGCTGGTGCTCAACGTCAGTCTGCGCGGCTACCCTGTCGCCGTGAGCACTTCGTCGGTCATCTTCATCTCGCGGTTGCGTCGGCTGCCCGTGATCGACTCCAGTGGCGACCCCATGGGCAAGGTGCGCGACGTCGTCGTGCAGGTGCGTGGCCAGCGACGGCCACCGAAGGTGAAGGGCATCGTCAGCGAGCTGTTCGGGCGCCGCCGCGTCTACATCCCGATGGAGCGGGTGTACTCGATCGACGCGGTCCAGGTCGTCGTGTCGGGTGTGGTGAACACGAAGCGGTTCCATCGCCGTGAGGGCGAGACGCTGGTCGTTGAGGACCTGCTGGACCGGCAGGTCGTCCCTCGCGGCGCATCGTCACCCACCTCGATCTATGACGTGTCGATGAGTCCCGGCCGGGCCGGCGAGTGGGAGGTCTCCCGGATCGCACTGAAGGAGCTCGCCCGCACTCGTCCCTTCGCTGCTTCTCGGCCGGTGACCATCGTGCCTTGGCACGAGGTACCGGGCCTCAGCGCCGGCGACGCCGCCGAGAGCGACGCGAAGATCGCGGAGATGCTCGACATGCTCCCCGCCGACGTTGCCCGTGAGCTGCACGACATGGCTCCCGAACGGCGAGCCGAGGTCGCTCAGGCCCTCGATGACAGGCAGCTCGCCGATGCCATGGAGGAGCTGCCCGAGGACGAGCAGGTGTCACTCATCCAGCTGCTGGACCCCGAGCGAGCTGCGGACGTGCTGGAGGAGATGGACCCCGACGATGCCGCTGACCTCATCTCAGAGCTCTCCGACGACCTCGCTGAGGTGTTGCTCGACCGGATGCGACCTGAAGACGCCCAGGACGTGCGCGACCTGCTCGCGTACGACGACGAGTCGGCGGGCGGCATGATGACCCCCGAGCCGGTGATCGCTGGCCCTGACTACACGGTGGCGGACGCGCTCGCGCTGGCCCGAGTCGAGGAGGTTCCTCCCGCGTTGGCGGCCATGGTCTTCGTCTGCCGTCCTCCGCTGGAGGCGCCGACGGGCAAGTTCCTGGGTGGAGTCCACCTGCAGCGCCTACTCCGCGAGCCACCGTCCACTCTCGTCTCGCGCCACATCGACAGCGAACTGCAGCCGCTGCGACCCAGTGACGATCTCGCACAAGTCAGCCGTCACTTCGCCACCTACGACTTCGTGGTTGCGCCCGTGGTCGACGACGATGGACGCCTGTTGGGTGCGGTGACGGTCGACGACGTGCTGGACCACATGCTGCCGGAGGACTGGCGCGGCATCCAGATGGACGAGGTTGTCGGCCAGAACGGAGACGGCCGTGGCTAGGGCCCGCAAGCGGATCAATGCCGACCGACTGAACACCCCTGGCCCACGCCGACGCTCGCTGTTCCCCAGCATCAAGCTCAACTCGGAGGTGTTCGGCAGCTTCGCGGAGACATTTGCCCGGTTCATGGGTACGGCCGGGTTCCTCTTCGGCATGACTGTCTTCATCGTCGCGTGGATCGTCATCAACAACCTCGTCCCGACCTGGTTCAAAGATCCGTTCCCGTACATGCTGATGACGCTGATGCTGTCGGTCCAGGCGTCGTACGCAGCGCCGTTGATCCTCCTTGCGCAGAACCGGCAGGAGGCCCGCGACCGGATCATGGTCGAGGACGACCGCCGTACGGCGGCGCAGTCGAGAGCCGACATGGATTTCCTCGCCCGCGAGATTGCGTCGCTGCGGATGCGGCTGGGCGAGGTCGCCACCCGTGACTTCGTACGGGCCGAGCTTCGTGACCTGCTCGAGGAGCTCGACCACCGGGCTGACGTGGAGGAGCAGCGCATCCTCCAGGAGGCGCTTGAACGCGATGCGGCCCGGGAGGGCGCCACTCCAGCCCCATGACCGGATGCCGTTCCACCAGTGCCGGCCCGGTAGGTTGGAGCCATGTCCGACGAGCATCCGCTGACCCCCAAGGTACGAGCCGCCCTCCACACGGTCCTTGATCCCGAGATCAAGCGCCCCATCACCGATCTCGGGATGGTCGACGATGTGCGGGTCGACGAGGATGGGCGCGTTGACGTACGGATCCTGCTCACGACCGGTGGCTGCCCGCTCAAGGACCGGCTCCGCAACGACGTCACCATCGCGGCCGGGTCCGTGGAAGGTGTGACGGCTGTCCGGGTCGAGCTCGGCGTCATGAACGAGGACCAGCGGGCGGCCCTCAAGACCATGCTGCGCGGCGGGGTGGCCGAGCGCGAGATCCCGTTCGCCAAGCCCACCAGCCTGACCCGCGTGATCGCGATCTCGTCCGGCAAGGGCGGCGTGGGCAAGTCGTCGGTGACGGTCAACCTTGCTCTGGCCCTGGCCGCGCAAGGGAAGTCGGTCGGGCTGCTTGACGCTGATGTGTACGGGCACTCGATCCCTGACCTGCTGGGCCTGGCCGAGGACGAGGGCCCGACGGCGATCCCGGACATGAACATGCTGATGCCGGTCGAGGCACACGGCATCAAGGTGATCTCGGTCGGCATGATGAAGCCCGGCCGCGACCAGGTGGTGGCCTGGCGTGGGCCGATCCTCGATCGCGCACTGACCCAGCTGCTCGCCGACGTGTATTGGGGCGACCTCGACTTCCTCCTTCTCGACCTTCCGCCGGGGACGGGTGACATCCAGATCAGCCTCGGCCAGAAGCTCCCGAACGCCGAGGTGATCGTGGTGACGACCCCGCAGGCGGCGGCCACTGACATCTCCGAGCGGGCCGGCACGATGGCCGACATCATGCATCAGCGGGTGATCGGCGTGGTTGAGAACATGTCCTACCTGGAGACCACCTGCCCGCACTGCTCGGAGTCACACCGGGTCGACCTGTTCGGCAGCGGCGGAGGGGCGGCTGTGGCAGAGCGGCTCTCCAAGCGGCTGGGGTACGACGTCCCGCTGCTGGCCGAGATCCCCCTGGAGCGTGACTTCCGGGCCGCCGGCGACGCCGGCACCCCGCTGGTCAGCCTGGACACCTCCCGTCCCACCAGCGCGGTCCTATGGGGCCTGGCCGAGCGCCTGGGCTCCAAGCCCAGAGGCCTGGCGGGCCTGCAACTGGGGTTGGCTCCAGTCGGGTAACGGCATGTGGGGTTTCACTCCGCAGTCGCATCGAGGAAACCCAGAACGAGCGTCCCGCCGGGCTGATCGGTCACCGGATCAGAGCGAGCGGGGGTCTGGGGGGTATCCCCCCAGAAGGCACTGTTACGTAGCCTCGGAGTCGAACTTTGGTCCGACCGCGACCAGTTCAGCCGCGGTGTCGGTGGAGTCGCTGGTGCTGTCCAGGGCGTTGACTCCGGAGCTGATGTCGGACATCGCGGTGCTCAGGTCGGAGCTGGCACCAGCGAGGGCGTCCTTGGAGTCGGTGAGCGCTCCCCGTACAGCCGCGACCTCGCCCGAGTCGAGCATGTGCTTGGCGATGAAGTTCTTGGGGTTCAGGTCGGAGAAGGAGACGTCGTCCCACTCGGGTCCGAGCTCGGCGCGGAGCTGGCCCTTGGCGTCGTTGGCGATGGCTGAGAGGTAGCGCACCACGCGTCCGGCCTTGCGGGCCAGGGTGGGCAACTTCTCGGGTCCGAATAGCACGATGCCGAGCAGGGCGAGGAAGACCAGCTCGAAGGCACCGATGTCGAACACGTTCTGCAGCCTAGCCTTCCGTACCGAAACTCAAAGTCCGGCAGCGTCGAGTGCGGCAACGAAGGCGGCGGTCTCTACCTCGGACGCGTCGAGGAGCGGCAGCCGTACGGGCCAGCGGTCGAAGCCGCGCGCCGCCAGCCCGGCCTTGACGAGCATCACGCCCTGGGTGGCGAAGACTCCGGTGTAGACGCCCAGGACGGCCCGGTACAGCTCGATCGCCTCGTCAGCGTTGCCCGACAACCATGCCCGGATGACCTCAGCGGTACGGGCACCCGAGAAGTGGGTTGAGGTGCCAACCACGCCGACCCCACCGACGGCGAGAAGAGGCAGCAGCATGGCGTCGTCGCCGGCGTAGTAGGCCAGGTCCGTGGCGGCCATCACTTGGGCCGAGGAGGCTGGCTGGCCCTTCGCGTCCTTGACGCCGACGATGGTCGGCAGCTCGGCCAACGTCATCATGGTCGCGGTCTCGATCGGCACCCCGGCGCGGTGCGGGATGTCATAGATCAGGATCGGCAGATCAGTGGCCGCTGCGACCGCGGCGAAGTGGGCCACGATCGCGTTCTGTGGTGGTCGGCTGTAGAAGGGGGTGACGACCAGCAGACCGTCAGCCCCCACCTCGGCCGCCTGGCGCGACAGCTCGCAGGTGTGGCGCGTGTCGTAGGTGCCGACGCCAGCGATGATCTGGGCCCGGTCCCCCACCGCAGCCTTGACGGTGGCCAGGAGCTCAGCCTTCTCGGCGTCGGTGGTGGTTGGCGACTCACCTGTGGTGCCGTTGATGACGAGGGAGTCGTTGTTCTGCACGTCGACGAGATGGGTCGCCAGTTGCGCAGCCGCCTCGTGGTCGATGGCCGAACCGTCAGGGGTGAACGGGGTCACCATGGCGGTGATGAGCCGCCCGAACGGGGGTGTCACAGTCATGCTCAGTCCTCCGCGATCACAACGAGGGGATCGCCATCGTGCACGACGTCTCCGGGTGCTACGACGATCTCTGTCACGGTACCGGTGGTGTCGGCGAGGACGGGGATCTCCATCTTCATCGACTCCAGCAGCACGACCGAGTCGAGGGGGCCGACCTTGTCACCCACGGCGACCTCGACGGCCAGCACATTGGCGACGATCTCGGCACTCACTACTCGGTTCATACGGCTCATCGTAGAGGCCGGGGATAGGGTGTGGCTCGTGACTTCCACGTCGACGAACCTTGCCAAGGCCGCACCCAAGCCCGCCACGTGGGCCTACGCGGAGACCTACGTCCCGGAGTCGGAGGCCAGCGCCGCCGCTCGGACCGCCGCGGCCGAGCTGCGTCTGGCGGTGCCCTCCCGCGGGGTCGCCCAGTCGCTCACCTTCCTGGCCCGCGTGATCCAGGCCAAGGCGGTTGTCGAGGTTGGTACGGGTACGGGCGTCGCCGCCCTGGCCCTGCTGCACGGCATGGCGCCGGAAGGCGTGCTGACGACCATCGACCCCGAGGCCGAGCACCAGAACATCGCGCGCCGGATCATCACGACGACCGGAGTGCGCTCGCAACGGCTGCGGACGATCGCGAGCCCGCCGCTGTCGGTGCTGCCCAAGCTGACAGACGGCGCGTACGACCTCGTGCTCGTCAACGGCGACAAGCTCGAATACCCCGAGCACGTTGAGCAGGCCATCCGGTTGCTGCGTCACGGCGGCATCCTGGTCGTGCACCACGCCCTCTTGGGCGGCGCTGTTGCCGACCCGAACGACGAGGAGGACGAGACCCTGACCGTGCGAGATGTGCTCGCCGCCATCGCAGAGGACACGGCAGACCTCACGCCCGTCCTTCTGCCCGTGGGGGACGGCCTCTTGGCGGTCGTCAAGGGCTGAGCCTGAAGGGACTCAGTTCCGCCCGGTCGCGATCCAGGCGAGAACGCTCTTGGCGACTGAGCGCAGGCGGCCAGCCCGGACGTCGATGAACTCTGGTGTGATCAGGCCTGGCAGCGCGGTGGTGAGGTCCCAGCGCTTGAGCGCTGCCCTGGCGTCCTGCTCGACCCCACGGCGCAGCGGACGCCATGAACTGATCGCGAATCTCGTGGGCCGTAGGCTCATGCTGACACCGTGTGGATCAGAGCGGGGTCTGGGGTCCTCACCTCGGCATCGGTCGGGCGCCCCACCGGATCAGAGCGAGCTGGGGTTCCACCCCCAGTGTCAGGGCCTGGGGACCTTTTGGCCCTTCGCTACCACCGTGATGCCGGTCTCGGAGACGACGAAGCCACGTTCGCGGTCGTGGTCAGCGTTGACGCCCACCTCGGCGCCGTCGGGGACGAGGACGTTCTTGTCGAGGATGGCCCGCCGGACGACGGCGTTGCGGCCCACTCGGCAGCCCGAGAAGATGACCGACTCCTCGACCTTGGCCCACTTGTCGATCATCACGTTGGGGCTCAGAACGGATCGGTCGACGTCGCCGCCCGAGACGATGCAGCCGCTGCTGACGATGGAGTCCTCAGCGTTGCCGCGCAGTGTGAACTTGGCGCCCGGTAGCTGGGCCTGCGACGTCCACATCGGCCACTTGCGGTTGTAGAGGTTGAACTCGGGGTCGACCGAGACGAGGTCCATGTGGGCCTCGTGGTAGGCGTCGATGGTGCCTACGTCGCGCCAGTAGTTCTTGTCCTTGGCCGTGGCGCCGGGCACCTCGTTGAGGGTGAAGTCGTACACCTGAGCGGCACCGGCGTTCACGAACGCCGGGATGATGTTGCCGCCCATGTCGTGCTTGGAGTCATCGAGGGCGGCGTCAGCGCGGAGGACCTCCTCGAAGGCGGCCCGGGAGAAGATGTAGTTGCCCATCGAGGCGAACGACTCCTCCGGGGAGTCGGGCAGCCCGGGCGGGTCAGCTGGCTTCTCGAGGAACTGCCGGATCTTGTTGTCGGCGCCCGCATCGATGATGCCGAACGAGCTGGCGTCCCTACGCGGCACGCGGATGCCGGCGACGGTGCACTCGAGTCCGGAGTCGATGTGGGCCTCGAGCATCTGCTCGACGTCCATTCGGTAGATGTTGTCGGCGCCGAAGACGACGACGTAGTCGGGGTCCTCGTCCTCGATCAGATTCATCGACTGGAAGATCGCATCGGCTGAGCCCTGGAACCACTGCTTTCCGGTGCGCTGCTGCGCGGGCACGGTCGTCACGTAGTTGTTCAGGAGCACCGACATCCGCCAGGTGACCGACACGTGGCGGTCGAGCGAGTGGGACTTGTACTGCGTCAGGACGGCGATCCGGCGCAGGTCGCTGTTCACCATGTTCGACAGGACGAAGTCGATCAGCCGGTACGTGCCCCCAAACGGGACCGCCGGCTTCGCACGATCTGCGGTGAGCGGCATCAGTCGCTTGCCCTCGCCACCAGCGAGAACGATCGAGAGCGCATTCGGACGAGTTGCCATGCCCTGAACTTATCCCGTCCCGAGCGCGACCGGAGCGCGTTTCAGCCCCTTTCCACGTTGCGCGTCCAGTGTTTATCCATGTCGAACTAGCGACCCGGCCCGCCGCCTCGGCGATTCCCGTACCAGCGCCCGCCCAACAGCACCGGGAGCAAGGTCGCTGGTCTCGCCGCTGGCGGCGCGATCGTTGCTGTGTTCGCCATCGTCGCCTTCTTCATCCTCGCCCTCGTGGTCATGGGCCTCGCGTTCCACGCCGCGGGCTGCGCCACCGGCGCCAGCTGCATCTGAGAGGCAATCAGGCGGTAATCCCGACGATCCGGGCACGTCGCTGACAGGATCAAGGCATGGCTCTTCGTGTCTCGATCCTCACCCGTGAGTACCCCCCGTACATCTACGGCGGCGCCGGCGTCCACGTCGGTCAGCTCGTCCCGCAGCTGCGCAAGTTCTGCGAGTCCGTCGACGTCCAGGCGATGGGCGAGGATCGCGAGGGTGCGACCTCACACGCCGAGACCTACCCCGACGGGGCGAACGCCGCGATCCGTACGCTCGGCGCCGACGTCGCGATGGCAGCCGCGATCCCTGAGGTCGACGTCATCCACGCCCACACCTGGTACACCCAGTTCGCCGGTATCATCGCCGGGCGCTACCAGGACGTGCCGCTGGTGGTGACCGCGCACTCCCTGGAGCCGGACCGCCCGTGGAAGGCCGAGCAGCTCGGCGGCGGCTACCGGGTCAGCTCCTGGATCGAGGAGACCGCCTACAACGAGGCAGATGCGGTGATCGCCGTGAGCGAGGCGATGATCACCAACATCTCCAACGCCTACCCGAGCGTGGCGCGCGAGAAGATCCACGTGGTGAAGAACGGCATTGACCCCGACGAGTTCAAGCCGGACTTCGACACCGACGTGGTCGATGGCCTCGGGGTCGACCGATCGAAGCCGATTGTCGTGTTCGTCGGCCGGATCACCCGACAGAAGGGGCTGGTGCATCTGGTCCGCGCGGCGTCGCAGCTCGATCCCGAGACGCAGATCCTGCTGCTGGCCGGAGCGCCGGACACGCCAGAGATTGCGGCCGAGTTCAACGCCGCCTTCGGTGAGCTCGAGAAGGAGCGGCCTGGCACCGTGCGCTGGGTTCAGGAGATGCTGCCGCGGGCGTCCGTACGGCAGGTGCTCACCCACGCGACGGTCTTTGCCTGCCCCTCGATCTATGAGCCGCTCGGCATCGTGAACCTGGAGGCGATGGCGTGCGAGACGGCGGTCGTGGCATCGGCCGTGGGCGGCATCCCCGAGGTGGTTGTCGACGGCGAGACGGGCCTGCTTGTTCCGTACGACCCGAAGCGTGCCGATGATGCCGACTACATCGCGACCTTCGAGGAGACATTCGCGGCGCGGATCAACGAGCTGACCCGCGACCCCGAGCGAGCGAAGGCGATGGGCCTGGCAGGTCGGCAGCGCTGCATCGACGAGTTCTCGTGGGAGAAGATCGCCCAGGAGACGGTGGCTGTGTACGAGAAGGCGATCGAGGCACACCAGGCGAAGCACGCCTGACCAGCCCCACGACGCAGAACACCCACGGGCACCGGGCGCCGTGGGTGTACTGCGGTTGCTGGGGGGAACGTCAGCCGACGACTCCCCGGAGTGCCTCGAGGAGATCAGTCGCCTCTGTGGCGTTGAGTTCGACGACGAGCCTGCCGCCACCGTCAACGGGAACGCGCATGACGATTCCCCGGCCCTCCTTGGTGACCTCCATTGGACCGTCACCCGTGCGCGGCTTCATCGCTGCCATCGCCTCCACCTTTCATGAGTAGCGTTACCCGGCCATTATCCCAGACCGATCCAACGGCCCGAAATCGGGGAGCGGCTCAGAGACGTTCAGGTGGTGTGGCCGCTGACGCCGCCGACGGCGTGAGCGACTCGTCGTCGTCGCGGACGTCCGCTGTACCGCGCTCCCGAGCAGGTGGTATGGGCTGGACGACCACATCGTCGACCACGAACGTCGCATCGGCAGGCTGGCCCGCAGAAAGCTGACGCGACAGGCGGTCAAGCAGCTGGTCGACCTGGGTCATCGAGTAGCCGCGCGGAACGACGGCGAGACTGACGCCTTGGAGGTCGGCCGCGGTCAGCTCTCCGGCCGGAAGCTCGGGTGCCGGTCGGTCGTCGACGAGGTCCGGCAGCCCTCCCCCTCGTCCCGTCGAGGCGACGGCGGCCAAGGCGATGGCGACCACAGCAAGTGCAGCGAGGATCCACTCCATGTCAGGTCGGGTCGGCCGGGGTCGGCGGGGTCACCGGGATCTGCACTTTGGCGACCGCCTCATCGATGTCGTCGGTGAGGAACATCATGTCGAGGTCCTCGGCCTTGATGTAGCCCTCGGGGAGCACGTGGTCGCGCAGCCAGTCGAGCACCGGTGTCCAGTAGTCCACTCCGTACAGGACGATCGGGAACTGGGTGACTTTGTGGGTCTGGACGAGGGTGAGCGCCTCGAACAGCTCGTCAAACGTCCCGAAACCACCCGGCATCACGATGAAGCCCTGGGAGTACTTCAGGAACATCACCTTGCGGGCGAAGAAGTAGCGGAAGTTGATGCCCAGGGTCACGTACTCGTTGAGCGACTGCTCGAACGGCAGCTCGATGCCCAGCCCCACCGAGGTGCCCTTGGCATCGTGCGCGCCCTTGTTGGCCGCCTCCATGATGCCTGGACCACCACCCGTGATCACGGCGTAGCCAGCCTCGACCAGTTTCCTGCCGATCTCCACCGCCGCCTGGTACGCGGGATGCGACTTCTTCGTCCGGGCTGAGCCGAAGACGCTGATCGCCGGACCGAGGTTGGCCAGGGTGCCGAAGCCCTCGACGAACTCCGACTGGATCCGCATCACCCGCCAGGGGTCGGTGTGCACCCATTCCGAGGAGCCGTGCGGTTCAAGCAGTCGCTGGTCAGTCGTGGTCGGCTGCACGTTGCCGGCGCGCCGAATCACCGGCCCTTGGTTCTGGGTGCCGTGCTTGCCGAACCAGTTGCTCTTGCCGGGCTTGCCCGGCCTTGGCTGCTTGCCGCTCTTGGACATGGGTCGAAATCTACCCGGACATGGCAACGGGGAGCACGCCGCAGCGCACTCCTTTCGTGTGGGCGAGCAGCTGGTCGTCAGTTGTCCAGAGCGGTGAGGAGGGTGCCCGGGATCACGCCGTACGAAGCCAGCGGACGAGCGCCTGATGGCACTGGTCCAGGTCAGCCACCGGGCAGAACTCGTCATCGGCGTGGGCCTTGGACGGGTCCGCTGGGCCGAAGTTCACCGCCGGGATCCCCAGGGCGCTGAACCGCGCCACATCGGTCCAGCCGAACTTTGCCGTGGGCTCGCCGCCCACTGCCGCCACGAAGGACGCCGCTGCTGGCTGGTCGAGTCCTGGTCGTGCCCCTGGGGCCAGGTCGAGCAGGTCCAGGTCGTACGGCGCCAGCACCCGCTGCACCTCTGCGAGGGCCTCGTCCCCGTCCTTGTCGGGTGCGAAGCGGTAATTCACGACGACCTCGCACCGATCAGGGATCACGTTGCCAGCAATCCCACCGGTGATGGCAACGGCGTTGAGGCCTTCGCGGTACTCCAGACCGTCCACCACGATCCGCTGCGGTTCGTACGCCGCAAGCCTGGCCAAGATGTCAGCGGCGGCGTGGATCGCGTTGTGGCCCATCCAGGCCCGTGCCGAATGAGCCGCCTTGCCGGTCGTGCGGACGGCGACCCGCAGGGTGCCCTGACAGCCGCCCTCGATGCGAGCCGATGTGGGCTCCATCAGCACGGCGAAGTCGCCCTGGAGCACCTCGGGAGTACGGGCAGCGAGCCTGGTCAGCGCGTTCGACTCGCTGTCGACCTCCTCGTGGTCGTACCAGATCCATGTGACGTCCCTGACCGGGTCCGTCACCTCGACGGCAGTCTTCAGTGCGACTGCGACCCCGCCCTTCATGTCGCAGGTACCCCGGCCGTACACCCGCTCCTCACCGTCGACGATCCGTTGCTCGGACGGCAGGTTCCCTGCAACCGGCACCGTGTCGAGATGGCCGGCGATCACCACGCGCTCCGGGCGGCCCAGGTTGGTCATCGCGATCACGGTGTCACCGTCGCGGGTGACGGTGAGGTGCTCGTACGGACGGACGGCGGCCTCGACCAGGTCGGCGAGCTCTCGTTCGTTGCCGCTCACCGACTCCACATCGACGATCGCGCGAAGAAGGGTGACCAGGTCGGCGGAGAGGTCCAGCATGGTCGCCAACCTACCCCGCGCGGCGTTGGGTCAGGCGCCAGGGCTGGTGGCGGCCTCGACCAGGGTGGGGCGAGTGCTGCTGGTCATGATTCCGATGCGTGTCATGCCGGTCGAACCTCGAGCCAGTCGTGGCTATTCCAGCGGCACCATCCGCGAGGCAGCACTCGGTAGGGTTGGCGGCATGGCTGATGTACGACACGCATGGGGCTGGGGTCTGGCGACCGTCCACGCATCGGGGCAGGTCCTCGATTCCTGGTATCCCGCGCCACGGCTCGGCGCGTACGACGACAGCGAGCCCACGTTCGCCGCGCCAGCCCCCGACGCCTTGCGGTCAGTGGAGTCGCGCCTTGTCCGTACGGAGATCGACCTCGACGAGCCACCTGCCGACACCGCCGATGCCTACCTGCGTCTGCACCTGCTGAGCCACCGCCTCATCCGGCCACGCGAGCTCAACCTGATTGGCATCTTCGCCGTCCTGCCCAATGTGGCGTGGACCTCGGCAGGCCCGTGCGCGGTCGACACGCTCGACGAGGTCCGGCTGGCGGCCAGGCTGAACCATCAGCACCTCACCGTGTTCAGCGTGGACAAGTTCCCCCGCATGGTCGACTACGTCGTGCCGACCGGTGTGCGGATCGCCGACGCGGACCGGGTGCGGCTTGGCGCCCACCTGGCCCCGGGCACCACCGTGATGCACGAGGGCTTCATCAACTTCAACGCAGGCACGCTGGGTGCCTCCATGGTGGAGGGCCGGATCTCGGCGGGGGTCGTGGTCGGCGACGGATCCGACGTAGGCGGCGGAGCGTCGATCATGGGCACGCTGTCCGGTGGCGGCCAGGAGGTCGTCACGATCGGTGAGCGATGCCTGCTGGGCGCCCAGTCCGGGATCGGCATCTCGCTCGGTGACGACTGCGTGGTGGAGGCGGGTCTGTACGTGACGGCTGGTACGAAGGTGACCCTGCCCGACGGCGGGGTCGTCAAGGCGCGCGAGCTCTCCGGGCAGTCCGCCCTGCTGTTCCTGCGTGACTCGATCAGCGGCACCGTACTGGCGAAGCCACGCCACGGTCAGAAGGTCGAGCTCAACGCCGCCCTGCACGCCAACTGAGAACTGGCCTGCCGTGCGTCGTCTGGTGGTCCTCGTCCTGTGCGGGATGGTGTTGTCTGGCTGTGGGCTCTTCCGGCCTGCCCCGGTCACGCCGCCCCGACAGCGCTGCGTCGCGACCATCGGCACCGAGACGGCGTCACTTGACCTGGAGCAGTCGCGCAACGCGTCGATCATTGCTGGCGTGGCTACGCAGCGAGGGCTCTCGCCCCGCGCGGTCAGCATCGCTCTGGCGACCGCGTTCCAGGAGTCGGACATCCGCAACATCGACTACGGGGACCGTGACTCGATCGGCTTGTTCCAACAGCGGCCATCGCAAGGCTGGGGGACGGTCCAGCAGATCATGGACCCGCACTACTCGACGGGCAAGTTCTATGACGCACTGGTCAAGGTGAAGGGCTGGGAGACCGGCGACATCAATGACGTCGCTCAGGCTGTCCAGCGCAGCGGAGTGCCTGACGGCTACCGCAAGCACGTCGAGCGGGCGAAGCTGCTCGCCTCTGCCCTGTCGGGCGAGACTCCAGCCGCGTGGTCCTGCCTCGTCCGTGAACCACCGTCGGGTGACCTCGCCACTTTCCAGACGATGCTCACCAAGACGTACGGAAAGGCTGCCACGTTCACTCCGCAGCCCGGAACCCCTGCCGTGGCGTCCGTCGTCGTGACCACCGACGCAGCCGCCTGGTCAGTGGCGGCGTTCGCGCAGTCCTGGACGTCCGGTGCAGGGGTCACCACGGTGTCGTACAACGGGATGGTCTGGTCGGTGAAGGGCGACGCACTGGCTGGGTGGGCGGCAGCACCGACGCCAGCCCCGGTCACCACCCGTACAGTGACCGTTCAGCTCGGCTAACGAGGCGCCGCCGATCAGGGCGCCGCGTGCGCCTGGAGCCGTGCGCACGCAGCCGCGACCCGCTCATCGGTCGCGGTGAGTGCCACCCGGACGTGCGCGTCGCCGGCCTCCCCGTAGAAGTCGCCGGGAGCTGCCAGGATGCCCAAGTCGGCGAGAAAGTCGACGGTGGTACGGCCGGACTCGCCCCGCGTGGCCCACAGGTACAGCCCGCCCTCGGAGTGGTCGACCCGGAAACCAGCCGACTCCAACGCGTGCCTGAGGGCGTCGCGACGGTGCCGATAGCGCTCCTTCTGCTCCGCCACATGCGTCTGGTCACCCAGCAGCGCAGCCATGGCTGCCTGGACTGGGCCGGGCATGATCATGCCGAGGTGCTTTCGTACGGCGAGCAGCTGGCTCACCACCTCACTGTCGCCAGCGACGAAGCCTGCGCGATAGCCGGCGAGGTTCGACCGCTTCGACAGCGAGTAGACACCCATGACGCCGTCGACAGACCCGCCGTTGACCCGAGCATCGAGCACCGACACCGGTTCGGCGTCCCAGCCCAGCTCGCCGTAGCACTCGTCGGCGGCGAGCAGTGCCCCTTTCGCGCGGGCATAGGCCACCCAGTCGACCGTCTCCTCGTACGTGGCGATCCGACCCGTCGGGTTCGAGGGCGAGTTGGTCCATACGAGGGCGGGCGACTCGGCGGCGACGTCGCCAGCGCGCTCAGCGAGCACGACCCGGGCGCCCACCATCAGCGCGCCCACCTCGTACGTCGGGTAGGCGGTCGCCGGGATGATGATGGTGTCGTCGGGTCCCAGTCCGAGCAGCGTGGGCAGCCAGGCGACCAGCTCCTTGGTGCCGACGACCGGGAGCACGTTGGTGTCGTCGAGGGTCGGCGCGCCCCAGCGGGTCTCGAGATAGCCCCGGATCGCAGCCCGCAGGACAGGAGTTCCCCACGTCAAGGGGTAGCCATGCGCGTCGCCAGTAGCGGCGAGCGCATCACGGCCTAGCTGCGGCACCGAGTCGACGGGCGTGCCGACTGAGAGGTCACAGATGCCGTCGGGATGGGCTCGGGCGCGTGCAGCAGCCTCAGCGATCGTGTCCCACGGGAAGTCGGGCAGGTTGACCGGCCGGTACAGCGCCGGCCGCCCGGTCGGGCTGCTGGCGGTCACTCGCCCTGAGGAGGCAGGGCGGCGACGGTCGGGTGGTCACCCGGAACCGGACCGAGACGTGCGGCGCCGCCTGGGGTGCCGAGCTTCTCGAAGAACGCGGCGTTGATCTCGGTGTAGTCGGCGAACTGGCTCGGGACGTCGTCCTCGTAGTAGATCGCCTCGACGGGACAGACCGGCTCACAGGCACCGCAGTCGACGCACTCCTCGGGGTGGATGTAGAGCATCCGGTCGCCCTCGTAGATGCAGTCGACGGGGCACTCCTCGACGCAGGCACGATCCTTGACGTCGACACAAGGCAGGGCGATGACGTACGTCACTGTTGCTCCTTCGATATCAGCGGCGGCCGGTCGTGGCCCGCTACCGCGACTCTACAGGCCAGACCGCTGGATCAAGCGCAGACGATCTTGTCCTGTGGTGCGTATCGCCAGAAGAACTTCTCCGTCTTGGCGACCGCTCCGTTCTTGTAGAACAGCCGCTCGTAGTTCACGTCGAAGCCCTGGTTGCTGCCCTGCGGCTCACACTTCGGGTTCGTGGAGATGCGCGTCGTCGGCTGGGTGAAGTTGGACTTCCGCAGATCGGACGAGGCCACCTTCTCCCACGTCTTCGTCGACCAGATCCGTACGGTGATCGAACCCGACGAGCTTCCCGTCGACGGCTTGATGAAGGCCTGCACGAGGGCTCCGTACTGGGTGTCGTTCTGCCATCTCAGGTCGAGCGAGCCGTAGTAGACAGTGGCTTCGCGGCCAGCCGGGTAGCGGTCGATGTAGAACATGTGCGGGCTGTGCTCGATGTCCTTCATGCCGGCAAAGAACGCGGCGTTGAACACCGTCGTCGCGCTCTGCGAGATGCCGCCGCCCGACTCCTTGACCAGGGCTCCGCCGACGATCACGTAGCCGTCGACATAGCCCTTGGCGGCGGTGCGCTCCCCCAGGATCTTGTTGAGGCTGAACGTCTCCCCGGGCTTGATCAGGGTGCCGTTCATCGTCTTGGCGGCCAAACCGATGTTGGTGTTGCGGTAGGAGGCATGCGGGTAGTTGGTGGTGAACTCCCCGATCACCTCCTTGACGC
>DAOOHL010000014.1:0-20531 GCA_035416185.1 Propionibacteriaceae bacterium | reverse complement strand
CGGGGTAGGCCTCGCGGCCCGGCGGACGACGCAGCAGCAGCGACATGGCGCGGTAAGCCTCAGCCTGCTTGGTCAGGTCGTCGAACACGATCAGGACGTGCTTGCCCTCGTACATCCAGTGCTGGCCGATAGCCGAGCCGGTGTACGGAGCGATGTACTTGAAGCCAGCCGGATCGGACGCGGGCGCGTGCACGATCGTGGTGTACGCCATCGCACCGGCCTGCTCGAGGGTGCCACGCACCTCGGCGATGGTGGAGCCCTTCTGGCCGATGGCGACGTAGATGCAGCGAACCTGCTTCTTCGGATCGCCCGACTCCCAGTTGGCCTTCTGGTTGATGATCGCGTCGATCGCGATGGCGGTCTTGCCGGTCTTGCGGTCGCCGATGATGAGCTGGCGCTGGCCGCGACCGATCGGGATCATGGCGTCGATGGCCTTGATGCCGGTCTGCAGCGGCTCGTTGACGCTCTGGCGGTCCATGACGCCGGCGGCCTGGAGCTCCAGGGCGCGGCGGTCGTTGAGCCCCTCGAGGTCGCCGAGACCGTCGATCGGCAGGCCCATCGCGTCGACCGTACGGCCGAGGTAGCCGTCGCCGACCGGGACCGACAGGATCTCGCCCGTACGGCGAACCGTCGACCCCTCCTCGATGCCCTGCGACTCGCCGAGCACCACGACGCCGATCTCACGCACGTCGAGGTTCAGGGCAATGCCGCGGACGCCGTTGGAGAACTCCAGCAGCTCGTTGGCCATCGCGGAAGGCAGGCCCTCCACACGGGCGATGCCGTCGCCCGAGGTGACCACCGTGCCGACCTCCTCGCGGGAGGTGGTGCCGGGGGTGAAGCTGGCGACGAACGAGTCGAGAGCCGCCCGGATCTCGTCAGGGCGAATCATCAGTTCAGCCATCGTTGAGCCTTCCTAGTCCAAAGAGCTGTCATGCCAAGTGGCGGCGAGCGTCGGCGAGACGTCCGGCCACCGTTCCGTCGATCACTTCGTCGCCCAGCTCGACCTTGATGCCGCCCACCACGCTGGGGTCCACGACGACGTGCAGGTTGACGGCGCGTCCGGCCTGACCCGAGAGGGTCGCTGCCAGCCGTGCCTCCTGCTCCGCGGTCAGCGGAGCTGCCACCCGTACGGTGGCCACGACCCGACGCCGCAGGGCGGCAGCCAGGTTGAGGTACTGCTCGAGGGTGAGCTCGAACGTGCGGTTGCGGGCAGCCACTGCCCGCTGCGCAAGGGTCGTCGTCTCCTGAGGCGCCTTGCCTGCGAGCAGGCCTGCGACCAGGTCACGCCGCGAGTCGAGCGGAGCGGCCGGGTTGGCCAGAGCCGCCCGGAGGGCATGGTCAGCGTCAACGATCCGACCGAAGCGGAACAGCGTCTCCTCGGTCTCGTCCAGCCGACCGGACTGCTCGGCGTGGGTGAGAACTGCCCGTACAGCCTGCCGTTCGATCGCGGTCGCCAGCGCCCGGCCAGACGACCAGGCCTGCCCGGCTGCAGCCACGACGACGTCGAGGGCGACCGGGTCGACCTTGTCGCCAAGGAGGCCTGACGCGAGACGCTGACGCGACTCGGCGTCGACGTTGGGGTCGGTCAGCGCGCGGCGCAGCTGCGGAGTGGCGTCGAGCAGGTCGACGACCCCGAAGAGGTCGGTGGCCACTCGCTGAGCCACGGCGCCAGCCTTCAGCAGCACGCCGTCAACGGCGCCCTGCCTGGCTTCTGCCCTGCTGCTGATCCGCATGCCTCAGCCCTGCCTCGCCGCCGCGGCCTGCGACGCCTCGAGGTCAGCCAGGAACCGGTCGATGGTGCGCTGGGCGCGAGCATCGTCCGACAGCGACTCGCCGACGATCTTCTCGGCGAGCTGGGTGGCCAGGCCACCGATCTCGCCCTTCAACTCGGCGAACGCCGCCTTGCGCTCGGCCTCGACCTGGGCGTGGGCCGACTCGACGATGCGCTTGGCCTCGGCCTGCGCCTGCTCACGCATATCAGCGGCCATCACCGCGCTGGCGTTCTTGGCGTCCTCACGGATCTTCGACGCCTCGCCGTGCGCATCCTCGAGCTGTGCCTGGTACTGCGCCAGCGCGGCGGCGGCCTGGGCCTGTGCCTCGGCGGCGCGGTCCATGCCGCCACGGATGGCGTCGGCACGCTCTGCGTACGTGGCTTCGAAGACCGGAACGACCTTCTTGGCAACGACGAACCAGATGATGCCGAACAGGACGAGTCCGATGACGAACTCGACGATGTGCTCGGGCAGCAGCGGACCGAGCGGTCCTGTGCCTTCAAGCGGGAGCATGGGCGACTACTTACTTGGTCAGGGTGCCGGTCAACACGAAGGCGAGGGCGATGCCGATGATGGCGAGCGCCTCGACCACCGCGAAGCCGATCCACGCGGTGCCCATCATGGCGCCACGGGCCTCGGGCTGACGCGCCGTGCCGTTGATGACCGAGCTGAAGATCCAGGCAACGCCGAGGCCCGGGCCGAGGGTGGCGAGGCCGTACCCGATCATGTTGAGCGAGCCGCTGATTTCCAGGAGGTTCATGAACGTGTCCTTTCGGGATCTCCCTGCGGGTGCAGGAGGGTCTTGTGTGTTCGGTCGGTGGAGTCTGTGGTCGGTGGATCAGTGCTCTTCGGCGATGGCCGAGGAGACGTACTGGGCGGTGAGAACGGTGAAGATGTAGGCCTGCAGCGCTGCGACCAGCAACTCCAGGGCGAAGATGGCAAAGCTGAACAGCCACGCCACGACGCCGGCCACCTTGTTGATCAGGGGCTCGGAGTGAAGCAGCAGGTATTCACCACCGACGACGAACACCATCACGACGAGGTGGCCGGCGAACAGGTTGGCGAAGAGTCGAAGCAACAGCGTGATGGGGCGGGTGATGATGTTGGAGAGAAACTCCAGCGGGATGATCAGCGGCAGCAGCGCCACTGGCACGCCCGGTGGGATGAGCACGTGCTTCAGGTAGCCGAAGAAGCCGTGCTTCGCGATTCCAGCACCGTTGTAGAGCACCCACGTGCACAGCGCCAGCGCGTACACGAACCCGATCTTCGAGAAGGTCGGGAACATGAACAGGAAGAACGTGCCGAACAGGTTGTTGACCAGGATGAAGCTGAACAACGCCACCAGGTACGGCAGGTACTTGCGGTAGTCGTGGCCGAGGATGTCGCGCGCGATCGAGTTGCGCAGCATGTCGTAGAGGTACTCGCCAGCGAACTGCTTCTTGGTCGGCACGACCTTCTGCTTGTTCGCCATCCACAGCCAGAAGCCGACCACGAGGGCGGCACCGATGATGGCCTGCGCCACATGGTTGGTCACCCAGATGTCGGACCACGTGTAGTTCGCGGTGTCGTGCTGGAGCCAGGCTGCGCTCGGGAAGAGCGGCCGCGACTCGAAGGCACCAACCCCGAAAACCGGGGGCTCGCCGCCTTCGAGCGGGAGCAGAGTGAGCCTCAAGGCTTCCTCCCTGTCGTCTGCTGTCCATCGTTCAGTGCGCCATAGCGTCGGATCACAAGGTACAGACTCAGGACCGCGCCCAGGATGATCCCTGTTGGAAGCAGGAACCTGGTTTCCAGGTAGTGGTCTCCGAGCCAGCCAAGTCCGCCGTAGAAGAGAAGCCCCGCAAGGATGTAGCCCAAGGCGGTGTACGCCTCCCCTTGCTGGCCGCTCTGCTCGCTCATCGCGGTTGAACCCTAGCAGTCCTCGCCGGAGTCTTCACCCCGAGCGGATTTCGGCGGGACGTACGGGGTGTCGTACGCCGGAATTCGCATGCGGGTGAAAGCGGCGATCTCGGCGGCGACCCAGCCGAACACGCCGGCGGCGATGCCGACGAACAGGGCGATCGTGTCGAGCCCGGCGAGTCGGTCACGGTTGTTGGTGTACGCGGCCAGCGCAGCGCCAAGCAGCGAGACACGAGTGGCGTACGACAGCACTGACCCCCACAGCAACGCCTCCGGGTTCCGGTCGACGAGGATCACCTGGACGCCGTGGCCGACCGCGAAGAACAGCACGACCGTGGCGACCCCGAGCAGCGCCGACACCAGGCCGCTCGTGCCGCGCGCGACGGCCATGATCCCGATCGCGGTCAGCCCCACCACGTGGCAACCGATCAGGCCAGCCTTGAGAAGCTGCATCGCCCGGGCGGCGATGGGGCTGAGGCTCATGCGCTCGGGGACCCGTCGAGGGTCTCGGGATCAGGGACCGGGGTGACCGGTGGGGCGCCCTCCAGCACCTCGTCGAGGGGCGGCGGGTTGATCGCGGGTACCTCTACCTGGTCCTCAAGCGCTGCCTCGTTGGTCGCGCCAGCGTCCGTCTCTTGCTCGGGAGCGGCGTCCGCGAGGGGCCTTTCGCCAGCTTCATCCGCAGCTGGTTCGCCAGCATCGGAGTCGACGGCGGCCTCCGGTACGAGATCGGTCGACTCGGCGTCAGCGGCGTCGGAGACTGAGCCGACCTCCACCGTGGAGTCAGCAACCGCGGGCGTGCCTTCCTCTTCGGTCGCCTCAGGCTTGGCGGCCTCGGGCTCCGGCGCGGAGGTGGCCGTGCCATCCACGATCGCCGGAAGGGTGGCCTGGAGCACGTCGAGGGGGAGCACGCCCATCCGTACGATGCGGCCCTCTGACGTGGCGGTGAAGTCCACGATGGTCGACGGCACGGGGCCAGGTGTGGGCCCGCCGTCCACATAGACAGCGACCCGTGACCGGAGCTGGGCGGTGGCCTCGTCGACGTTGGTGGCCGGCTCCTGGCCGCTCACGTTGGCGCTGGAGACCGCTAGCGGGCCCGTCGCACGCAGCACTGCCCTGGCGACCTCGTTGTCGGGCACCCGGACGGCGATGGTTCCGTCGGTCTCGCCCAGGTCCATCCGGAGGCTGGACTGAGCCTTGAAGATGAGGGTCAGCGGACCCGGCCAGTGTGCTGCGACGAGGGACTTCGCGGCGTACGGGACATCGTCTGCCAGCGTCTCCAGCACCATCGCGTCGGCGATCAGCACTGGTGGCGGCATGTCGCGGCCGCGCTCCTTCGCGTCGAGCAGCTTCTGCACGGCGGCGCTGGAGAACGCGTCGGCGCCGATCCCGTACACGGTGTCGGTCGGGAGCACGATGCACTCCCCTGCCCTGACCGCCGCTCGTACGGCAGCGACCGTGGCAGCCAGGTCGTCGGTTCCCATCACGACCGGGTCCGGCTCTGGCTCGGGTTCCAGCTCCGGCTCTGGCTCATGCTCGTCGGTGGCGTCGGCGTCCGACCCTTCGTCAGGCTCAGGGACCGAGTCCCGCTCTGGCTCAGGCTCGGGCTCGGCGGTGGCGTCTGACCCTTCGACAGGCTCAGGGACCGAGTCGGGCTCTGCCTCAGGCTCGTCGGTGGCGTCGGCGTCCGACCCGTCGACAAGCTCAGGGACTACTTCTGGCTCAGCGTCAGGCACGTCGACGGGGTCCGGGACCGGACGGGGATCCTCGGCGGCAGGCTCAGGTGTGTCAGTCACCCCCACATCCTGCCAGGCTCCGCCACGATCACCGCCAGCGTTGGGAGTCACTACGCTTCGCGGCATGGGTGAGATTCACCGACGTCGCACGCTGGAGCCGGTCGGACCAGCGGGAGCCTTCATGTTGACCGATGCCGAGGTGGCCGAGGTCGGCGAGGGCGCCAAGGCGTTCCCGGTGACGGTGACGGTGAACGGGCACGTGCTGCAACTGCGGCTGGCCCGGATGGGTGGCGTCAACTGCATCGGTCTGCGTCGCAAGATCCGTACGGAGGCGGGTGTGGAGCTGGGTTCCGACTACGACGTCGTGATCGCCAAGGACGAGTCTGTCCGTACGGTCGACGTGCCTGACGATCTCGCCGCCGCCCTCGCGTCGGCTGGGCTGACCGAGCGGTTCGCCGCACTGGCTCACACGCACCGCAAGGAGTACGTGGTCTGGGTGACCGAAGCGAAGCGAGAGCAGACCAGGATCGATCGGATCGCGAAGGCCGTCACGATGGTCGAGATGGGCCAGAAGCGCTCCTAGGACCCTTCGACAAGCTCAGGGACCGAACCGCGACGCCACCCCGGCGGAAGCCACCACCCTTCCACAAGCTCAGGGACCGAACCCGGGGCTCTGCGGCTGAGACCACCTACCCTTTCGGTAAGCTCAGGGAACCGCGGGGTTCCGAACGGCGGTGACGAACCGCCAGCGGTCGGCCAGGTCCTTGTGGTCGCGCACTTCCCCGTACGACCCATGGCTGGCAAACAGTGCGACGACGGACTCGTGCTGCACCTCCGCGTGCTCGGCCGCGAGGATGCCCCCAGGCTTCAGGAGGCGTGCCGCGGCGTCGGCCAGCACATGCATGGCATCGAGCCCATCCTGGCCCGAGAAGACCGCGAGGTGCGGGTCGTGGTCGCGCACATCGGCGGGGACGGACTCCCAGGCCTCGAGGGGCACGTACGGGGGGTTCGCGATGACCAGATCGACGCTTCCGTCGAGTCCCTGCAGCGAGTCAGCCATGTCACCCTCGACGGGTGTCACGGACGTGCCGGCGAGGTTCTTCACCATGTACGTGACGGCATCCGGTGACAGTTCCACAGCCCATTGCTCCAGCCCTGGCAGCTCCGTCGCGATCGCGAGGCTGACCACCCCCGACCCGGCGCACAACTCGACAACCCGCTGCCCAGGCTCGATCCGCTCGAGGCACCAGCCGACCATCGTCTCGGTCTCCGGTCGCGGCACGAACACGCCAGGGCCGACCTCGACCGAGACGGTACGGAAGTGGCTCACCCCGGTCAGATGCTGGAGCGGCTCCCCCGCCGCTCGCCGGGCCACGAGACCCGCCAACAGCTCCGCATCCGCGTCGTCCAGCGCGGGAGCCAGCAGGAGCCGGGACGGCGGAATGCCCAGGACGTGAGCGACGAGGGTCCTGGCTTCGGCGTCGGAACCGAGCGTCTCCCGTACGGACCGGACGGCCGCTGCCGCCTCCATCAGACCGCCGCCATTAGGCCAGCGACCCAGCGCCAGCGCTTTTCAGCCGCTCGGCGAGGTCTGCCTCGTGGAGGGCGTCCATGAGCGGCTGAAGCTCACCGCCGAGGACGAGGTCGAGATTGTGGGCCTTGAACCCGATCCGGTGGTCGGCGATGCGGTTCTCCGGGAAGTTGTAGGTGCGGATCCGCTCGGAGCGGTCGACGGTACGGACCTGCGACCTGCGTGCGGCGCTCGCGTCGGCGGCGGCCTGCTCCTCGGCCAGCGCGATCAACCGGGAGCGGAGCATCCGCATAGCCGACTCCTTGTTCTGCAGCTGCGAGCGCTCGTTCTGGCACGACACCACCGTGCCAGTGGGCAGATGGGTGATCCGCACGGCCGAGTCGGTCGTGTTGACGCCCTGCCCGCCGGGACCGCTCGCGCGGTAGACGTCGATGCGCAGGTCCTCAGGCTCGATGCTCACCTCTTCGGCGTCGACCTCGGGCATGACCAGCACGCCTGCTGCAGAGGTGTGGATGCGGCCCTGCGACTCAGTCACGGGGACGCGTTGCACCCGATGGACGCCGCCCTCGAACTTCAACACGCCGTAGGGGAGATGCTCCGGATCTGCTCCGGACCCTGCCTTCACGGCGAGCGTGATCGACTTGTAGCCACCGAGGTCGGTCTCCTGGCTGTCGAGCACTTCGATGCTCCAGCCGCGCTGCTCGGCGTACTTGGCGTACATCTTGACCAGGTCGCCCGCGAACAGTGCCGACTCCTCGCCGCCCTCACCCGACTTGATCTCGATCAGCGCATCAGCGGAGTCGTTGGGGTCTCGGGGTGCCAGCAGGCGGGTCAGCCGCTCGGCCGCCTCAGACAGCTGCTCGCGAAGTGCAGGCACCTCGGCGGCGAACGCGTCGTCCTCCTCGGCGAGCTCCTCGGCCGCAGCCAGGTCATCGGTCAGCCGTTCATGGTCGGCCAGCGCGCGTATGACGGGGGTCAGCTCCGCGTACCGGCGTCCGATCCGACGGGCCAACGCCATGTCGGCGTGGGTCGCGGGGTCGGCGAGCTGAGCCTCGAGCCGGGCGTGCTCAGCCACCAGCTCGGTGGCGTTCCCGGTGGTCTCGGTCACGACGTCGCTCCCTGTTGTTCTGGCCTTGAATGACAAACACCGGGGCGGGGTCTCCCCCGCACCCGGTGTCAGTACTTGAGCTACTTCTTGCCGGCCTTGGCCTCAGGCTTGGCGTAGCGACGCTCGAAGCGGGCGACGCGGCCACCGGTGTCAAGGATCTTCTGCTTGCCGGTGTAGAACGGGTGGCACTCGGAGCAGACCTCAGTGTGGATCTGGCCGTTCTTGGCGGTCGAGCGCGTGGTGAAGGTGTTGCCGCAGCTGCAGACGACGGTGGTGTCGTTGTAGCCGGGGTGGATGCCCTGCCTCATGTGATTCTCCTTGTGTGTGCGGCCCGGGTCGCCTGAAGTGGTGACGGCTGGATCGTTCCGCCAGGGGCGTGAACCGGGTCCGGCGTCCAAGTATTCCCTGACGACCGCGCGACCCCCAAATCGAACCCCGGACCGGCCCCACGATCATGACGGTCCGCTCTCGACCAATCTGACAACCGCCCCGCCCATCCATACGCGTAGAAACAGATCCGAAAGAACCGAGCTGGCGGGGCCTTCTGGTGGAAGTCGGGCTGCTCGGTCAGCCGACCGCTAACCTCGCCGCAACATCACGGCGTCGTGCGGCTGATCTGGACCAGGAACTCGTGGTTGGACTGGGTCTTCCTCAGCTGCTTGAGCAGCATCTCGAGGGCCGCCTGGTCCTCCATGCCTGACAGGACGCGCCGGAGCTTCCAGATGATGGCCAGTTCCTCGCGTCCGAGCAGCAGCTCCTCGCGACGGGTGCCGGAGGCGTCGACGTCGATCGCAGGGTAGATCCGCTTGTCAGCGAGGTCACGGCGGAGCCGGAGCTCCATGTTTCCGGTGCCCTTGAACTCCTCGAAGATGACCTCGTCCATCTTGGAGCCGGTCTCGATGAGTGCGGTGGCGAGGATGGTCAGCGAGCCGCCGTCCTCGATGTTGCGGGCGGCGCCGAAGAACTTCTTCGGCGGATACAGCGCTGCCGAGTCGACACCACCGGAGAGGATGCGGCCGGAGGCCGGTGCGGCGAGGTTGTACGCACGACCGAGGCGGGTGATGCCGTCGAGCAGGACGACGACGTCGCGGCCCTGCTCGACGAGGCGCTTGGCGCGCTCGATCGCCATCTCGGAGATGACGGTGTGGTCGTCGGCGGGGCGGTCGAAGGTGGACGCGATCACTTCGCCGGAGGTGGTGCGCTGGAAGTCGGTGACCTCTTCGGGACGCTCGTCGACCAGCACCACCATGAGGTGGACCTCGGGGTGGTTGGCGGTGATGGCATTGGCAATGGCCTGCATCACCATCGTCTTGCCAGCCTTGGGCGGGGAGACGATCAGGCCACGCTGGCCCTTGCCGATCGGGGCGACCAGGTCGATGATCCTGCCGGTCATGTTGGTGGCCGAGCTCTCGAGCTTGAGGCGCTCCTGCGGGTAGAGCGGCGTCAGCTTGGCGAACTCGGGACGGTTGCGCGCCGCCTCGGGCTCGCCGCCGTTGACGGTCTCAAGCTGGACGAGCGGGTTGAACTTCTCGCGACGCTCTCCGTCCTTCGGCTGCTTGAGCGAGCCGGTGATCAGGTCACCCTTGCGGAGCCCGTACTTACGAACCAGAGACAGCGACACGTAGGCGTCGTTGGGCCCGGGCAGGTAGCCGCTGGTACGGACGAACGCGTAGTTGTCGAGCACATCGAGAATGCCCGAGACGGTGACGAGCACGTCACCCTCGGAGACGACGGGCTCGCCCTCGAGACGCTCGATGGCGGGCATCACTCCCCCGCGCTGGCGGCGGCTCTGCCGGTCGCGGTTTCGGCGGCGACGGCTGCGGCGATTGGTGCCGTCGCCATCGTCGTCGTAGCGGGGCTGCTGCTGCATCCGCTGGTCATTGTTGTTGGGGCCGTCCTGGTCCGACCCACCGTCGTTGGCGTTGTCGGACGAGTCATCGCCCTGGTCGTCGGAGGTTGGCCGACGCCGGCGACGGCTGCTGCGGGTCTGGTCCGAGGCCTCGTCGCCGGAGCCGGGCAGGCCGAGGGCCGCGAGGCGGGCGCCGACCTCATCGGTGGTCTCGCCGCGCTCATCAGCTGGCTGCGCCTGGTCGCGGTTGTGGTGGTTCGTGGGCTGGGTCTGCTCCTGCCGGGCAGCCTCATGGCGCGGGGCTTCGGCGGCGGGAGCCTGGTCGTGGCGAGCGTCCTGCCGTAAAGCAGCAACCTCGCTGGTCGGCGCGGCGGCAGCATCAGCGCTGTCCGGAGCACCCGAGGAGCGGGTGGCGCGGCGACGACGAGGGGGGTCAGCCTGTGGGGCCTGCTCGGCGCGCTCGGTGGGCAGCTGAGCCTGCGGGGCGGCAGCGGGTGCCGCATGGCCGCCATGCTGGCGGGCCCTGATCGCAGCGACGAGGTCGCCCTTGCGCAGGCCTGTGGTGCCCTTGAGCCCAAGGTCGCCAGCCATGCGCTTGAGGTCGGCCAGCAGCATGCCTTCGAGCGGCTTGGAGCTCGTGGTGGTGTCGGTCACGGATGTCCTTCCGAATCCATCCCCGGAGGAGGGCGTGCATACGCCTGTGTTCGACCGGGGAGGCGATCTGTGTTCTCAGGCCCCAGACGTACGAGTTGTCTTCGGGTGTCCTCGGCAGTGAGCCGCGCCTGGCCTGTGAGGCGCGCCGCGGCGTATGAGCAACGCGACAGAGCAAGGCTAGCACGCTGAGCACGCCATCCCACCGTTGCGCCGCGCCGCCGACGCAACGTCAGCGGCTCGTCTACGTTGCTGACATGAGCGACCCCAGCATGCGGCAGATCGAGCTGACCCGCCTGTCCTCGCGTCGGTACGAGGCGCGCAACTCCCGCGGTGGCACTGTCACGGTGGCGGCGGACGGCAGCGCCGACTTCAGTCCCGTGGAGCTGTTGCTTGTGGCGCTGGCCAGCTGTTCGGCGGTCGATGTCGACGTGATGACGTCTCGTCGCGCCGAGCCGGACCAGTTCACCGTGGTGGCTTCGGGACGCCGTACGGACGACAGCCGGCTCGAGGATCTGGCGGTGACTTTCCGGCTCGAGTTCCCTGCGGGCGAAGACGGTGACGCGGCTCGTGCCAGGGTCAGCGCGGCGATCCGGGCGTCTCACGACAAGGACTGCACGGTGTCGCGGACCATCGAGGCGGGCACACCCGTTCGGATGACCGCCGCAGACTGACGGCCAGCTCAGTCGCCGATTCGGTTGACCGACGCTCGTACCAACTCGGCGCGCAGCGCCGCGTATCCACGGGCGACCGGTAGGTGCGGGAACTCCGCTACGACCCGATCTGGTGGATCGAACAGGATGCCAGCGTCTGCCTGATCCAGCATTGCCGTGTCGTTGTACGAGTCCCCCGCAGCGACACACCGGAAGCCGAGTCCCTGGAGGGCCTTGATCGCCTCGTACTTCTGGTTGGGCTGACGTAGCCGCCAGCCGGAGATCCGACCGTCAGTGACCTCCAGCTCGTGGCAGAACAAGGTCGGCCAGCCAAGCTGCGCCATCAGCGGTTTCGCGAACTGGGTGAAGGTGTCGGAGAGGATGATCACGCCAGCGAAGCGCTCCCGTACCCAGTCGAGGGTCTCAGCCGCACCCGGCAAGGGCTCAAGGGTGGCGATCACGTCGGTCACGTCGCGCAGCCCCAAGCCGTGCTGGTCGAGCACACGGAGCCGGTGGGCCATCAGCTCGTTGTAGTCAGCCACGTCGCGGGTGGTCAGGCGAAGCTCGTCAATGCCCGTCCGTTCGGCCACGTTGATCCAGATCTCCGGGACGAACACCCCCTCGAGGTCGAAGCAGGCGAGCTCGATGGTCATGACATGCCCGCCACGCGGATCGAGCGGATCTTCCCGACCACCACGTTGCCCATCGACTTCAGCTCGGCGGCCGTGTCGGCAATGTCGGCGTCGCGGGCGACGTGGGTCATGATGCCGAGCATGGCGGCCGCGTCGGAGTCGCCCTTCTCCTGCCGTACGGCGGCGATCGAGACCTCGTGCTTGGCGAACACCCCCGCGATCTTGGCGAGCACGCCCGGCTCGTCCTTCACGCTCATGGAGAGGTAGTGCGATGTCCGGGCATCCTCGATCGGTGCCACGTCGCGGCCGCGGTAGTTCGTCATCTTGGGGCCATGCGTGCCACGGACCCGGTTGCGCGCAACCGTGACCAGGTCGCCCATCACGGCCGAGGCGGTCGGCGACCCGCCAGCACCAGGGCCGAGGAACATGAGGCTGCCGGCGTTGCGGGACTCGACGAAGATCGCGTTGTAGGCGCCCCGGACCGAGGCGAGCGGGTGGTCGAGCGGCACCATCGCCGGGTGGACTCGAACGGAGACCCGGTCGTCCTCGATCACGGTCGCGACAGCCAGGAGCTTGACGACGCAGCCGAGCCGGGCGGCGGCGGCGATGTCGTCGACCGACACCGACGTGATGCCTTCACGGTGCACCTGGGAGCCATGGACCTCGGTGTGGAACGCCAGGCTGGCAAGGATCGATGCCTTCGCGGCAGCGTCGTAACCCTCCACGTCGGCGGTCGGGTCGGCCTCGGCGAAACCGAGGTCCTGGGCTTCCTGGAGGGCCTCGGAGAAGCCAAGCCCTTCGGTCGTCATCTTGTCGAGGATGAAGTTGGTGGTGCCGTTGACGATGCCCATCACGGTGGTGATCTCGTCACCCACCAGCGACTCGCGCAACGGCCGGATGATCGGGATCGCCCCTGCTACCGCAGCCTCGAAGTAGAGGTCGACGCCCGCCGCCTCCGCCGCGGCGTACAGCTCAGGGCCATGGGCAGCCAGCAACGCCTTGTTGGCCGTGACGACTGAGGAGCCCGCCTTGATGGCGGCCAGGATCAGCGACCGAGCTGGCTCGATGCCACCGATCACTTCAACCACGATGTCAGAGCCGGACGCGGCAAGGGCCATCGAGTCCTTCGTGAACAGGGTGGCCGGAATCGCCTCGCGCTCGGCGTCGGGGTGGCGGACACCGATCCCGGTGAGTTCGAGCGGGCGACCGACGCGCTGGCTGAGGTCGTCAGGGGTGTCGAGCAGAAGTCGGGCGACCTGCGACCCGACGACGCCGCACCCCAGGAGCGCGACGCGGAGGGGGGCGTCACTGATCGGAGCAGGAGGAGTCACGGCGACCATCTTGCCGTATCCCTCCGGGTGCCCTCCTGTCGGATTCCGGGCGCGGACCCGTCAATGGATCACCGGGGCCGCGGCGGTCCGTCGGTCCATCTCCCGTTGTCGGCTCCGACGATGGCTGAGGGCAGCACTACCCTTCCGTGCATGACGCACATGCACGTGGCCGGGTCGATCCACGCCGACGCCGTGGCACAGGGTCCCCAGTGGCTGGTTCGCCCCGAAGACGTGAACGCACTCGATGAGCGGTTGTGGTCAACCTCGGTCGTCCGGTCCGACGAGGGCGTCGTCACCGTGGCCGGGCTGGGCGTCGACCAGATCGCCCGTGAGGTGGGCACCCCGGTCTACGTGGTCGACGAAGCCGACTTCCGCCGTCGCGCCCGCGGATTCGCCGAGGCCTTCGCCGGCTGGGACATCTACTACGCGGGCAAGTCCTTCCTGACCAGCAAGGTCGCCCGCTGGGTCGCCGAGGAGGGGCTCTGCCTCGACGTCTGCTCCGGCAACGAGCTGACGGTCGCCCTGCGCGGCGGCATGGACCCGGCCAAGATCGGTCTGCACGGTAACAACAAGTCGGTCGAGGAGCTCCGGCTTGCGCTGGAGTCTGGTGTTGGCCGGATCATCGTGGACTCGCTCGACGAGATCAGCCGCCTCGAGACGCTCGCTACCGAGCTCGACACGACTGCCCGGGTGCTCGTGCGCGTCACCACAGGCGTCGAGGCGCACACGCACGAGTACATCGCCACCGCCCACGAGGACCAGAAGTTCGGCTTCTCGATCCAGGGCGGCCAGGCGCTGATGGCCTTGGTCCGTTGCCAACAGTCCCCCGGTATCGAACTGCGCGGCATCCACAGCCACATCGGCTCGCAGATCTTCGACACGCATGGCTTCGAGGTGGCGGCCCGGCGCACCATGCGGCTGATGGCCCAGTTCGGCCAGGCGACCGGGGTGTCCCTGCCGGAGCTCGACCTCGGCGGCGGCTTCGGCATCGCGTACACCGCGGAGGACACCCCGGCCACCCCCGACGCTCTCTCTGCCGGTCTCACCGAGATCATCGAGCACGAGCGTCGGGCATACGGCCTGCACCAACCCCACCTCTCCATCGAGCCGGGTCGAGCCATCTCCGGTCCCCCCGCGATGGCGGTCTACACCGTCGGTACGGTCAAGGTGGTCGATATCGAGGGCGGCGCCCAGCGGGTGTACGTGTCGGTCGACGGCGGCATGAGCGACAACATCCGCCCCGCCCTGTACGCAGCGGAGTACTCCGCCGTGGTGGCCAACCGCACCTCGACTGCCCGCCCGGTCCTGTGCCGCGTCGTGGGCAAGCATTGTGAGGGCGGCGACATCCTCGTCCGCGACGTCTTCCTGCCAGCCGACGTGCGGCCCGGCGACCTGGTTGCAGTGCCCGCCTCCGGCGCGTACAGCCGCGCGATGGCGTCCAACTACAACCACGCCACCAAGCCTCCCGTGGTGTCGGTGAAGGACGGCCAGCTGTCGACGATGCTCCGCCGGGAGACCCTCGACGACCTGCTGGCTCTCGACGTCCTCGACTGAGGCGCAGCCGGAATCGTTCGGGCCGAGCAGGTTCTGGTAACGTCTTCCCTCGGCGCGATGCGCGCCTGGCCCCCGTAGCTCAGGGGATAGAGCACCGCCCTCCGGAGGCGGGAGCAGAGGTTCGAATCCTCTCGGGGGCGCCAGCGGGTCCCGGCCAGGCACAGCGGGTCGGACTAGTCCGGCCGCTGACCAGTCCCCCCGCTCGAGGAGCCCGTGTGACGACCGCGACCCCCACCCCTCGCCGGGACCGGCTCGCGACCGTCGTGATCGCCTTCATCGCTGCGCGAGTTTTCGTCTTTGGGTTGTGGGCTGCGTTCAAGCTCGGTACGCAGAACGACGTCCTCTACTACTGGCACCGGATCCATCTGCACATGACTGGTGCTCCGGCCAGCGAGACCCTGATCGAGTACCCGACGCCGGTGATCTGGCTGCTGGAGATCCCGTACTGGCTTGCTCTCCAATCACGGCCGGGCTTCGTCGTGGCCTACATCATCTTCATGCTCCTGCTCGACCTTGGCTTCGCCATCGCGCTGTGGCGAGCCGGTGGGACCCGTCGGTCACAAGCGGTGCTGTTCTGGGTGCTGTTCACGTTGATGATGGGCCCGACCACGTACATGCGGTTCGACCTGATCCCGGCCGTTCTCGGCGGGGCTGCTGTTATGGCCCTGCTGCCCCGTCAGCGGTCTCGGCTGGCGGGTGGGCTGATCGGAGTCGGTGCGGCGATCAAGCTGTGGCCAGCGCTGCTGTGGCCCGCCACATTGGTCGGCGATCGCCCGCAGAAGGTTCGTGCGTCGATCGGCTTCTGGGCAGTCGGGATCGCCCTCGCCCTGGCATCGCTGCTGTACGGAGGCTGGGGTCGGCTCGTCTCGCCTCTCACGTGGCAGTCGGGACGAGGTCTGCAGATCGAGTCGATCTGGGCGACCGTGCCCATGGCCATCCGCGCCTTCCGTCCTGACGACTTCCTCGTCGCGGTGTCACGTTGGCAGGCCTTCGAGATCGCTGGCCCCGGGGCCTCAGTGATGCAGCAGCTGTCGACGATCGCGACCATCCTGGGCATGGTGGTGATCGGGATCGTCTACTGGCAGTGGCTGAAGCGTCGCGAACGTACGGTGCTCGAGGCCGGCCTGATGATGCTGCTGGTGATCACGGTGACGATCGTCACCAACAAGACTTTCAGCCCCCAGTACATGATGTGGCTGGGCGGGCCGATGGCCGCGATGATCGTGGCGTCGGGACATGCCCTTCGACAGGCTCAGGGACCGGGGAACGGGACCCTTCGACAAGCTCAGGGACCAGGAAGTCCAGCCCGCGACGGGGCCGACACAGAGCTGACCTGGCGGCGGATCGCTGGCCTGTCGTGGTGGATCCTCGGGCTCACCTTGGCCACTCAACTGGTCTATCCGATCATGTACGAGCCGCTGGTCCATGGCGGCTGGCTGATGGGACCCGCGACGGCAGTCCTCGTGCTGCGGAACGTCGCAATGGTGGTGTTCACCGGGCTACTTCTCCGTACGGTGTGGCGTTCCCTCGGCTCACCGGTGATCGGCGAGACGCGGGCTGAACGGCGCCGGCGACTGAGGAGGACCCGCTCATGACGGCTCTGCGGCAGGTGCTGGCCAGCTGGCTGACGTACGCCTTTCTGTGGGCGATCAGCCGGGCCTACCTCGGGTGGGAGTTCTCTCACCGGGTCTCCTACATCGTCGGCGACGTGAACTACTACCACAACCAGATCAACGGGGGTGGCGGCGACATCCGGCGGATCCTGGTCGAGTACCCGACCCCCGTGGTCTGGGCGCTCGACGCCCTCCAGTTGGTCACCGGCGCTGACCAACGCACCTTCGTCGTCGGCTTCATGATGCTGATGCTGGCCCTGGACGCGGCGATGACCTGGCTGCTGTGGGTCAACGGAGGACGGCGTCGGGCGGCGGCCGTCCTGGCCTGGATCGTCTTCATCGCCTTCATGGGGCCGCTCGCCTACGTTCGGTTCGACCTCGCGCCGGCCTTGCTTGCCGGCGCAGCCGCGCTGTACGTCCACAAGAAGCCAGCCGTCGCAGGAGGTCTGGTCGCGATCGGCGCGTCGCTGAAGCTGTGGCCGGCCCTGCTGGTCCTACCGCTGCTGGGGAGGAGTCGCGAGCGGGTCCGGTCGGGCATCGGGTTCGTGGTGGCCGGCGTTGCCCTCGCGCTGGGCAGCCTGGTCACGGCCGGCTGGGCCCGTACGGTGTCGCCGCTCACCTGGCAGACCGACCGGGGGCTCCAGATCGAGTCAGTCCCGGCCACGGTCGTGATGTGGCTGCGGACCTTCGACCCGGGTGTGCCGTACAAGGTGGCGCTGAGCCGCTACAACGCGTACGAGATCGACGGCCCGGGCGTGGCTGCCTCGCTGCAGGCCTCGAACATCGCGACCGTGCTCGGCATGCTGGTGATCGCGTGGCTGGGCTGGCGCGTCATCCGGCTGACCAGCCGAGGGGCTGTGACCGTCTCGGCCGTGATGCTGGCGATCATCCTGGTGATGATCGTGACCAACAAGACGCTCAGCCCGCAGTACATCTTCTGGATCGGTGGCCCGGTCTGCGCGATGGTCGCCGGCGGCGACTCCGATGACGAGGACGTCTGGGGAGCACCCCTGCTCTTCGTGGCAGCTGCGTGGCTCTTGGCGATCGCCACGCAGCAGGTCTACCCGACCTTGTACGGTGAGCTGGTCACTGGCGCGGGCACCCCCCTGGCGACCTCGGTGCTGGTGCTCAGGAACGTCGGTCTGGTCCTCGCCACGGTGTCCGCGATCTGGTTCGCGATCGGACGGACACGCCCCGTCACAGGGGCTCGCGCTGAACCGGTCAGCGGAGGTGAATCGGTTAGGATGGACGCTGAGCAGACAGGCACGGCTGCCTGACCGCGTGCGACCCAAGGGAAGAGAGAACCGTGGCTATCACGCCCGACCAGCTGACCCACTCCATGGACGACTTCGGAGCCAATGACTGGCTCATCGAAGAGCTGTTCGAGCAGTACACCGCGGACCCCTCGTCGGTCGACCCGACCTGGGCGGCCTACTTCTCTGGCGGCGGCGCTCCGTCAGCTCCCACTCCCCCGGCCACGACTCCAGCCACTGCTCCGGCCGCCAGCGGCATCACTGCGAGCCCCAAGGCCACCGGCCCGTCCGCAACAGCCAGCGAGCCTGGTGCGGGCGGCAACCCTGACGCCGCCACGGTGGCCAAGGCCAACAGCCTGAAGAGCGCCCCTGCGGTGCCTGCCGACCTGACCCATCGTGAGGCGACGACGCCTACCCCGAAGGTGGAGGCACCTGCGGAGGCGTCTCCCGTCGTCGACGAGCCGACTACCGACAGCCGACTCACCTCGGACCCCCCGCCAGCCCCGTCGGCCGAGCCTACCCCTGCCCCCGCAGCCCCCCCCCCCCCCCCCACTGCCGCGAACGTCCCGGCTGGCAACCTTCGCCCGACCCGCGCACAGGCAAAGGCGGAGACCTCATCGGAGCCGACCCGGACGCCCCTCAAAGGCGCACCCCTGCGCACCGCCAAGAACATGGAGGCCTCCCTCGAGGTCCCCACCGCGACGTCGGTCCGTACAGTGCCCATGAAGCTCGTCATCGACCAGCGCACGATGATCAACACCCACCTCAAGCGCACCACCGGCGGTAAGGTCTCGTTCACCCACATCATCGGTTTCGCGATGGTGCAGGCGCTCAAGGCGGTACCGGCGATGAACGTGGCCTACGACGCTGGCGACGGCAAGCCGGTCCTGGTCGACTACCCGATGATCAACCTCGGGCTCGCGATCGATATGGCGAAGTCCGACGGCACCCGCCAGCTCCTCGTACCCAACATCAAGGGCGCCGAGTCGATGGACTTCCACGCCTTCTGGCAGGCGTACGAGGCGGTGGTCAAGAAGGCACGCAGCGGCTCGCTCACGGTCGACGACTTCCAAGGCACCACCGCCACGCTGACCAACCCGGGCGGCATCGGCACCAACCACTCGATCCCGCGCCTGATGTCTGGCCAGGGGCTCATTCTCGGCGTCGGATCGATCGAGTACGCACCCGGGTTCCTCGGCGCCTCGCCCGAGCGGCTCAACGAGCTGGGCGTGTCACGCGTCATGACGCTCACGTCGACCTACGACCACCGGGTCATCCAGGGCGCCCAGTCTGGGGAGTTCCTGAAAGTGATGGAGGGACTGCTGCGTGGTGACGACGAGTTCTTCGGCGACATCTTCACCTCGCTGCGGATCCCGTACGCCCCCCTTCGCTGGGACGTCGACGAATACGTCAGCGATCCGGATGAGGTCTGCAAGGCAGCCCGAGTCCTCGAGCTGATCAACGCCTACCGAGAGCTCGGCCACCTGATGGCCGACATCGACCCGCTTCAGTACAGGCTCCGCTCCCACCCCGACCTCGAGCTGTCGACACACGGTCTGTCGATCTGGGACCTCGACCGCAAGTTCCCGGTCGGCAAGCTCGGCGGCTCGAAGTCACGGCTGCTCCCGCTTCGCGAGACCCTGGAGCTCCTCCGCGACGCCTACTGCCGTACGGTCGGCGTCGAGTACATGCACATCCAGGACTCCGAGCAGCGGCACTGGCTCCAGCAGCGCCTCGAGCAGGGCCAGCCGCAGCTCACCCACGCCGAGCACGTCCGGATCCTCGACCGGCTCAACGAGGCCGAGATCTTCGAGACGTTCCTGCAGACCAAGTTCGTCGGCCAGAAGCGGTTCTCCCTCGAAGGTGGCGAGTCGACCATCGTCGCGCTCGACGAGATCTGCGACCAGGCCGCAGACGCTGGCCTCGACGAGGTGTGCATCGGCATGCCGCACCGTGGCCGCCTCAATGTGCTCGCCAACATCGTCGGCAAGTCGTACGGCCAGATCTTCCGCGAGTTCGAGGGCCGGATGGACCCGACCTCGTCGCAGGGCACCGGTGATGTGAAGTACCACCTGGGCGCCGAGGGCGAGTTCACGGCGTTGAGCGGAGCGGTCATCCGTACGTCGGTCGCGGCCAACCCGTCGCACCTCGAGGCCGTGAACCCGGTCGTCGAGGGCATCGCGCGAGCGAAGCAGGACCGCTCCACCAACGAGCTGCCGTTCCCCGTGCTGCCGATCCTGCTCCATGGCGACGCGGCCTTCTCGGGTCAGGGCGTGGTGTACGAGACCCTGCAGATGTCGCAGCTGCGCGGCTACCGCACTGGCGGCACGATCCACATCGTCGTCAACAACCAGGTCGGCTTCACCACGGCTCCCTCCGAGTCGCGCTCGTCGACCTACTGCACCGATGTCGCCAAGGCGATCCAGTCGCCGGTCTTCCATGTCAACGGTGATGACGCCGACGCGTGCGTTCGCGTCGCCCGGCTCGCGTTCGAGTTCCGCCAGCGGTTCGGCAAGGACGTCGTGATCGACCTCGTCTGCTACCGCCGCCGCGGCCACAACGAGGGCGACGACCCGAGCTTCACCCAGCCGCTGATGTACGACCTGATCGAGCAGAAGCGGTCGACCCGCAAGCTCTACACCGAGTCGCTGATCGGCCGAGGCGACATCTCCACCGAGGACGCCGACGAGGTGCTCGGCCGCTTCCGCGACCGGCTCGAGACCGTCTTCCGCGAGGTACGGGCCCTGACCGAGGCTGCCGCGAAGGACGAGGAGTACCACAAGGTCCCGTACTACCCGGCCAAGCTGGGCGAGGACCGGGGCACTGCGATCACTCCTGAGCAGATGGCTCGCATCGCCGATGCCCAGGTCGAGCTGCCGGAGGGCTTCTCGGTGCATCCGAAGGTGCTGCCGCAGATGGAGCGCCGTGCCGACTCGATCCGCAACGGCCCCA
>DAOOHL010000013.1:0-20626 GCA_035416185.1 Propionibacteriaceae bacterium | reverse complement strand
GAGCCCCGGCATCGAGGGCTTCATCATGTTCATGGTGCTCGCCCTCGCGGGCTGCTCAAGCTCGTTCACGATCCCGTCGGTCACGGGCTGCATCAGTGACGCTGACGCGCAGAAGCTGATCACCCGTACGGACGCCAAGCTCAAGCAGGTGATCTGTGCCGGGTCGGACTGGGCTCTGGCCACCTACACGTACACCACCGGGACCGGCAAGAAGGACGAGCCGGGCGAAGCGGTGCTGACCAAGTACGACGGTTCGTGGCGCGCGCTGGTCCAGGGCGTGTCAGTGCAGGAACTCTGCACACCGACGGTCAAGGAGCAGATTGCCAAGGCGCCGAGCCCGATCAAGGAGCTGACCGCGAAGTGCTGACCACCCAGCTCGCCACACGCCTCCGCGATGCCGGACTCGACTGGACGCCCACCTCCGGCGACCGCTTCGTCATCCCCGACAAGGGCATGGACGACGAGGTCTTCCACGTCGCCGAGATGACCATCGAGGTGCACCGCCACCACGGCGCCGGCGTGGTCAAGTTCAACGGCACCACGGAGTGGGCACTCGACTCGATCCCCGCCGACGAGGTGCTCTGGCTCCCCCGGGAGGACCAGCTCCGCGACCTGCTGGGGGAGTCGTTCGTCGCCCTGGAGCGGCAGGATGACGACTGGGTCGTGACTCACGACGTGCACGGAGTCAACCAACGCGTGCGCTGCGGAAGCGTCGAGGAGGCGTACGGAGAGGCACTCCTTGCTCTGCTTACCGGGGGGCTTCGCCCCCCCGACCCCCAGGCGCTCTGACTTCGCTCGCTACGCCGACAGCCGCGCGAAGCGGTGGGGGTGTGAGGTGCGGTGCAGTGCCCATCTGGGCTCAGGGCAGCGCGGCTGCCGGCTCCGGTCACCACGTCAGCCGTACCGGACGCGCTTCCGATGCGCATCAAGGCAACGTTGGGCAGCGCGCCCCCCGCCGGTCCCTGGGCTTGTCGAAGGGCCAGGTTGCTGTGGCCCTTCCTGACGGCTGGTTTCCCTGATCTGATGTGACCCATGGCGCGCTGGCGGAACGACGACCGGGGGTACGGGATCGTCACGCGTCTGCTGCACTGGCTCACGGCGGGGTTGTTGCTGGTGCAGTTCATCGTCGGCTACGTCATGGACGTCGACGACTCCGGCGGTGGTCAAGGTCGTGGGCGAGGCGGCGGTCGAGGAGGTGACCGGGGCGGCAACGGACAGGGCCGTGGCCGTGGCCAGGGTCGTGGTGACGATGACGGTGGCTCGGCAGGTGGTGGTGGGGACTCGGCCGGTGATGACTCCGGTGTTGGTGACCTGCTCGGTGGCTTCGACCTGATGGACGTGCACACCGTGCTGGGCATCAGCATCCTCGTCGTGATCCTGCTTCGGCTGCTGTGGCGCTGGCGTACACCCTTGCCGCCGTGGGATCCGACACTTACCCCCGGTGAGCAGCGGTGGGCCCACGACAGCGAGCGCGCGCTGCTGGGCATCGTGGTCCTGGTGCCAGTGAGCGGACTGGCGCTGCTCGTCGACGACGATCTCGTTTGGCTGCACATCACTGCTCACGTGCTGTTCTTCGTTGCCCTGGCAGCCCACCTTGCCCTCGTGCTCGGCCGACGACTGAGGGGCCGGCCAGCCCTGCTTCCCCGGATGCTCTGACCCTGACGCTTCTGTCGCACGCCGACACTAGGCTGACCGTCGTGACTCCCGGTACGACTGCGTCGATGACGCACCCCGCCACCGCCACGTCGGGCATCGACGCCCGGGGCGTCCTCGCGTTCCTCGCCGCCGTGGAGGCCGAGCACACCATCAACCTGCACAGCCTCCTGGTGGCGCGGCAGGGGGAGACGGTGCTGGAGGCGTACTGGGCCCCGTACACCACCGATGACCGGCAACTTCTCTACTCCGTCAGCAAGACCTTCACCTCGACGGCGATGGGGTTCGCCCTCGCGGAGGGGAAGCTGGCGCTGACCGATCGGATCGTCGACCTGCTTGGTGACTCGGTGCCCGCTGACGTCTCCGAGCGGGCTGCCGAGCAGACGGTCCACCACGTGCTCAGCATGTCCACCGGGCACGACGAGGACACCTTCGCGGTGATGCTGGAGCGCGGCAACCACGACCTGGCCGCGACCTACCTGACGATCCCGCCCCAGCAGCCGGTCGGGTCGTGCCACGTCTACAACAACGGTGCCTCCTGGGTCGCTGGCGAACTGGTCCGTCGCGTGACGGGCGAGGGCCTGATGGGCTACCTGCGGCCGCGGCTGTTCGAGCCACTGGGCATCGCGCCGACCTGGGACGTCGACCCGCTCGGCCGCGAGCTCGGGCTCAGCGGGGTCCACGCCACGACCCGTGAGATCTCGGCCTTCGCCGAGCTGTACCGCACCGGGGGTCGCGACGTGCTGCCCCAGGGCTGGGTCGCCCAGGCCTCCACCCGCCACATCCCGACGCGCTCAGACGACAACGCAGAGTGGACGCACGGCTACGGCTACCAGGTCTGGCTGAGCCGTGAGGGGTTCCGGGCAGACGGGGCGTACGGGCAGTACGCCCTGATCCTCGACGACCTCACCGTCACCATCACCTCGGCCGAGGCGGCCGGATCCCAACCGCTGCTCGACCTGGTCTGGATGCACCTCATCCCTGCCGCGCGCGGGGCTGCGACCGACCCGGATCGGGAGACGGCCAGCCGCTTGGCCAGCCGACTGTCGGCGCTCGAGCTGCGGCGACCCAAGGATGCTGGGGTAGCCGGGCCGTGGCACCACGCGGGTCCCGTCTCCAGCTGGCCCTCGCTGGCCGTCGGCGCCGACCAGCACCACCTCCCCGACCTGCGCGACGTCACCCTCGTGCGAGACGGCGACGGATGGGCGATGCGCTTCACCACCGACGGCGTCGAGTGTGACCTCGCCGCCCCGTCGGGGGGCTGGCACCGTACGACGCTGCAGCTCGGCGACGTCGTCGTGCCGGTGGCGATGGCGGTCGGCACATTGTCGACCGGCGCCGCCCGCGTGCATCTCGCCTTCACCGACAGCATCCACGTGTTGCGGGTCGAGCTCGGCCCGCGAGGTGGGGTGTACGCGTGGGAGACGTCGCCGTTGTCGTACGGGAAGCTCAGCGAGTTCATCGCCCGTTGAGCCGCCCGACCTTCACGGGCGAGCGGACGACAGCGGTCGATCACGGACCTGCCCAGACCCTCGTCAGACGTGAAACGCCATGCCATGATGAGGCATGGCTGAGACGATCTTCACCTATGCCGCCCCTTCCCTGAAGTTCGGCCGCGGCGCTTCGCATGAGCTGGCGCACGATCTCACCGGGCTCGGCGCAACTCGGGTCCTCCTGGTCACGGACGCGGGTGTGGCCGCGACCGGACACCCCGCCCGGATCGCTGAGCAACTGCGGCAGGCGGGGCTTCAGGTCGAGGTGTACGACCAGGCCCACGTGGAGCCGACTGACGTCTCACTCGAGCATGCGGTGGCGTACGCGCGGGACCTCGGCGGGATCGATGGAGTGCTGGCGGTCGGCGGCGGCTCGTCGATCGACACGGCCAAGGCGATCGCCCTGATGTCGACGAACGACGGCGACCTGGCCGACTACCTCAACGCGCCGATCGGAAAGGGGCGGGCGCCGGCCAAGCCGCTGCTGCCGCTGGTAGCAGTGCCGACAACGACGGGCACGGGCGCCGAGTCGACCACCGTGTGCGTGCTCGATGTGCTCGCCCTCAAGGTGAAGACCGGCATCAGCCACCCGGCGCTCCGACCGAAGCTGGCAGTCGTCGACCCCGACCTGACGATCACCCAGCCTGCGATGGTGACAGCCTCGTCGGGGATGGACATCCTCTGCCACGCGCTCGAGTCGTGGACGGCGAAGCCGTACACCTCCTTTGATGCGAAGCGACCCGAGCAGCGAGTCCCGTACTGCGGTGCCAACCCGGTCGCCGACATGTGGGCGGAGAAGTCGATGCGGCTGCTGGCAGCGTCGTTCCGTCAGGCCGTCCGCGACGGGTCCGACGCCGACGCCCGGGAGAAGATGTCGATGGCTGCCACGTTCGCAGGGATGGGCTTCGGCAACGCCGGGGTGCACATCCCGCATGCCGACGCCTACCCGATCGCTGGGCGGGTCCGGGGCTACGTGCCCGATGGGTACCCCGCGGATGAGCCGATCGTGCCGCACGGAATGGCGGTGGCGCTGACCGCCGCCGAGGCGTTCCGGTACACGTTCGACTCCGACCCTGCCCGGCACCTCGAAGCGGCCCGCTTCCTCGACCCGGAGGCCCGCGGCGATGATGCAGACACGCTCCCTCGAGTGCTGCGCAGCCTGATGGACGACATTGGCATCCCCGAGGGCCTGGCCGCGGTGGGGTACGGGGAAGGCGACGTCGACGACCTGGTGGAGGGGGCCTTGAAGCAGCAGCGGCTGCTCGCCATCTCCCCCAAGCCGGTCACGGGCGACGACCTGGCGAGGATCTTCCAAGCCTCGCTCTAGCCGGGATCAGTACTCCCGCGGTACCCGGTCTGAGATGAGACAGGTGACCTCGTACGGGATCGTGCCCATCAGGTCGGCGACGTCCCAGACCGAGATCTCCTGATCGCCTTGATGACCGATCAGGATCACCTCGTCGCCCGTAGTCACAGTGGAGTCGGGACCCAGGTCGAGCATCGTCTGGTCCATGCAGACCCGACCTGCGATCGAGTGGCGATGCCCCCCGACCAACGCATTCCCGCGGTTCGACAGCAGCCTGCTGTAGCCGTCGGCGTACCCGATCGGGATGGTCGCGATCGTGGTGTCGTGCGCCGCGGTCCACGTCCTTCCGTACCCCACCGTCTCGCCAGCGCGGACCCGCTTCACCGCGGAGACCCGGGTGGCGAGGGAGTAGGCCGGACGAAGCCGAACCGTACGAGGCGTCTGGTGGTCGGGGAACGACCCGTACGCCATGATCCCCGGCCGCACGAGGGTTCCCCACGACGCAGGATGCCCGCAGATGCCGCCGGAGTTGGCGGCATGGATGTACGGCAGCGGCCCGCTCACTGCCTGCACCTCGTCAGCCAGGCGGTGGAACAGGGCCAGCTGGTTCTCGGTGTACGCGACTCCGTCAGGGGTGTCACTCACCGGAAGGTGGGTCATCAGGCCGACCAGGTCGATCGCTGGAAGCGACTGGATGTGCCGGGCTAGCGCGACCACGGCCTCGGGTTGGGCGCCGATCCGACGCATCCCGGTGTCAACCTTGAGGTGGACCTGGGCGACGCGTCCGAGGGTTCGTGCGGCGGCCGAGGTCAGCCGGGCGCTCGCCTCATCGACCACCGTGAGGGCCACATCGGCACCCACAGCCGCCTCGGCCTCGGCCCCGGACAGGACGTGGGAGAGCTTGAGGATCGGCAGCGTGATGCCCGCCCCTCGCAGCTCGAGCGCCTCAGGGACGGTCGCCACTCCGAGCTGGTCGGCCGTGCCGGTCTCCTGGACGTGACGCGACACCGGGACCGCGCCATGCCCGTACGCGTCCGCCTTCACCGCCAGCAGCACCTCCCGGTTGCCGACGCGGTGACGGACGGCGCGCAGGTTGTCGGCGACCGCCGAGAGATCGATGCGCGCGTGAGTGGCGTAGAGCCTGTCGTCTGCGGGGTCGATCGCGCGCGTCACGGGTCTTTTCTACCTCACTTCGCCGCGCGGCTCGGCGGGTCGGCGTTGGGCTAGAGCGTCGTGGCTTGTCACAATGGGATCCATGCGCGCCTTCCCCGTCCTCGTCGGCATCAGCCTGCTTCTCGCGGGTTGCGCGACCTCGGCGCCACCCGGCACGGTCGTCCGGACCGCCGAGCAGTCGACCCCGCCACCGCCCACGGTGACCTGGGTGTCGGAGGCGCCTGTACGGATGACGGTCGGCTCAGCCGTCGACCTGTCGAACACCCGCGGCCTCTCGAAGGCTGTGGTCACCATCGAAGAGGTGGCCGAGAACGCCACCTGTCCCACGAAGGCGGCGACTCCCAAGAACGGCCAGTTCGTGCTGGTGAAGCTCAGCGCCCAGCGCACCGACTCGGCGACCAACTTCGGTATGGCGGTGTACGACTGGTTCACCATCGACAAGGCAGGCAAGGAGACCCCGGCCACCGCAGGTCTCGTCACTGGCCTCTGCCTCAACGACGGCTCGGCTCTCCGACTCGCCTACGACTCATCGGGGCGTACGGCGGGATCCCTCCTGCTCGACGCCCCTGCCGATGTGACCGCGATCCTGGCTCGGAACCCCAATGCGAGCCCGCCGGTGACCGTCACCATTGACATGCCGGCGAGGTAATCGGTGCGAATCTGGTCCGGATTCGGCACGGCAAGGGTGGTCGGTACGGAATGACACCACGTGGCGTCAGCATCGGCGCGGCTCGGTAGGGTTTCGACGTGACTCGACGCGTGGTGGTCTTTGATCTCGGCATGGTGCTCTCGTCGCCTGACGGCCTGTACGAAGAGCTCGGCTCGATTCTTGGGGTGACCCCGCAGCAGGTGCTCGACGCGTTCTGGCTCGATCGGCACGCTTACGACGAGGGCATGTCGGACCAGGAGTTCTGGAGCCGGACCCTCGGCCACCTCGGGGTCGGCCCGCTCACCGAGGATCTGCTCGCTGCCCTGGTGTCGGCCGATGTGCACGGCTGGGACGACCCCCGACCCGGCGCTCGGGCGATCCTCGCCGATCTCAAAGCAGCCGGTGTCGAGACGGCCGTGCTCTCCAACGCGCCCACGACCTTCGCCCTTGCCGCACCTGAGTTCGACTGGTACGACCAGATCGGCACCTGGTTCTTCTCCGGCACCCTCGGGGTCGCGAAGCCGGACCAGGGGATCTACGCGGCCGTGGAGTCGCGCTTGGCGGCCGCCTTCGGCGAGCTCTGGTTCATCGACGACAAGCAGGTCAACGTCGACGCCGCCAACGAGCGGGGCTGGCACGCCCACCTCTGGGTTGACGATGACGACACCCGGGCCTGGCTGGTGGCCGAGGGCTTCCTGACGGCCTGAGCCGACCCTTCGACACGCTCAGGGACCGAAGCAGCGAGCTCGGGTTTCCACCGGTCGGGGAGTCGGTGACGGCGGCGTAACCCAGGGCCGCAGGTACAGCTCAGTCCCGCGGAGCCTCGGCAGCGCGACGGTCCTGGGTGTCCGGCCTGGACTCGCCTGCCGCAAGCACCCCCACCGCGTCCAGGTCGCCGAAGACGTCGACCTGCTCGAACGACTGGTCCATCTCCAGCGCCGGGAACGACTCCGGCGGGAACGAGACGACCTTGGCCGGCACGCCCGCCACGGTGCTGTGCGGGGGTACGTCGTGCAGGACCACCGAACCAGCGCCGATCTTGGCACCCTGGCCAACCTTGATGTTGCCGAGCACCTTCGCGCCAGCGCCGATCATCACGCCGCGGCCGATCTTGGGGTGACGGTCACCGCCCTCGCGGCCCGTACCGCCGAGGGTGACCTCGTGGAGCATCGAGAAGTCGTCCTCGACGACCGCCGTGGCGCCGATCACGACCGAGGTGGCGTGGTCGAACATGATGCCCTTGCCGATCCGGGCACCCGGGTGGATGTCAACGGCGAAGATCTCGGAGATCCGGCTCTGCAGGTACAGCGCGAGGGGCTCGCGGCCGTTGCGCCAGTAGAAGTGTGCGACCCGGTAGGCCTGGATCGCCTGGAACCCCTTGAAGTAGAGCAGCGGCTGCGAGTACCCACGGCACGCCGGGTCGCGCTTCATCACGGCCTGGAGGTCGGCCCGTACGGCCACGCCGATCTCCGGGTCGCACTGGATCGCGCCGAGGATGAGGTCACGCAGCGGGATGGCAGACATGACGGGCCCGTCGAGCTTCGCCGCCAGCAACCCAGCGAGTGCGGTCTCGAGCGACGGCTGCCGCAGGATGGCATCGTGCAGGAACCCCGACAGGATCGGCTCGCGGACAGCATCGCGCTCGGCCTCGAGCAGGATGTCGGTCCAGATGGCGTCACTGGTCATGCGGTCTCCTTGGGCGAAACGACCCGCGTGGTCGGTGCGCAGTCGATGCAGGAGTCGGCGGGGATGAGGCCCGTACGGATGAGCAGGGCGTACACCTTGCAGCCGACGCAGAGGCCGAGCCCGGCCTCCAGCAGGGGAAACGCGATCATGGCCGCGGTGATTCCCCAGACCACCGGCGACACCGGCCCGGTACCCGAGGCGAGGCCCACCAGCCAGAGTACGAAAGCGGCAGCGGTGAGCACCGCGCCGATGCCAGCCGCGAACCGCTTCGGGGCGGCGGAGGTGGGTCGAGGGGCCACCCGTACCCGCGGTCGAGCCACGTGCTGCACCAGCACGCCCAGCGGACTGAGCCGGCGCAAGCCAGCCGTGCGAAGGGCGAAGTCGAGGGCGAGGACCCCGTACAGCCACCACTGGCCGGTCGCGGCCGTGAGCGTGACGAGGGCGAGGACGAGCGCGGCGACGAGCCGTACGGAGACGTCGTCGACGACCGGGCGCGACAGGGTGAGGGGAGAGCTGACGGTGGGGATCTGGATGGCCATGGCGACCTGCTTCCGGGAGGGCTGACGAGGACACGTGTGCCGTCAGCCGCTCACGCGGAACGACGGCTGGTCAGCCCCGACAGATCGCCGAGCTCACCCGGGCCAGGTCGACATGGAAGCGGCGCGCGCCAGCGAACGCCGAGGCGTCGAGGCGGTGGCTTGGCATGTCAGGTCCCTCCGGGTGGTCTCCACCAAGCGTACGGGCCGTTCTCGACAGTGGACCAGTCCCCGTCCCGACCCGTGAACGCTCAGGCGGTGGTGAGGTCGCGGCGGCGGAAGCCGATGTAGCCAACGACGACCAGCCCGACGGCGATCGCGAGCAGTACCAGCACCGGCGCCGGACGGAAGGCATCCGCGGGAGGGCGGTGTAGGGGGACAGCTTCTGGATCCACTCCGGAAGCTTCAGCAGGCTACCTAGCTCGCCCAGCAGCGCGAAGCCAGCGAGGATCGCCCAGGCCAGGCTCGAGAAGCGTGGCAGCCAGCCGAACAGCAGCAGCGCGATGCCGACGATCACCCAGGTGGCTGGGGCCAGCACGACGTACGGGAGCACGTCATGCGTGAGCTTGTCGACGCCCGTCTTGTCGGTGGCCGCCGCGCCCAGACCCGACAGGACTGGCAGAAGGGCGCCGCCGACCAACGCGTACAGCGCGTGAGAGGCGAGGTAGGCCAGCCGCGAGGTGCGCGTCGCGAGGATCTGCTCGGCATGCAGCTTGACCTCCTCGGCGCGCAGTCGCAGCGCCGCAGTGACCCCGTACGCTCCAGCCCCCAGCCCGGCGACGCCGACGTAGACGGTCGCGAAGAGGTCGTCGACCTTGCCCATGCCGCCGAGCTGGCGCAGCATCGCCTCCATCTCGGGGGTTAGCAGGCCGTCCAGGTTTCCGCGGAGGCTGCCCCATCACGGTGCCCATGATGAAGAAGACCAGACCCCAGCCCAGCAGCGAGCCGCGCTGCAGCCGCCAGGCGAGGCCAGCGGCGGAGCCGATCCTGCCCGTACCGCTGCCCTTCCGGTCGGCCAGCAGCCCGGCCCCAAGGTCGCGGGTCGACAGCAGCCGGAACGCAACCCCCAACGTCACGACCAGAAGCCCGACCGGGAACAGCAACGGCCACCAGCGGTCGCCGGAGAAGGCCCTGACCTGCATGGCCCAGCCGAGGGGGGACAGCCACCGTACGAAGGAAGTCCCGTTGAGCTCATTCAGGTCGCCGACCATGCGCAACAGGAAGGCGAGGCCGAGGGAGCCGAACGCGTAGGCGCCGCAGACCTGGTTGCTGGAGCTGAGCTGCACCGCGACGGCGGTCAGTCCGGTCCAGGCAAGGCCCACCCCCGCGACCGACAACCCGAGCAGCCACGAACCCTCCCACGGGAAATGACCGAAGCCGCAGCACAGCGCGACCCCGAGGCCGGTCACGAGCGACGTGATGACGCCGAGAACCACTGCTGCACCCAGCGGCGCCCACCGGCCGACCACGGTTGCACCGAGCAGTTCGAAGCGCCCGGTCTCCTCCTCCTGGCGGGTGTGTCGGCGGATGATGGCGATCGCAAGGATGGCCACCGCGATCAGGTCGAGCATCTGCAGTTTCGCTGACCCGATCCCGCCGATCGAGGCAGGGTCGTAGATCGTGCCGTACATCGCGACGACCGACGGGGTCGAGTTGGCGACCTTCGCAGCGGCTACGCGTGACGCCTCATCGGGGAACAGGTCGACCGTCGCGACGGCCGAGAACCACGTCATCAGCCAGATCACCACGACGGTCACGCTGATCATCACCCGGTCGCGCCGCCACGCGAGGCGGAGCAGGTCGAGCCAGCCGGTCATGCCGTTGCGCCTCCGGAGGCGCGCACGCCGTCCTCCGTCGCCAGCCGGCTCGCTGCACCCTCGTCGTACTTGGCGAGGAACAGCTCCTCCAGGCTGACCGGTGAGCAGACGAGCGCCTTGATCCCACCCTCGCCAAGCATCGCGATCGCGCCGTCAAGCCCGTCGGCGGTGACCGAGAAGGTGACGGTCTGGCCCGACACGTGCAGGCCCTCAACGCCCGCCAGCCGATGCAGGTCGGGTACGGGACCTGCGAGCTCAGCCTCCACGCGCGTGGCATGGAGGTGGCGCATCTCGGACAACGTGCCCGACTCCACGATTCTGCCCTCGCGGATGATCGAGATCCGGTCGGCCAACGCCTCCACCTCGCTGAGGATGTGGCTCGAGAGAAGGATCGTCCCGCCCTGGGCGCGCAGCTCCTTGGCGCAGGTCGCGAAGACGGTCTCCATCAACGGGTCGAGCCCGGAGGTCGGCTCGTCGAGCAGGTAGACATCGGCGTCGGAGGCGAGTGCGGCCACCAAGGCCACCTTCTGCCGGTTGCCCTTCGAGTAGGCCCGGCACTTCTTGGTGGGATCGAGGTCGAAACGGGCGAGCAGGTCCTTGCGCTTGGCTGGGTCGAGCCCCCCACGCATCCGGCCGAGCATGTCGATCACCTCGCCGCCGGTGAGGTTGGGCCAGAGGTTCACGTCGCCAGGGATGTAGGCGACCTTGCGGTGCAGCGTCGCGATGTCACGCCACGGATCGCCGCCCAGCAGGGTGGCCCGCCCACCGTCGGCGCGCAGCAGCCCGAGCAGGATGCGGATCGTGGTCGACTTGCCCGCCCCGTTGGGGCCGAGGAAACCGTGCACCTCGCCTTGGCCGACCTGAAGGTTGAGCCCGTCGAGGGCGACCGTGCTTCCGAAGTGCTTGGTGAGACCGGAGGTCTCGATGACCGATGTCATGCGCGTGACGATACGCCCGCGCCTCGGATGCCCTTCGGCCGGCTCAGGGGCCGGAGTTTGGCGCCGGCTCGGGTGGGGGCTCAGGGACCGGCGTTTGGCGCTAGGCTCGCGGTGGGGCGGGGTGGCCCTTCGACAGGTTTGGTGACCGATGTCCGGTCGTCGCGGCGGGGGCTCGTCGACACTCTCAGGGGCCGGGGAGGTGCGCGGTACCAGACCGGCACGCAGCCTCGGTCCCTGAGCTTGTCGAAGGGCCTGCTCGCCCGCCGACCCGGCGCCTGAGCCCGTACTGCTGGCGGTTGCTGGCAGGCTTGGGGGGTGAGCGATTCCAACCCCGTGCCCGAGGCCGGCACCGTACCGACGTGTTATCGGCATCCGGACGTCCCCACGGGGATCGTCTGCACCCGGTGCGGCCGGCCGATCTGCGGCCAGTGCATGATCGACGCCGCGGTCGGTTTCCAGTGCCCCACCTGCGTGATGGAGGGGATGCGGTCGACCAGGGCGTTCGAGCTGCCATACGGAGGGACGCGCGTCGCCGACACCCGCCGTACGACGGTCGTCCTGATCGCGGTCAACGTGATCATCTTCTTGGTGGCGATGGCGGTGAAGGGTTTCGCTGACCAGTTCTCCCTGACGCCAGCCGGCACCTGCCTGTCGGTCTCGGATCCGGACTCGTACTACCCGAACGCGACGGCCGCCCAGTGCGCGGCCAGCGGCGACGGCAACTGGGTCCCCGGCGTGGCGGGCGGTCGGTGGTGGCAGATCATCACGAGCGCCTTCCTGCACACTCAGCTCTGGCACGTCGGGTTGAACATGATGGCGTTGTGGATCCTCGGCCAGAACCTCGAGCGGGTGCTCGGGCGGGCGCGTTTCCTCGCCCTCTACCTCGTCTCGGCACTGACGGGTTCTGCCGCAGTGATGTGGCTCGCGTCGCCGGACTCCTCGTCGCTGGGCGCTTCCGGTGCGATCTTCGGCATGTTCGCCGCGTTCGCCCTGCTGGTGTGGCGGGTCAAGGGCGACTTCAAGCAGGTGCTGTACGTGCTCGGCATCAACGCGGTGATCTCGTTCATGCCCGGCATCTCCTGGCAGGCCCACCTGGGCGGCTTCCTGGGCGGCCTGGTGGTCGCCGCGATCATCGTGTTCGCGCCGCGCGAGAACAGGTCAGTCCTGCAGTGGGCCGGCGTGGGCGTCGTCACAGCGCTGACGCTCGGCGCGATCGCGCTGCGGGTGCTGCAACTGATCTGACCCCGAATCCGCTCAGTCGCTCACTCGCCAGCCAGGGTCGCGACCATGATCGCCTTGATCGTGTGCAGTCGGTTCTCGGCCTGGTCGAACACGATCGACGCGTCCGACTCGAACACCTCGTCGGTCACCTCAAGGCCGTCGGTGATGCCGGCCAGCCGCTGGATCTCGCCGCCGAGGGTGGTGTCGAGGTCGTGGAACGCTGGCAGGCAGTGCATGAACTTGACGTCTGGGTTGCCCGTACGAGCCATCAGGTCACTGGTGACGCGGTACGGCATCAGCATCGGCACCCGCTCCAACCACACCTCCTTCGGCTCTCCCATCGAGACCCACACGTCGGTGTAGAGGAAGTCGACCCCCTCGACCGCGTCGACCTCGTCGGTGACGGTGATCCGGGCGCCCGAGCCGACGGCAAGATCACGGGCGGTCTTGTGGATGTGCGGCCAGTTCTGCAGCCCGGTGGGGGCGACGATCCGTACGTCCATGCCCAACAGAGCGCCGGTGACCAGCAGCGAGTTGCCCGTGTTGTACCGGGAGTCGCCGACGTAGGCGAAGGAGATCTCCGAGACGTCCTTGCCGGTGTGCTCGACCATGGTCAGCACGTCACACAGCGACTGGGTGGGGTGCCACTCGTTGGTCAGGCCGTTCCAGACAGGCACGCCAGCGTTGGCGGCGAGCGTCTCGACCACCGACTGGCCCGCGCCCCGGTACTCGATCCCGTCGTACATCCGGCCCAGCACCCGAGCAGTGTCAGCGACGGACTCCTTGTGCCCCATCTGCGAGCCGGTCGGCCCGAAGTACGACACGTGGGCGCCCTGGTCGTACGCCGCCACCTCAAAGGCGCTGCGCGTACGGGTGGAGGTCTTCTCGAAGATCAGCGCCACGTTGCGGCCCTGCAGCCGACGCTGCTCGGCACGCGCCTTCTTGGCCGCCTTCAGCTCAACCGCGAGGTCGACGAGGTACAGCCACTCGTCGCGCGTGTAGTCGACCTCCTTGAGGAAGCTCCGACCCACCAGATCCACGTGCCTACTCCTGTCGTCCGGGAAAGCGCTCACGCTATCGCGACCAACCCTGCTCTCGGTATCGAGGCGGATGAGAGCGAACTGGGGGTCTGGGGGTTCCACCCCCAGAAAGAAGAGCAGGATGGGTAGATGCACGTGATCTTCGTCTGTACGGGAAACATCTGCCGCTCACCGATGGCCGAACGGGTCGCCCGACACCGCGCCGCCGCAGAAGGGCTCGACGTTGAGTTCACCAGCGCTGGCGTCTCCGACGAGGAGTGGCGCAACCCGATCGACCCCCGCGCCCAGCGGGTGCTGCGGCGAGCCGGGTATGACGCCTCGAACCACACCGCGCACCGGATCACCGACGCCGAGGTCGCCAGCGCCGATCTGTTGGTCGCACTCGACAACGGTCACCTGTCCCGGCTGCGGCGCCTGTACCCCGACGCCGACGTTCGGCTGCTGACCAGCTTCGACCCGTCCGTACCGGCCGGCACGGGCGTGGTCGACCCGTGGTACGGCGACGACGCGGGCTTCGACGACACTCTCGAGGTGGTCGAGAGCGCGATGCCGGGACTGTTCGAGCATCTCCGGGCCAGGGGCAGCGCAGGGGCGTCGCAGGGGTAACGCTCGGGGCGTCTGCCCGCTTTCCGGTCCCTGAGCTTGTCGAAGGGTCGCTGGTCAGCGAGAGGTGCTGGTCGGGGCGTCGGCCGTACCGTTGTCAGACCTACCTGGCAGACTCAAGGTATGCAGATCCTCGTGGTGGACGACGACCAGGCCGTACGGGACTCGCTGGCACGGTCGCTGCAGTACTCGGGCTACGAGGTGGTGACCGCCTCCGACGGAGTCGAAGCGCTGGCGCGGCTGTCGTCGACGCGCCCCGACGCGGTGATCATGGACGTGATGATGCCGCGGCTCGACGGGCTCGAGACCACCCGGATGCTGCGGCAGAGCGGCAACGACGTGCCGATCCTCGTGCTGACGGCCCGCGACGCCGTCAACGACCGGGTCGACGGGCTCGATGCCGGCGGCGACGACTACATGGCGAAGCCATTCGCCCTCGATGAGCTGCTGGCGCGGCTGCGGGCGCTGACGCGGCGGTCCCGTACCCCCGGCGAGGCCGGCTCGTCAGCGTCGACCGAGCTGCTCACCTTCGCCGACATGACCCTTGACCCGCAGACCCGCGAGGTGGAGCGAGCTGGCCGGCGGATCTCCTTGACCCGCACAGAGTTTGCGCTGCTGCAGACCTTCATGGAGCATCCGCGCAGGGTTCTGGAGCGCGGTTGGTTGCTCAACGAGGTCTGGGGCTTCGACTTCCCAACCACGGCCAACTCGCTGGAGGTCTACATCGGCTACCTGCGCCGCAAGACTGAGCAGGACGGCGAGGCGCGCCTGATCCACACCGTGCGAGGCATCGGGTACGTGCTTCGCGAGACGCCGCCGTGATGCGATGACCGAGCTTGACCTCGTCGGGCGGGCTCGGAAGGCGGTCCATTCGTTCTTCCCGATCTCCGTCCGGTGGCCAGCCTGGCTGCGTGCGCACCCCGTCACGCTGCAGATGCGGCTGGTGCTGCTGACGGCCACGGCGGTGGCGATGGGCGTGCTGTTGTCGGGTACGGCGCTGTTTCTGACCACGCGCGCCTCGATGTATGACCAGCTTGATGCCGAGCTCACCTCCTTGGCCGCGTTCATGGCTGACCGGGTCTCGGAGGACCAGGCGTCCTTGGGTGGGCTCAACGTCGATGCCCTCCGGGCTGCCAACGTGACGATGGTGCTGGTGCAGGCCAACAAGGGCGAGGTACGGGTGCAGGGCGACAACGCCACGTTCCCGGTCACCCAGCTCGAGATCGCCGTCGCGCGAACCCAGACCGGGTTCACGGCGCGGACTGGATATGCCAGCGACGGGACGGCGTACCGGATCGTGGCCGTGCCACTGACCCGGGGCGGCGCAGCCACCACATCGGTGGTGTTGGGCAGGCAGCTCACCCCCACCCTCACGACGCTGAACAACATGTGGGCGGTGCTGGCGATGGTGGGACTGCTCAGCGTCGCGGCTGCCATTGGGTCAGGTTGGCTGGTCGCCCGGTCCACGCTGGTCCCCATCCGCCGGCTCACGTCAGCGGTGACCTACATCACTGACACCGACGAGCTGCTGCCGATCCAGATCGAGGGTGAGACAGAGCTGTCGGACCTGTCCCACGCCTTCAACTCGATGGTCTATTCGCTCGCCTCATCGCGGGAGCGGCAACGTCGTCTGATCGCTGACGCGGGGCACGAGCTCCGTACACCGTTGACGTCGTTGCGGACGAACATCGAGTTGCTGATCGCCGACCAGAAGTCAGGGATGCTCCCCGAAGGGGCCAGGGCAGACATCTTGCGCGACGTCTCGGCCCAGCTCGGCGAGTTCACCGCCCTGGTGGGTGACCTGGTGCACCTGTCGCGGGAAGGTCGGGCGCAGTCGGCTCGCGAACCGATCGACATGCGTGACATCGTCGCCAACGCGATCACCCGAGCGCAGCGCCGCGGCCCGACCCTCACCTTCGACGTCGACCTCCAGCCACTGTTCCTGATCGGGGAGCCGGACACCCTGGAGCGCGCGGTCACGAACCTGCTCGACAACGCGGTGAAGTTCTCGCCGTTGGGGGGCACGGTGACGGTACGAATGGATGGCCAGCTGATCCGCATCGCCGACTCCGGACCTGGCATCGCCGACGAGGACCTGCCCCACATCTTCGAGCGGTTCTACCGCTCCGACCGGGCCCGCAACACCCCCGGCACCGGGCTGGGCCTGTCGATTGTCGCCCACACGGTCAACTCCCATGGCGGTTGGGTGAAGGCTGGCCACGCGAAGAGTGGCGGCGCAGAGTTCACCCTGATGCTGCCCGGCGTCACCGACCCGGCCGAGTTGCCGGGCAGCGCCGAGGCACTGGAGATCTGACCTGGGCGGGGCTATACGAGTCCCGCCGAGTCGTCCGCCTCGGCGGTGTCACAGGTCGGAATGGATGTGGCCCAACTCGCGGTGTCTGTCATCGGGGTCACTGTCGACCCTCTCGGGCGTCAGCGCGGGAAGTGGGTCGGCAGCGTGCGCCGGGGGCCGTGCCGTTCGGGGCCGATGCCGAGGCCCAGGACGAGTCGCTCTACCCGGTAGCGGTGCCCCGCGAAGGGGGCCAGCACCTCCTCGCAGGCCGCGTCGTCGAGCTTCTCGCCGACCAGGGCGTAGGTGAGCTGGCCGCCCGCGTGATAGTCGCCGATCGACCAGGCGTCGGCGTCCCCCATCGCGCGCTGCCGCACCTGGGCAGACGTCCACGGACCGACACCAGGCAACGAGCGGAGGGCAGCGTCGGGATCGCCCGGGAACGAGGGGGACGCGACTCGTTCGAGAGAGCCCCCTCGCGCGGCCGCGGCCAGCAGAGGGATGCGGCGCCGCTCCTCAACCCCTGCGCGGAGGAACTCCCACGACGGCACACCACGCCACTGCTCCGCTGACAAGGGCAGACGCATCCCCTCGGCCGGCTGTCCAGGCAGCGTTGCCTCGCCCCCGACGAGCTCGCCGAACCGCAGCAGCAGGAGTCGCTGGGCTCGGAACGCCTCCTTGCCGGTCACCACCTGCTCCAGGGCCGCGGGCGCCATGGCCTCCATGACGGCGTCCGTACGCCCCAGTCGCAGCCAGGGTCGGCGGCGGGCGGCTTCTGCGACCACCGGGTGGCGCGACGGGTCGAAACCCTCGAGGCTGTCGTCGTCGCCCAGCAGCCTTCCCGCCCGCCCCGCCAGCCACTCCGCGCCCTCGCCCCAGCAGGTCACCGAGACGTCGTCGCCGGTTCGCCACAACGCTTGAAGGGCGGTTCCCTGTGGGGTACGGGTCGCACGCCACCACGCCCCGGCCACCCGGCGGACCGCCGGATCGCCGGCGCCCCGATGGAGTGGCGACAGGGCCGGGTCGAGCCGCGCGGCAGCGCCCCGTACGGTCGTCGAGACGCACCGGGACCACGCGCCGCGAGGGGAGTCCTCGCCTGCGTGAGTAGATTGGCCCGGTCCTGACGTCACGAAAGAGAAGGTTAGGCACATGTCGCACCTGCACATCGCCGACAAGGCCACGGATTTCACCGACTCGCTGCGTTCGCAGCGGGTCCTGCGCGTTCTCGTGTGGATTCTGATCCCCATCGCCATCTGGACGTTGGGCGCTCTGGTGTGGCTGTGGCCGCACGACACGGCCGCCCACATCCGCTCCGACAACACGACCAGGTCGGCCGCAGGGATGACGATCGTGAACGGTACGGTCACCGACGTCACCGAGATCAACTGCGACGGGGTTTCCGGCTCGGCGACGGGAGACCGCAGCAAGTGCGCGCGGCTCCAGGTGAGGGTCGACGAAGGACCTGAGGCTGGCTCGCAGCAGGAGATGGTCGTCGCCGCCGCCGTCTACGCGTCGGGGATCAGCGACGGCCAGCAGGTACGGCTCTACCGCACCCCCATCGAGAACTCGCCCGCCGCCTACCAGTTCGCCGACTTCCAGCGCACCTGGCCGATGGTGCTGCTGACCGCGCTGTTCGTGGTGGTTGTGGTGGCCGTCGCCCGCTGGCGGGGCCTGATCGCTGTCGGTGGCCTGGTGTTCGCCGGGTTCATCATGACCCAGTTCATGTTCCCGGCCCTGATCGAGGGCCGCGACCCGCTGCTGGTGGGTCTGGTCGGGTCGACGGTGATCATGTTCGTGACCCTGTATACGGCTCATGGGGTGTCTGCCCGTACGACAACAGCCCTGGTCGGAACACTGTTCGGGCTGTTCCTCTGCGCCTTCTTGGGCTGGGCCGCGACAGCCGCGGCGCACCTCTCCGGAGTCGCGAGCGAGGACGACTTCGTCCTCGCTGCCTCCGCCCCTGACCTCCGGCTCACCTCGGTGGTGATCTGTGGTGTGATCATCGCCAGCATGGGCGTGCTGAACGACGTCACCATCACCCAGGCCTCGGCAGTCTGGGAGCTCGCCTCCGGCAAGGACGACGCCCGCGCGCTGTTCGCCAAGGCTATGCGAATCGGTCGCGACCACATCGCCTCCAGCGTCTACACAACCGCCTTCGCCTCGGCCGGCGCGGTGCTGAGCGTGCTGCTGCTCCTGGTGGTGTACGAACGGCCCCTGTTCGCCACCCTGATCACCGAGCAGTTCGCGGGTGAGGTCGTCCGCACGCTCGTCGCCTCCATCGGGCTGGTGCTGAGCGTGCCCCTGACAACGCTGGTCGCGGTGCTGCTGGTACGGGGAAGCTTCGCGAAGACCCCCGACGAGTTGGGTGAGGTGACCGTCTTCAACCCCGACGACCAGCTGATCGACATCGACGGCGACCGTTGAGAGCCGGTCCGGCAGGAGTCTCATCCACAGATTCCTCCCCAGCCTGGGGAGAACGACACAGGTGTAGTTCCCGGGCTGACCGGTGATGCGCGGTCCAGCCACTGTCCGGGCGGGGCGAATCTGCGAAACCTGACACGATTCTGCGAAACGATGAGAAACCTGGACTGTTCTGGGGCGGATTCTGCGAAACCTCTGGGTGGCAGCGACCTCTCATGCCAAGGCCCGGCACCAGATCTGCCGATGGGCGTGTGCTCATCAACTGCCCAGAGTCGGTCGTCGACCTCGGAGGGCGTGACGTCACCCACATGCCGATGGGCGTGACATCGCTCTCATGCCCAGAGTCGGACGTCCGCAGATGCCGATGTGCGTGACGTGGCAGCCATGCCCGGAGTGGGTCGTCCGACTGATGCCGAGAATCGGTTGCATGCGAGACCTCCCGGCGATATGGCTTGGCGGACTTTGCGAAGCCGCGTGTTGTCGGTGCCCTTAGAGATACTGATCCCATGCTCCAGATCGGACAGGCAGATCAGGCGGCGGATACTACCGATCCTGACCTACTCCCCCAACCCGCGGACCCCTTCGACGTCGGGGCCAGCTCCGACGTGAAGCTTCGGTCGCTGGCTCCGAAGTACGAACAGAGCCAGCATGAAACGTACGTCCGCCACCTGGAGTCTGCGGTGCTGGACCCCAAGAACAAGAACATCGCACTCACCGGCCGCTACGGGTCAGGCAAGTCCAGCATTCTCGATAAGTTCTTGGCCGGGCAGGATGAGAAGAAGCAGAAGACGCTCCGGATCAGCATCAACACTCTGGGGCCGGACGGCGACGAAGACCTGACCAACCGCATTCAGAAGGAGTTGGTCAAGCAACTCGTCTACCGAGCCGACTCAGGTCAGGTCAAGCGGTCTCGGTTTGCCCGCGGCAAGGAGCCGACCTGGCTCACCTCGCTACGGGACGCCGTCGTGGTGAGCACCATCCTTTGCGGCCTGCTGTGGCTCTTCGGGGTCCGACCGAAGGCTGACGCTCTCGGAAGTATCGACCCGGCGTTTTCGATTGTTGCGTTCGTGTTGCTGGTGGTGGCCGCGGCCTGGGCCGCCCGGTGGGTCGTCGGCAACCGCCTGGTTTCGCAGTTCTCGACCGGAGGAACGTCGATCTCGTTCGCGAACCAGCCCGATTCATACTTCGACGAGTACCTCGACGAACTCGTGGCCTTCTTTGAAGCCACTCGACCCGACGTGGTCGTGTTCGAGGATCTGGATAGGTTCGATGACCCCCGGATCTTCGACTCGCTCCGTGAACTGAACACCCTCATCAACGCGTCAGCGGCATGGAAGGACAGGGAGCATCCGCTGCGGTTTGTCTACGCCATCAAGGACAGCCTGTTCGAGAAGCTAGGTATTGCGCCTCACCCCGAAGAGCCGGTGAAGGATTCGATCTCGGAGGAGACTACTGGTGGCGTTGCACCTGCAGGGACCCCTGCATCTCGAGGGACCGCCACACCGGCCGGGCCCAACGGAGCCGCACAAGCAGGGACCGCCCAGTCGGTCTCATTGCGCCGGCGTGATGTCGTTGACATCGCGGTAGAGCGTGCGAATCGCACGAAGTTTTTCGACGTCGTTATCCCGATCGTACCGTTCCTATCCCACAACAACGCGCGTGACCTGCTGAGTACCGCGCTAGCTGAGCTGAACATGCCGGCCAAGACCAAGATCAGCCGCGGCTTGCTCGATCTCGTTGCGCGGCACGTCACCGACATGCGCCTCATGATCAACATCTGCAATGAGTTTGCCGTATTCG
>DAOOHL010000012.1:0-21645 GCA_035416185.1 Propionibacteriaceae bacterium | reverse complement strand
GTCGAGCTCAGTCCTTCGGAGCCCACCGCGGCGTCGCGCTGGCTGGCTCGTCGGGCTCGGTGGTCTCATCCACGACTGCGTCCGCGGTCGGCTCGGCAGGATCTGCGTCTGCACCCTCGATCGGGTTCGCATCACCCTCGGTCTCCCGTACAACAGCCGCCGGCCCCTGGGGATCTGGATCAGCCTGGTCGAAGGCCCGGTCCTCGGCTGGCGCCGGCTGTTCAACGAGCGGGTCAATCGGCTGCACCTGCGCCCTGGTGTCGAAGACTGGTTCCTCGTGGCTGGTCTTCGGGTTCGACGAGATGAACGCGTTGAGCCAACGCGCCTGCGGGTCCGAGTCGATCAGCAGCGCCTTCACCAGGAGGGTCGCCGGGAGTGCCAGCAGTGCGCCGAGTGGGCCGAGGATGAAGGCCCAGACCAGCAGGGAGATGAACGAGACCGACGAGGTGACCCCGACCGCGTCGCCGGTGATCTTCGGCTGGATCACCGACTGGATGACGAAGTTGAGCACGGAGTAGAGCACGATCACGGCAATGAACCCGAACAGCCCTCGCTCGAGCAGACCCATGAGCGCGGCTGGGATGAGGCCGACGATGAAGCCCACGTTGGGGATGAAGTTGGTGACGAACGACAGCACGGCCCACACCAGCGCCAGCGGGACGCCGATCCACCAGAGTCCGATGTAGGTCAGTACGGCCACGATGAGGCCGAACACAGCCGAGGTCACCCAGTACATCCGCACGCCTTGGGCGAACGACTGCAGCGCCAGGACGAGCACGGGCTTGTGCCGGGTTCCGACCCGTTCGAGGCGTGTCTGGAAGTCCATGGAGTCGATCACCATGAACAGCATCACCGACAGCACGATGACAAGCAGCGACAGTCCACCGCCGACGCTTGAGAGCACCGTGCCAACGGTGCTGGCGACCGACCCGGCATCAATCTGCTTGAGCTGGTCGGTGATCTGGGTGGCGGTGATGCCGAAGCGGCCAAGCAGGTCGATGCCCTGGCCGTACAGGTCGGAGAACTTGTCCTTGTAATGTGGCAGCTCCGAGATCAGTCCGGATGCCGCCCAGCCGATCGCCCAGAACAGCAGCCCGAGCAGGGTGACAGCCACCAGACCCGCGCCGACTGCGCCGACGACGGTATTGGTGCGCTTCGACAGCCACCGCTGCACTGGCCAGACCACGATCATCAGGTTGAGCGCCATGAAGATCGGCCCGACCATGTCGGCCACCTCGTGGGCAGCGATCATCACGACCAGCAGCGCCGCCAGGCCCACCAGCAGCTTCAGTGAACGGTCGGGAATGCCAGCCTGCTCGTCGCCGGGGACCGGACCATCCCCACGCGTCACGGGTGGTTGGTGCAGGTGTCGACGGTCAGCCGTCTCGCTCGTCATGGGGACCTCTTATCTCGTACGGGCAGAGACCACGGTAGAGCAGCGCCCACAGCCCCCGGCCAACCGCCACCACAGCCGGACTGCAAAGATGGACCCGAACCCGTACGAAGGAGATGCTCATGCCCGAGTTCGCCTACTCCGACATGCTGCCGATCGGTCCCGACGAGACCCCGTACCGCCTGCTCACCACCGAAGGCGTGTCGACCATCGAGGGCCCGGACGGCCGCACGTTCCTGCAGGTAGCCCCCGAGGCACTGGCCCTGCTCGCGGAGACGGCGATCCACGACATCTCCCACTACCTGCGGCCCGCCCACCTGCAGCAGCTGCGGAACATCATGGACGACCCCGAGGCGAGCGACAACGACAAGTTCGTCGCCCTCGACCTGCTGAAGAACGCCAACATCTCCGCCGGTGGCGTGCTGCCGATGTGTCAGGACACGGGGACGGCCATCATCATGGGCAAGCGCGGCCAGCAGGTGCTGACCTCCGGCCCCGACGAGGAGGCCCTGTCGCGCGGCGTCTACAACGCGTACACCACCCTCAACCTGCGCTACTCGCAGAACGCGCCGCTGACGATGTGGGAGGAGAAGAACACCGGCTCGAACCTGCCAGCGCAGATCGAGTTGTACGCCGACACCGCGCCCGGGCATGAGACCACGTACAAGTTCCTCGTCATGGCGAAGGGTGGCGGCTCGGCCAACAAGTCGTACCTCTACCAGGAGACGAAGGCGATCCTGAACCCGAAGGCGATGCTGAGGTTCCTCGACGAGAAGCTGCGCTCGCTGGGCACGGCGGCGTGCCCCCCGTACCACTTGGCGATCGTCGTCGGCGGCACGTCGGCGGAGTTCGCGCTGAAGACGGCCAAGTACGCCTCGGCGAAGTACCTCGACTCGCTGCCCACCTCGGGCTCGATGGCGGGGCACGCGTTCCGCGACGTCGAGCTGGAGGAGGAGGTGCTGCAGTTGACCCGCGACATGGGCATCGGCGCGCAGTTCGGCGGCAAGTACTTCTGCCACGACGTACGGGTGGTACGGCTGCCGCGGCACGGCGCCTCCCTACCCGTGGCGATCGCGGTCTCCTGCTCGGCCGACCGGCAGGCGATGGGCAAGATCACCGCCGAGGGCGTCTTCCTAGAGCAGTTGGAGACGGACCCGTCGCACTTCCTGCCCGAGACCACCGACGAGCACCTCGGCGGCGACGTCGTCGAGATCGACCTGACCCGACCGATGCCCGAGATTCTCGCCGAGCTGTCGAAGCACCCCGTCAAGACCCGGCTGTCACTGACCGGTCCGCTGATCGTCGCCCGCGACATCGCCCACGCGAAGATCAAGGAGCGCCTCGACGCGGGCGAGGAGATGCCGCAGTACCTGAAGGACCACCCGGTCTATTACGCGGGCCCGGCGAAGACCCCCACCGGAATGGCGTCGGGGTCGTTCGGGCCGACGACCGCGGGCCGGATGGACTCGTACGTCGACCAGTTCCAGGCGGCCGGCGGCTCGATGGTGATGCTGGCCAAAGGCAACCGCTCCCAGGCGGTCACTGACTCATGCGAGAAGCATGGCGGCTTCTACCTCGGTTCGATCGGCGGCCCGGCGGCGCGGCTGGCCCAGGACTGCATCAAGAACGTCGAGATCGTCGAGTACCCAGAGCTCGGCATGGAGGCCATCTGGCGGATCGACGTGGTCGACTTCCCGGCCTTCATCGTGGTCGACGACAAGGGCGAGGACTTCTTCGCGGCGGTGACCAAGCCGATCGCGATGTCGATCTCGAAGCGCCCGGGGCTGTAGTGCCGCCCAGGCACGGGGCTGTGCCGAAAGGCACCAAAATCACGCATCGATGGTGAATATCGTGCCGAAAGGCATCGAAATCAACTGCCGACAGTGATTTTCGTGCCTTTCGGCACCGAAATCACCGGCCTGGGGTGATTTTGGTGCCTTTCGGCACGCTCGGGGCTCCTCCCGGGTGACCTCAGCAGGGCATCAGTCCGGTTTCGGTGCGGTCGCTCCAGAGACGCCCACGCTCGCGGCGATCACGCACGCCATGGCGACCATGTCGACCACGCTGAGCCGCTCGCCCAGCAGGAGCAGCGCCGCACCGGCGGCGACGGCGGGTTCGAGCGACATCAGGATCGAGAACACCCGGCGCGGCAGCGTGCGCAGGGCCTGAAGCTCAAGGCTGTACGGAATGACGCTCGACAACAGGCCGACCGCAGCGCCTGCCACAAGGATGTGGCGGCTGACCAGAGCACTCCCGCCCAGCAGAACGGCCGGGACGGCCAGCGCGGCCGTACCCATCACCGAGGCGACCGCCAACCCGTCCAGCCCTTTCCAGGCTCGACCCAGCCATGGGCCGACCACGATGTACCCCGCCCAGCCCACACCTGCGAGCAGCGCGTACGCCACTCCGACCCAGTCGACCTGGGTCGGCGAGAAGCCCAGCAGCACCACGCCGGCCCCGGCCAGCAGAGCCAGCAGCACCTCTCGCCAGCCCCGCGACATCGCAACGGCGACCGCCAGCGGGCCGAGGAACTCGATTGTCACTGCCAGCCCCAGCGGGATTCTCGCGAAGGACTGGTAGATCGCCCAGTTCATCAGCACCAACGTCACCGCGTAGGCGGCCGCGACGAGCCAGTCGTGCCTGGTCCGGCCTGCGAGCCGTGGCCGGACGATCACCACGAGGATCAGAGCTGACGCTGCGAGCCGGAGCCAGACCATGGCGGTGGGGTCGATCTGACCGAAGAGTGACTTGGCGAACGCGGCACCACCCTGCACGCTGACGATCGCTGCGATCACCAGCCAGATGGCGCTCCTGCTCCTCGACACGAAGCACACCCTAGGGAGGTAACCCCTCATCCACGCGCAGGGTCTCGCCCTTGGAGCGACTCCCTGCTCGTGGGTGAGGAGTGAGCTACTCGACCCGTACGGCCCTGGCGTGTCCCGTCCGTCAAACCTGGGAGATCGGGGAGATGACGAGTTCGTCGATCCGTACGTGTGGCGGCGAGTCGAGCACGAACGCGACGGCGCGGCCGATGTCGGCTGGCTGCAGCATGACCGCTTGGGCCTCCTCGCCCGGCACGGTCGGCCGGAGCTTGAGGAAGTCGGTGGCGACGTCGCCAGGGCAGACGTGGCAGGCGCGGACACCGTGCGCGGCCTCCTGGCTGTTCAGCATCTGGCAGACCGACGCCAGCGCCGACTTGCTCGCGCTGTAGGCGACGCCAGCGATGGGCGAGTAGCGCCATGCCGAGTACGACGAGATCACCACCACCTGCCCGCCGCCCCGCTCGCGCAGGTCAGGCAGCACCAGGTCGACCACCCGGACGACAGCGGTCAGGTTGGTCGCGACGATCGCCTCGACATCACTCATCGACTGGTTGGCCCACAGCCGCTTGGGCGCGTTGAGTCCTGCCGACAGGACGAGGTCGTCGACACCGCCCCACTGCTCCTTGATCTGGGCGTGGGCAGCCGTCAGCGCGTCAGCGTCGCGGGCGTCGAGCGGCAGCACGAGTGCCTCGCCGCCGGCGTCCTCCACCAGGCGCGCGGTCTCGGCCAGGGCATCCTCGCGGCGTCCGCTCAGGGCGACCCGGCGCCCGCTGGCCGCTGCGACGGCAGCCGCCCGGCCCATGCCGCTGCCGCCGCCGGTGACCCACAGCACCCGGCTCATTCCTGGGCCGCCTTCAGCTCGTACGCCCGCTGCGGCAGCTGGGTCGCCAGCTTCCCGCCGCTGACGTCGATCAGCGTGCCGGTGATGTAGCGGGAGGCGTCGCTGGCCAGGAAGACCACCAAGTCAGCCACCTCGGCGGCCTCGCCCCAGCGGCGCAGGGTGAGCGTGTTGAGCAGGCGCTCCTGGGAGGCATGCTCCTGCGTGGCGAAGGTGTTGATCCCGCTGGGGATCATGCCTGGCGCGTACGAGTTGGCGGTGATCCCGTACGGGCCCAGCTCCCCAGCCAGCGTTCTGGTGAACTGGACGACCGCGGCCTTGGCTGCCGCGTACATCCCAGCCCCGACGCTCGGGACGATCGCGGCGAACGATGCGGCGTTGATGATCCTGCCGGAGCCCTGCTGCTTCATCACTGGGATGACGGCGCGGCAAGTGCGCATCACACCGGTCACGTTGATGTTGAAGCAGCGGTCCCAGACGGCGTCGTCGAGGTCCTCGATCAGGCCTTCACCGGAGATGCCAGCGTTGTTGACCAGTACGTCGATTCGCCCGTACCGCTCAATCGCAGCCGCGACGACCGCGTTGACGGAGTCGGTGCTGCCGACGTCACAGACCAGCGCGAGGCCATCCAGGCCAGCATCGCGGGTCGCCTGCGAGAACCAGTCCAAGGCCTCGAGCGAGATGTCGGTGGCCACCACCCGGCACCGCTCCTTCAGGAACGACTCGGTGATGGCACGGCCGATCCCTCGCCCCGCGCCCGTGACCAGCACCACCCGATCGGTCAGGTCAAGCTCCATTGCCTCCTCCTTCGTCAGCCTTCAGCCTGTCAGGTTGCTGCACCTGGCACGTGGCAAGACAGAGATCCGTCCACGTCATGAGCATGTCGACAAGATGGCGCGACTTCGGCCCTACCCCCGGTCAGAGTCATGACTTGCGCCTATCCGCGAGCCGCCCACCACGTACGGAGCTCCGCCTCGGCGCGCTCCTTGCCCAGCGGTCCTTCGTCGAGGCGCTTCTCGAGCAGGTACTTGTAGGCCTCACCCACGGCTCGGCTGGGCTTGATGCCGAGCAGCGTCATGATCTCGTTGCCGTCAAGGTCGGGCCGCATGGCGTCGAGCTCCTCGGCCTTGGCCAGCTCCTCGATCCGCCACTCGAGCTCCTCGTACGCCCGCCGCAGGTTCGTCGCCTTGCGCACGTTGCGGGTGGTGCAGTCGGCGCGGGTCAGGATGTGCAGGTGCTCGAGCTGGTCGCCAGCGTCGCGGACGTAGCGGCGTACGGCAGAGTCGCTCCACTCCCCGTCTGCGTAGCCGTGGAACCTCAGGTGCAGCTCGACCAGCGTCGCGACGGCGTCGACGGTGTCTTTCGGGAAGCGGAGGTCGAGCAGCCGGGTCTTCACCAGCTTGGCGCCGACGACGTCGTGGTGGTGGAACGACACCTTGCCGCCGGCCTCGAACCGGCGAGTTTTCGGCTTGCCGATGTCGTGCAGGAGGGCGGCGAGCCGGTTGACGAGGTCAGGCTGGTGACCCCGCTGCTTCTCGAGCGCGATCGCCTGGTCGAGCACGGTGAGGGAGTGCTCGTACACATCCTTGTGGCGATGGTGCTCGTCGGCCTCAAGTCGCAGTGCGGGCAGTTCGGGCAGGAACAGTTCGGCAAGTCCCGTCTCCACCAGCAGGTTCAGACCCACACGGGGTTCGTCGCAGAGCAGCAGCTTGGACAGCTCATCGCGAACCCGCTCCTTCGACACGATCGAGATTCGGTCAGCCATCCCGGTCATCGCCGCGACGACCTCAGGAGTGGGTACCAGGCCTAGTCGCGCCGCGAACCGGGCGGCCCGTAGCATCCGCAGCGGATCGTCGGAGAAGCTGACCTCCGGGGTCGACGGGGTGGTCAGCGTGGAGAGCGCGAGGTCGGAGAATCCGCCGTACGGGTCGACGAAGCGTCGCCCGGGAAGCTGGATCGCCATCGCGTTCACGGTGAAGTCGCGGCGGCGCAGGTCGTCATCGATCGCGTCCCCGAACGCAACGATCGGCTTGCGCGACTCCGGGTCGTAGGCGTCGGCACGGAAGGTGGTGATCTCGACCTGGTAGTCGACGCCGTCGACCGTGACCAACCCGCCGATCGTGCCGAACTCGCGCCCCATGTCCCAGGTTCGCGTGGTCAGCGTACGGAGCAGCCGCTCGATCTCGTCGGGCCGAGCCGAGGTCGTGAAGTCGAGGTCGTGCGACCCGATTCCGAGCAAGGCGTCCCGGACTGGGCCGCCCACGAGGTACAGCTCATGACCCGCCGCCGCGAACACCTCGGAGACGCGGTCGAGCACCGGCGCCAGCCGATCAAGCTCGGCGAGCGCGTTCGCCTGCGCGGTCGCAGCGTTGGTCCAGGTGGGAGGCACGGAGAACAACTCTACTTGTGCGCCAAGCGGTGCCGGCGCCGGACAGGTCGCCGCCTCGCTCATTCCACGCCTGAATGACAACGCTGTAGTTCTCCCCAGGGTGGGGATGGATCTGTGGATAGTCGAGGGAGCCGTCGACCGGAACGTCATCGCCCACGACGTCGGGCAGTCCGCCTCCGGGGCGCTGGCGAGGGCCGACCGTAGGATGGCGAGGTGACTCGACGCCTTCCCGTACGCCCCTGGGCCGCTGACCTCGGGGTCGGCGGATGAGCGACCGGACGCCCGAGCCTGTGGCGTCGCCGGTAGAGATGTCCTGGCCGCAGAACCGGGCTGGAGACGTGACCGAGGTAGCCGCCGCCACGCGGGCCGCTGCCGCTCGTGCCCGGGCCGAAGCTCTGCTCGCTGCCCCAACGACACCGGGGGCGCCGATCTCCGCACCGGAGCTGGATGAGTCGACCGGCCACCTTCTCGCTGACCCAGACACCGATACCAACACTGACGCCCGGCACGACGCTGATTCCGACGACGACCTGTCCAGCCGGATCCTCGGGCAGGCAAGCGCGAGCGGTCCACGGTCCGGCACGCCCCCCGTACCCCCCCAGCTCCCCCACAAGGACCCAGCGCCCGCCGCCCCCAGCGAGAGCATGGGTACCCGCCGGATGGTGTCGGCCGCAGGGATCATGATGGCTGGCACGATCGCGTCGCGGATCCTGGGGCTGGCCCGGGTGGTGCTGGCGGCGTACCTGCTGGGTAACAACAGCCGGCAGGCCGAGATCTGGTCGCTGGCCACAACGGTGCCGAACTCGCTGTACATCCTGCTGGCCGGCGGCGCGCTGAACACGGTGCTGGTGCCCCAGATCGTCCGAGCCGTGAAGGACGACGAGGACGGCGGCGAGGCTTACACCAACCGGATCATGACCGCCTTCCTGCTGCTGGTGGGGGTGATGGCGGTCGTCTTCGTGATCGCCGCGCCCGGCATCGCATGGGTCTACTCCGACAGTGCCTGGCACACCCCCGCGCTGGCGCCGCAGTTCGGGTCGATGGTGTTGCTGACCGCACTCTGCATGCCGCAGGTCTTCTTCTATGGCGCGTTCTTCCTGTTCGGTCAGGTGCTGAACGCGCGGGAGAAGTTCGGTCCGATGATGTGGGCGCCGATCGCCAACAACATCGTCTCGGTGCTGGTGCTCAGCCTGTACGCCGCCATCTGGGGCTTCCACGGCGACACCAGCCAGCCCTTCACGACCAACCAGGCGCTGCTGCTCGGCCTCGGGTCCGTGCTGGGCATTGCCGCCCAGACCGCGTGCCTGATCCCGTACCTGCGCCGGGTCGGCTTCACGTTCAAGCCGCGCTTCGACTTCCGCCACACCGGCCTGGGCCACACGTTCCACGTCGCCAAATGGACGCTGGGCTTCGTCGCGGTGAACCAGATCGCGCTGCTGGTCGTCACCCGGCTCGGCACGTCGGCCACGGCTGGGGGTTCGGGCGCCGGTATGGCCGCGTACTACAACGCGAACCTGCTCTGGGTGCTGCCGCACTCGCTGATCACGGTCTCGCTCGCCACAGCGATCCTGCCGTCGATGTCGCGGATGGCTGCCGCGAACCAGCCCAAGGAGGTCGGCCACGAGCTGACCCGGGCGATCCGGCTGACGACGACCGCGCTGGTGCCGGTCGCGCTGCTGTACTTCGCTATCGGCGTGCCCATTGCGATGCTGGCGTTCCGTGGCGCCACGAAGGGCGGCGACCTGGTCGGCTGGACGCTGGTCGCCTTCGCGCTCGGCTTGATCCCCTTCACGGTGCAGTACCTCGTCCTGCGCGCCTTCTACGCCTTCGAGGACACCCGCTCCACGTTCCTGATCCAGGTCGTCATCGCCACCTTGAACGCGCTCCTCGCCCTGCTCTTCGTGGAGTTCGTCAACCCTGGGCCACGGTGGGTGGCGCCGGCGCTCGCCTTGTCCTACACCCTCGCCTACACCATCGGTCTGCTGCTCTCGATGTGGTGGTTCCGCCGGCACGTTCCCACGTTCGACGTGCGCGCGGTCGGCCGGCACATCCTCACGGTGACGGGTGCCGCGCTCCCGGCCGCACTGGTGGCGTACGGCGTTGTCGCCCTGCAGAAGCAGTGGTCTGCGTCGTTCGGGGCCGACCTGCTGGGGATCGCAGGTGCGGGTCTCGCGGCCGGGCTGGTCTACTTGGTGATGACGCGCGTGCTGGGCGTGGCTGAGGTCGGACAGGTGATCGACCTCGTTCGACGCCGCGGACGCGGGAGGGGGACCGCGATGGTTGACGAGTCGAACGACGCATCCGGTACGGAAGGCGCGGCAGATCCCTCATCGGTGACCCCAGGAACCGGGCCAGCTCCGGCGATCCCCGTATCGCCGCCCGCGGGTCTGTCTGCTCCGACCGTGCTGCTTCCCGCAGTCCCGACCGCCCAGGGCCCGGACCATCAGGCTGCCGACACCGGCGACCTTGCCGACGACACCTCGGCTGACACACAGACCAGCGCGATGCTGGAGCCCGACTCCCTGGCCACAAGCCTGGTCGGTGATACCAGCGAGCCGGCCGACCTGGACACGGCCATCCGACTGCCTGCAGGCCACATCCTGGGCGGGAGGTTCCGACTCGACGACGAGCTCGCGATCCGCGGCTCAACCGTCACCTGGAAGGCCACCGACGAGCGGCTGTCCCGGGCGGTGCTGCTGCATGTCCTGGCACCGTCCGACCCGGACACCCCAGCGATCGTGGCGGCAGCGAAGCAGTCGGCGCAGACCACCGACGTACGGTTCCTGCGGGTGCTCGATGCGGTCGACGAGCCGCTGGCGGACGCCGGCGATGACGTCGACCCGGAGCTGAACCCCCCGTACGTCGTCTGCGAATGGGCTGACGGGCTGAACCTGCGGCACCTGCTCGCGGGCGGTCCGCTGACGGCGTTGGAAGCTGCCTGGCTGGTCCACCAGCTGGCCGACGCCCTGGCCGGCACGCATGCCCATCGGCTCTACCACCAGCGGCTCAACCTCGACACGGTCGTGGTCACCAACACCGGCAACGTGAAGACGGTCGGGTTCCTGATCGAGGGCGCCCTGCACGAGCGCGCGCAGGCCAACGCTGGCGAACCGCCCGTACGGCCCGAGCGGCAGGAGGCCGAGGACGTTCTCGCCCTTGGCCGCATCCTCTACGCCTGCCTGGTGTCGCGGTGGCCCGGCGGAGCAATGTACGGCCTGGCGGCAGCACCGATCACGGCTGGCGGTTCGTGGCAGACGCCCGCTCAGGTACGTGGCGGTGTCTCGCCCGCGCTCGATCGGATCGCCGACCGGATCCTCAACCCGGAGCCACGGTCGGGTGAGCCCCTCAGGACCGTCGCCCGGATCGCTCTCGAGCTCGGGTCGGTGCTGGGTACGGCCGATGCCTCGCATGACCTCGAGACTCGGGTGCGCTATCTGATGAGCAACCCGTCAGCGATGGCCGACGACGAGACGAGCGTGAGCGGCGACGGGCTTCCCGTCGAAGCGGCCGTCTCCCCGATCACGACGTTCGCCGCGAGCCCGGAGCTGCTGGCGACACCCGTACCGCCGCCTGCCCCCCTGCCGACGCGAGACGAGCGCCGCCGTACGCCATGGGTCGCGATCCTGGCCGGGATCGTCGTGCTCTCCCTTGCCGCAGCGGGAATCTGGACAGCGCTGAACCGTGGTGGCGCCGTGGTCACCGGCGGACCGGGGCAGACGACGACCTCGTCGAGCGCCACCCCGACGCCGGCTGGCCCGTACGCGATCGCCGCCGCGAAGGACTTCGACCCCGAGGCCGACAAGGGCAACGGCTCGGAGAACCCTGACCAGGTGAAGAACGCGTACGACGGCAAGCCGGAGACGGCGTGGACGACGGTGACGTACCTGAACAGCGCCAAGCTGGGCAACCTCAAGCCGGGCGTCGGCCTCGTGCTCGACCTCGGCAAGGCTGTCGACGTCTCGGCGGTCCAGCTGCAGCTGGTCGGCAACGGCACCAACGTCGAGCTGCGGGTGCCCGCCAAGGACGCAGCAACGCTGACGACTGCCCCGATGACGGCCGCCAAGGACTGGACGGTCGTCGCGACGGCCACCGAGGCTGGCACGAGTGTTCAGCTCACCCCGAAGGAGAAGGTCACCACCCGGTTCGTGCTGGTCTACATCACCCAGCTCCCATCGATCGGGAACAGCCGCTACCAGGCCGGTATCGCTGAGGTCTCGGTCCTGCCGTGACGATCCCCGGTACGGATCCGCGCGACGGTGACCAACGCCGCTGGGCGCCGCCAGTCTGGGCGGGGCGCGACGAGGGGCCGCAGAACACGTACGTGCCCGGGCCGCTGCCCACGACCCCGCTGGTCAACACCTACCAGTGGTTTCCGCGGGTGGTCTTCGCGGGCCTGCTGTTCGGCGGTGTGGCCGTGCTGGTGCTGATCAGCAACCAGACCGGGAAGGTCGGCGCTGCGCTGTTCCTATTCGCCTTGTGGGCCGCGTACGCCGTACCCACGTGGTGGAAGGGGCGCTTCGGTCTGCAGCCCGTGGGTGACCGGCTGCGAGTCGGCTCGGCGCGGGGGACGACCGAGGTGAAGGCCGCCGACGTGCGCGCGCTGCGCTACGTGCACCAGGGCGCGAGCCCCGACTTCAGAATCGTCACGGCCGACGGGCTCGGTGTCTATGTGGCGGCTTCTCGACTTGAGCGAGGTCACTCGACACTGTTCGAGTGGCTTCGACAGTTCGCGCCGCAGACCTCGTACGACAAGCGGTCGCTGGAGATCCGCGACCGCCTGATCAACCGGGGCCTGATCGGTCACGAATAGGTCACAACCGACTGAATGACCAAGCTATGGCCCAGTTTCTGTGGGAGCCAGGGTCTATGGTCAACAGCGGCGGGACAAGGTGGTTTCGCCCCCTGCGACTGGCGGGGTGGTTCCGAAGGGAACGGAAGTGAAGCGAAGCACGTTCTTGGGGCTCGCCCTCGTACCGGCGGCCGCGACCGCGCTCTCGGCCTGCAGCGACGGGGGCGCATCGTCAGGGAGCACCACCCTGCGGGTGATCCTGGCCAACCATGTCTGGACCGAGGCGATCAAGGCCGCGATCCCTGACTTCGAGAAGTCGTCCGGCCTCAAGGTCGAGCTGACGACGCTGGGCGAGGATCAGCTGTCTGACCAGTACAACGTGAAGCTCAACGCTGGCACCGGCGACCTCGATGTGATGATGTACCGGCCGCTGCAGGAGGGCAAGCTGTTCGCCAAGAACGGCTGGATGGCTGACCTGACCAGCAAGTCGAAGGCCGACAAGGCGTACGACTGGGCCGACTTCCAGGAGAGCCCGGTCAAGGCGACCACTTACAAGGACAAGGTGGTCGGCGTGCCGATCATCACCGAGCGTGAGGTGCTCTACTACCGCAAGGACCTCGTACAGAAGGCTGGCTTCGCCGGCCCGCCGAAGACGCTCGACGAGCTCAAGGCGCAGGCCGCGAAGATCGCCACCGACAACCCTGGTGTCGCCGGGTTCGTCGCTCGTACGGGCAAGTCGCCCGCTGTCACGCAATTCTCGTCGTTCCTCTACTCGTACGGTGCCGACTGGACGACCGCTGACGGCAAGTCGGCGCTCGACAACCCGAAGGCGCTCGACGCCTACAAGATGTACGGCGGTCTGATCAAGGACTATGGCCCCAAGAACGTGTCGACGGACATGAGCTGGCCGCAGGCGATGGCGATCTTCCAGCAGGGCCAGGCGGCGTTCTACACCGAGGCCGACTCGCTCTACAAGAACGCGACCGACCCGACGAAGTCGAAGGTCGCCGACACGGTTGGCTTCGCGCAGTTCCCGGCTGGCCCCGCGGGCTCGAAGCCGTACAACATCCCGTCGTGGGCGCTCGGCGTGAACAAGGCGTCGACGAACCAGGACAACGCCTGGAAGTTCATCGCATGGGCGACGAGCAAGGAGATGTCGCTCAAGACTCAGCAGGCGGGCGTGCCGAGCGCGCGCAACTCGGTCTGGGCGAACCCCGAGGGCGTCAAGGGCTACCCGAAGGACATCGTCGACGCCACGCTCGCGTCGGTGAAGGTCGGCGTCGACCATGACCGTCCGGTCGTCGTCAAGGTGTCGCAGGCCCGCGAGCTCGTCGGCGCCCCGATTGTCGACGCGATCACCGGCAAGGACGTCGCGGCTTCGGTGGCTGACGCCCACAAGAAGTTCGACGCCTTCCTCGCCGACGAGAAGTGAACGAGCAGGTCATCCGACCCGCTGACCGGACCACCCTGGGGATCAAGCCGACCCCAGGGTGGGCCCGGTGGGTCAACGAGCATCGCAAGTGGGTGCTGGCGGCCCCGGCGATGATCTTCGTCGCCGCGCTGATCGTCTTCCCGCTGGTCTGGACGATGTATCTGTCGCTCACCGACGCCGAGGGGTCAGTGCGCGCCGACAAGGAGTTCATCGGCCTGGGCAACTACCTCAAGGTGCTCAGCGACACTGAGCGGTTCTGGCCCGCGGTGGGGCGTACGGCGCTGTTCACGGTCGTCGTGCTGACCTTCGAGATGATCTTCGGCATGGTGATCGCGCTGCTGCTGCGGCGCTCGTTCAAGGGCGAACGGCTCGTCCGGCTGGCGATCCTGATGCCGCTCGTCGCGACGCCCGTGGCGGTCGGCATGATGTGGCGGCTGATCTTCGACCCCAACATCGGCCTTGCGAACGCAGCCCTGGCCCTGGTGAAGATCCCGCCGCAGCCGTGGCTCGCGGGTCAGTACACGGCGCTGCCGACCACGATGCTGATCGACATCTGGCAGTGGACGCCGATGGTGGCGCTGATCCTGCTGGCCGGTCTCACGTCGCTCTCCGACGAGCCTGACGAGGCGGCCCAGATCGACGGCGCCTCGACGTGGCAGCGGTTCTGGCACGTGACGTTGCCGCTGCTGATGCCGACCGTGATCGTCGCCCTGCTGCTGCGCGGTATCGACGCGCTGAAGACGTTCGACATCCTCTACGCCACGAAGGGCAAGGGCGGCGGGTCGTACCACGAGGTCGAGACGCTGAACGTCTACGCGTACGGGCTCAGCTTCGACTACAACGAGTACGGCGTCAGCTCCACGGTGCTGATCCTGTTCTTCCTGATCATCATCGGCTGCATGTGGGCGCTCGCGGGACGGGGGAAGAAGTGAGGACCTCTCCTGCGTACCGGGTCTTCCGGGTGGTCGCGATCGTGCTGATCGTGATCGCGATGCTGCTGCCGATCATCTGGATGGTGATGTCGAGCTTCAAGACCAATCTCGACATCTTCGACACCGCCAAGACGATCTTCTTCGCGCCGACCCTGGCGAACTACACGACGGTGCTCGCGCAGGCGAACTACCTGAAGTTCGTGTGGAACTCGTTCCTGGTGGCGTTCGCCGCGACGGCCTTGTCGCTGCTGCTCGGTGTGCCGGCTGCGTATTCGATGAGCAGGTTCTCCATGAACAAGTCGGCACTGGTGGTGCTGATGGCCCGAGTGATCCCCGGCGTCTCGCTGTTGGTGCCGTGGTACTACGTGTTCTCGAACCTGCGCATGGTCGGCGGGTACGGGGTGCTGATCCTGTCGCACATGTTCGTCTCACTCCCGCTGATCGTCTACATCATGATGGGCTTCTTCGACGGTCTGCCGACCGAACTGGAAGAGTCCGGGGAGGTTGACGGGCTGACGCCGTTGGGCGCGTTCTGGCACCTGACGCTGCCGCTGTCGACGCCGGGTGTGGCGACCGCGGGTGTGCTGTCGTTCATCTTCTCGTGGAACAACTTCATGTTCGCCCTCGTGCTCGCGGGCGCCAACACGAAGACCCTCCCGGTGGCGATCTTCGACTTCGTCGGCTACGCGAGCATCGACTGGGGTGGCCTGATGGCGGCCTCGTCGGTGGTCACGCTGCCGATCATGGTGATCGCGTTGTTCGCCCAGAAGTACGTGGTGAGCGGGCTGACGGCAGGGGCGACAAAGGGCTGACCCTTCGAGGGACCCGTACCCTCACCGAGGCGGAGGCATCTCCGACCAGAGGTGCCAGCCCGTCGCTCAGCCGAACCGGGAGGCATGGTCAGGGATAGGGTCGACGCCACAAGGAGGTGGCCGATGACCGATTCCGTGGCCCGGGTCGAGACGTTCCTGGTCGCACCGCGGTGGCTGATGGTGCGCGTCGAGACCGCAGATGGCGTGGTCGGCTGGGGTGAGGCGACCTGCGAGGGCAGAGCTGAGACCGTACGGACGTGTGTCGAGCAGCTGAGCGAACTGCTGGTAGGCCAGGACCCGTCGCGGATCGCCGACCACTGGCAGGTGATGACGAAGGCGTCGTTCTACCGGACTGGCCCGATCCTGTCGTCGGCAGTGTCGGGGCTTGACCAGGCATTGTGGGATATCAAGGGGAAACGCCTCGGAGCGCCCGTCCACGAGCTGCTCGGCGGGCCGGTGCGGGACCGGGTCCGGATGTATGCCTGGGTCGGTGGCGATGAGCCTGGTCAGGTGGCGGAGCAGGTGGCCGTCCGGGTCGAGCAGGGTCTGACGGCGGTCAAGATGAACGGCACCGGGCGGGTCGGGCTGCTGTTGACCAAGGCCGAGGTCGACGACGCCGTGGCGCGGGTGGGGGCGGCGCGCGAGGCGCTGGGGGATGCCGGCGACGTGGCGATCGACTTCCACGGGCGGGTCTCCGTACCCTCTGCTCGTCGGCTCGCTCATGCGCTGGAGCCACTGTTCCCGATGTTCATCGAGGAGCCCACGCCGCCTGACGACCAGCATCTGTTGGCTGAGGTGGTGAGGGCGTCATCGGTACCGGTCGCGACCGGGGAGCGGCTGTATGCGCGGGCCCAGTTCCTGCCGGTGCTGGAGGCCGGGGTACGGATCGTGCAGCCGGATCTGTGTCATGCGGGCGGGATCTCAGAAGTGATGCGGATCGGGGCGCTGGCGGAGACGTACGGGGCGCTGCTGGCGCCGCACTGCCCGCTGGGACCGGTCGCGTTGGCGGCGTGTCTGCAGGTGGGGTTCGCGTCCTACACCCACGTCATCCAGGAGTCGAGCCTCGGCATCCACTACAACAAGGTGGCTGACATCCTGACCTACCTGGTCGACACGTCGGTCTTCGACATCGTTGACGGCTCGATCGAGCGGCTCGTGGCTCCCGGGCTGGGCATTGACGTCGATGAGGCGGCCGTACGGGCGGCGGACCGCGAACCGTTCGCGTGGCAGGCACCGCTGTGGCGGCACGACGACGGAGCGTTCGCGGAATGGTAGACCTACTCGCCCGGCTGGGCTCGTCCAAGGTGGTCGCGATCGTGCGCGCGGCTGCCCCGGGGGTGGCCGGTGCGGTGTCTGTGGCGCTAGTGGAGGCTGGGATCGACGTGGTCGAGATCCCGTTGACAACGCCTGATGCGCTGGAAGCCATCGCCTGGGTGCGGGATCGGGTCGGGGATCGGGTCCTGGTGGGTGCTGGCACGGTGCTGACGGTCGCCGATGTGGCGGCGGTGGCGGCGGCGGGTGGCGACTTTGCTGTGACGCCTGCGGTGACGGCCGCTGTGGGTGAGTGCGCGCGATGGGGACTGCCGGTGTTGGCGGGGGCGTACACGCCGACGGAGGTGGTCGCGGCGGTCGAGGCGGGGGCGACGGCGGTGAAGCTGTTCCCGGCCGGAACCGGAGGGTTGGCGCACCTGAAGGCGTTGCGCGACCCATTGCCGGGGGTGCCGTTCGTGCCGGTGGGCGGGGTGACTGTGGGACTCGCTGCTGATTATCTGGACGCTGGCGCCGTGGCCGTAGGGGTCGGCGGGCCCCTGGTCGGGGATGCCGTCCGCGGTGGGTCGCTCGGGGAGCTTCGGGCTCGGGCGGCGGAGTTCGTACGGCTGCGGGACATGCCGTGAGGAACCCGTTGGAGGGAGTGGCCGGGAGTTGCGGCACCAGTTACCCAACTGCCAGCCGGAGGCTTCCATGAGTGAGGTGCTGACGTTCGGCGAGACGCTGGTCGGGTTTCGTACGGAGGGGTCGTTGCGGCTGCCGGGCATGCTGCAGGCCGACGTGCGCGGGGCCGAGTCGAACGTGGCGATCGGGTTGGCGCGACTGGGGCACTCCGTGGCCTGGGTGAGCCGGGTGTCGGTCGACGCGTACGGCGACGAGGTGCTGCGGGCGTTGCGGTCCGAGGGGGTTGACGTCGGCGGTGTCGTACGGGATGAGCGGCCGACGGGGCTGATGCTGATCCAGCAGCGGACCGCTGACGTGGCGGTGGTGGAGTACCGGCGGGCGGGGTCGGCGGCGTCCGGCCTGGTGGCGGCGGATGTTCGGTGGGTGGAGGCGCCGCGGTTGCTGCATGTCACGGGGATCACGCCGGCTCTGTCGGACTCGTGCCGCGAGGCGGTGGTCGACGCGGCGGAGCGGGCTCGGGCCGACGGCGCGTTGGTCACGTTCGACGTGAACTACCGGGCCACGTTGTGGTCGCGAGAGCGGGCGTCGGAGGTGCTGCGGGAGGTCGTTCCGTACGCCGACGTCGTGATCGCCGGGGAGGACGAGCTGTCGTTGGTCGGATCCGCGGACGAGCTGCTGGAAATGGGCGTACACGAGGTTGTCATCAAGCGCGGGTCTGCTGGCGCGACGTCGGTGAGCTCGGAGGGCTCATGGGAGGAGCCGGCCGTTTCGGTCACCGTGGTGGACCCGATCGGCGCGGGGGACGCGTTCTGCGCCGGGTGGATCTCAGCCTGGCTCGAGGGCGCCTCCGTCGCGGGACGCATGCGGCGGGGGGTGGTGTGCGGCTCGTTCGCGGTGAGTACGTACGGCGACACCGCCGGGTTGCCGCGGCGCTCCGAGCTGGGGTTGCTCGGGGCTGCGGACACGACCGTACGGTGAGGCTGCACCCGACTCCGCAGCAGCTGGCGTGGCAGCGGCTCGGCCTGGGGGTCTTCTTCCACGTCGGGATCAACACGTTCTTCGACGCGGAGTGGAGCGATGGGACGCTGCCCGCGACGGGGTTCGCGCCGACAGAGTTGGATGCGGACCAGTGGGTGCGGACGGCAGCTGAACTTGGAGCTGGCTACGTCGTGCTTACCGCCAAGCATCATGATGGCTTCTGTCTGTGGCCGAGCGCGACGACGTCGTACTCGGTTGCGTCGTCGCCCTGGCGGGGTGACCTGGTGGCTGAGGTGGCGCAGGCATGTGGTCGGCATGGGGTGGGCTTCGGGGTCTACCTGTCGCCGTGGGACCGCAACGCCGGGTGCTATGCCGATCCGGCGGCGTACGACGCGTTCTACTGCGAGCAGCTGACTGAACTGTGTACGGCGTATGGGCCGCTCACCGAGATCTGGTTCGACGGGGCCGGGTCGACCGGTCGCACGTATGACTGGGACCGGATCATGAGCGTCGTACGGGAGCACCAGCCCGACGCGATGGTGTTCAACATGGGCTCCCCCACGATCCGCTGGGTCGGGAACGAGGACGGGCTGGCTGCCGACCCGGTGAGGTATGTCGTCGACCGGACCGACGCGACGGCGTACGACGAGGCGTGGGTTGGGCTCGGAGGTGACGCTTATCTACCGCCCGAGTGTGACGTGTCGCTTCGCAGGGGGTGGTTCTGGTCGGCGTCGGATGGTGCCAAGTCGGTGGATCATCTGCTGGCGATCTACTATCGGTCGGTCGGGATGGGGGCGAACCTGCTGCTGAATGTTCCGCCGGATCGGCGTGGGCTGTTGGACGATGCTGACGTGGCGCGGCTGCGGGAGTGGCGAGCGGAGCTGGATCGACGCTTCGGCTCGCCGGTGGCCGCTCTGGTCGAGCCGCTGGGGGATGGTCGGTGGCGGGCTGCGTTCGACGGTGACGTACGGTTCGACCACGTGGTCCTGACGGAGGACTACAACGCTGGCCAGCGGGTGACCGGACATCGCGTTCTGGTCGACGACAGGGTGGTCGCGGCGGGGATGACGATCGGCGAGCGGCGGATCCACGCGATCGGTTCAAGAGTTGCCTCCCAGTTGGTCGTTGAGCTGGTCGGCGATGGTGCTGTGTTGGCGGGGGTCGAGGTGTACGACACCGGAGGAGCCACGGTGCCCGAGGTGCCATACCTCGCCGCCACAACGGAGCCCGACGTGGTCGGGGCAGGCTGAGCCGGCGCCGTTCAGGCGGCCAGTGCTCGGCGGAGTGTTCCCGTGGGACCCGTCGCGTAGGTGTAGCCGAACGGTGAGGTCCATTCGCAGAACCCGTCGGCGGTGCGGGTGACGCGCCAAGCGTGGCGGCCCGTCGTGGCGCGGTGGTTCGTCCGGGTCAACGGCACGAGGTTCCCCACCCGGGTCTGGCCGGGACGACCCGAGCGGTACGGCTGCACATGGTTGAGGTCGAGGGACGCCGCGCGCCGGTTCGACCAGGGAAAGACGTCGTACGGGTCGCGTTGCTGGACAGCGAAGCGATGCAGGTCGGGAACCTCGTAGCGATCAACCGCAGGCAGCTGGTTGAGATCGACCACCGGGCGGACGCGGAGCTGCCAACCCTCGAAGAGCTCGCGCAGTCCAGTCAGGCTGAGCGGACCATGGCCCTCGAGGCGCGCGACACCCGAACCGCGCTCTGCTGTCTCCGCGCTGATGTGCACGACGAGGTCGGCGCGTGGCGCCAGCTTGTGGGGAGGTACGGAGACCGACCCGCACGTGTGGCCACGGCAACCAGCCGGGGAGCGTGGGTCGGCTCCCGGGGGTACGACGTCGGGCTCATCGGGCGGGTCGAGGAGCCACCACGTCGCGTGCTTGGCCTGTTCCTCCTCATCCCAGGCGGAGCGCCAACGAGCGGGTGGCTCGGGAGACCAGTGCTCAGGGGGCTCGACCAGCCACCACCCGTGCGGACGCGGGGGTGGGTCTTGGCTGAGGTCTGCAAGCTGCTGAAGATTGGTGGTCGCGCCGAGGCTCGGTGGCCGTGGCTCGGCGATCGGTGCGGAGGTCGCGAAGTCTCGATCAGCGCTCGTTGCGAGAACCCGGACGTCCATACCGGCGCTCGATGCGATGGATGCCAACTCCGGCTCGGCGCCCAGTCTGGTGGTCGTGAGGTCCGGCGCGGCGCTCAGGGTGGCGGGTGCGAAGTCCCGCTCGACGCTGAGAGCAGCGGTCGGAAGGTCGGTCTCAGCAGCGACGAGCTCGGGCTGCAGAGAGCTCTGAAGCAGCGCCAGCGCCCGGGCCGGCGTCGCCAGGATGCCGAGCGCCAACGCCGTACGCTCGTCCGCGTTCGCACCCACACCGGGTGGCAGGAGCTCAGCCACCTGACGAGCCGCGGCATAGAGCAGGCAGGCATCCGACGACCGCATCGCAGCCCAGAGAACCCGTGTGGCGGGGTCGCCGCGTGATGCGGATGAGAGCCGAACCTGGCGCCCGCGGCGAAGTCGTGCTTCGCGCTCAGCAGCCCGGTCAGGGTCAGCAGCGACGATGTAGCCGTACGCCACGTTCAAGGATCGTTGGTGGGTCAGACCGGGAAGGATGCCGGCGAGCTCCTCATCGACGATCGCGACCTTGTCGGCCGACAGTCCCGAGCGGTAGACGACGTCAGCGACCTCCCGGACAGTCCACTCCCGGATCGCGCCGGTCACCGCGGCCGACCAGGTGCAGGGCATCCGACGGTAGAGGAACATGACTTGGCGGAGCCAGTTGCCGGCCACATCGGTAGGGATCCCCCATGCGGTCGCGATCTCCTCGGCCGCCAGAACGATCCCGATCGGCCGGACAAGCCGGCTGCCCGGGTCGTCGAACAAGTCCTCCCAGTACTGCTCACAGTCGTCCATCACCAGCTCGAGCTGCATCGACAGGTCGGCAACCGCCAGGAGCGAGCACACCTCAACGGCGACCCGCCGCTCCCGTACGTCATGCAGCCGCGCCACGGCTGCCCGCGAGCCAGGATGATGCCCAAGGGAGCCCGAATCCTCACCGATGGGCACCAGAAAGGACAGCGCTGGCTGCGGCATGGCTGCCGCTAGCGCCTCCTCCATCGGATCGACCATCGATGTGTTCATGTGTACGATTATAAGCCCGTACTCTCACCGCCACAAGGGACGACTCCGCGATCTGTGGACAACATCGTCGCCAGCCAAGCCCTGTGAACAACGACAGTCGCCAGACACTCAGCGCCTGCGATCGACCGAATCGCCGATGCAATTTGAGGGCCCCCACTCGATGCGATACCGTTGGTCCTCGCAACGCGGGCCTATAGCTCAGACGGTTAGAGCGCTGCCCTGATAAGGCAGAGGTCA
>DAOOHL010000011.1:0-22321 GCA_035416185.1 Propionibacteriaceae bacterium | reverse complement strand
GGCGAGGACGGCTTCCCTGTCTTCCTGGAGGTGAACGTGGCACCCGGGATGACGGAGACGTCGACCTTGCCGCTGTCGGTCGAGGCCGCGGGTCTGGACCTGGGTGAGTTGCTCCTGCAGCTGGTCTCGGTGGCCCGTGCACGGGGCGCGCGCTGACGTGACGCTCCCCCGCGCGGTCGTACCGGCTCTGATCATGGCGGTTGGCGTTGCCGTGGCGAGCGTGTGCGTGTGGTTGGGACTCTGGCAGGCGCAGGTGTTCGAGTCGCAAGGGGCGCAGGCGCGTGAGGCTGCCACGCTCGCGCCCGCGGTCACGTTGACCACGCAGTCCGGATCGGAGCTGACCGGGCTGTGGGGTCGTACGGTCGTGGTGTCCGGCAGCTACCTCCCCGCGCAGGAGGTTCTGGTACAGGGGGCCGACGGTGCTGTACGGGTGTTGACCCCGCTTCAGATCGCTGACGGTCGGGTGCTGGCGGTGGTACGGGGAATGTCCCCGTCGTCACCCGCGCCCACGGGCACCGTGACGCAGTCAGGGGTGTTCCTACCGGCCGAGCCCGGGGAGTCGCGAACGGTGGAGCCTGGGCGGCTGGCTTCCGTACGGCTTCAGCAGCTCGCCCAGGCCTGGCCGCAGCAGGTGGTGGATGGGTTCGTGACCCTTCGCGAGGTCGACGCCCGTGCTCAGGGCATGGCTCCGGCCGCTGTCGTGCTGCCACGCGCGGCGGGGGAGGATCGCAACGCCGGGTATGCGCTGCAGTGGTGGGTCTTTGGCGCGTTCGCCCTGGTGATGGCGGGAGCGGTGGCCAGGTCGTACGACCGCCGGGGCTTCCTGTTGGCCGACGCGGATGAGGCCGGGTTGCAGCCACCCGCGGGTGAAGACCCCGTGTCAGCGGTCGCTGGTGAGGGGCCAGAGCGCGACGCGACGAAGTAGGGTGAGGCTGGTTCACCGAGAGAAGGACGCCATGACTGAGGATGCACGCCGGACCCCGAGCACTGGGTCGGACTCGTCAACCGGGCAGTCTGGGGATCGGGTGAAGATCAGCATGCCGCTTGGCCCGGTGATTCCGGCGGCCAACATCCCTGCGGTGAAGTCCGCCCTCGTGCGCTATCGGGTGATGGCCTACATCGTCGGTCTGCTGCTGGTCGGTCTGATGCTGTTCGCGATGCCGATGAAGTACATCTGGCACGACGACCGCTGGGTCACCTATCTCGGCATCCCGCACGGCTGGCTATACATGATCCTGCTGATCACCGCCTGGGACCTCGGCCGTCGGGCGAAGTGGAGCCTGCGCAATCTGATCGCGATCGGTCTGGCGGGTACGGTGCCATTTCTCTCCTTCGTGGCGGAGTACTTCGCCCGCAAGGACGTCCAGCGCAAGCTTGCGAACAGCAACGCCAGCGTCGTCCGCTGACCCTGTACGGAGGTCAGACGGCGCCATCCCCGCTCGGGGGTCGTGGAAGGACCTCCACTCCGGTCCCAGCGCTTGTCGAAGGGCCCCGGTGTGGTCTGGGGCTTGTCGAAGGACCCGGCTTCGGTCCCTGAGCTTGTGGAAGGGTCGGCGCGATAACCAAAGAGCTACATCACTTCAGGCATACAGTAATTTATCGATAAAGACGTTTCACTCTTTGTCGTGTCCGACGATGGTGAGGATGCGATCCAGGTCCTCCTCTGAGGCGAACTCGATCGTGATCCGGCCCTTGCTGCGCCCGATGTCGACCTTGACCCGAGTGTCGAACCAGTCAGAGAGGTCGTTGGCCACCTCCAGGGCGCGCGCGCTGGGGGTACGGGGAGCGACCGATCGACGCTGCTTCGGCTCCTCCCGCGCGGTCAGCGTGACGATCTCCTCGGTAGCTCGTACCGACAGACCCTCAGCAACGATGCGCTGCGCCAGCCTCTCCTGAGCCTCGGGCTGCTCCAGTGCTAGCAGGGCCCGCGCATGGCCGGCGCTGAGCACACCAGCAGCAACGCGACGCTGAACTGCGGAGGGTAGGCGGAGAAGGCGGATGGTGTTGCTGATCTGCGGCCGAGAGCGCTTGATGCGGCGGGCCAACTCCTCCTGGGTGCAGCCGAAGTCGTCCATCAGTTGCTGATAAGCGGCCGCTTCCTCGAGTGGGTTGAGCTGGGCCCTGTGGAGGTTCTCAAGAAGGGCATCTCGAAGCAGGTCAGCTTCCTCCGTTGGCCGGACGATGGCTGGGATGGTTGCCAGGCCCGCCTCTCGCGTGGCGCGTAGCCGCCGCTCGCCCATGACCAGTTCGAATGTTCCACGTGAAACAGGTCGTACGACCACGGGCTGTAGCAGGCCGACCTCCCTAATCGAGTCGACGAGCTCCTGGAGCGCATCCTCGTCAAAGACGGTGCGTGGCTGGCGTGGGTTGGGAGTGATCGCTTCGACTGGGATCTCCGCGAAGTGCGCCCCCGACGGCATGGCCGCGACTTCAGGCGCCCCATCAATTCCCGTACTTGGCCCATCGGTTCGCTGGAACAGTTCACCCAGACCCCGTCCGAGTCCACTCGGTCGCTTGTTCATACCTTCTCCTCGTCGCGGCGGGCAATCTCTTCGGCGGCCCGCAGGTAGGCGATCGCTCCTGCCGAGCCAGCGTGATACGTGATGACGCTCTGTCCGTAGCTGGGTGCTTCTGAGATGCGGACCGAGCGCGGGATGACGGTAGCGAGCGTCTGGCTGGGAAAGTGGCGACGCACCTCATCCGCGACCTGCGACGAGAGGCGAGTACGGCCGTCATACATCGTGAGGAGGACCGTCGAGATGCTCAGCTTCGTGTTGAGGCCCTTGGCAACGATCTCGATCGTACGAGCCAACTGGGAGACACCTTCCAAGGCGTAGTACTCACACTGGATAGGAATCAGAATCTCGTTGGCAGCAACGAGCGCGTTGAGCGTGAGCAGCCCCAGCGAGGGCGGACAGTCGAGGATCACATAGTCAGTGGGGTTCCCCGCCACGTAGGCCGCGAGGGCCGCCTCCAGTCGCCGTTCGCGGCCCTCGCGGCCGACCAGCTCAATCTCGGCGCCGGCAAGATCGATCGTGGCCGGCAGCACCTTCAGCGAGGGCGCCTCCGGGCTCGAGACGACATGCCATGCCATCTCGTCATCGTCGATCAGCACCTCGTACGTGCCACGCACCCCGGGACGATGGTCCACGCCGAGGGCAGTCGAGGCGTTGCCCTGGGGGTCCACGTCCACGACCAGGACCTTCAGGCCGCCGAGAGCGAGGCTGACGGCAAGGTTCACCGATGTAGTGGTCTTGCCCACGCCACCCTTCTGGTTTGCAACGACAATGATCCGCGTGGTCACCGGGGAAGGAAAGTGCGGTGTTTCACGTGAAACGCGAGGTTCGTACAGGGGAGTGCCTGCCGATGGGGCGGTGTCGAACTCGTCGCGCTCGAACGACTCCTTTCGAGGCATCTGCTTCACATCGAACGGAGCCTCAGTAGCTTGCCCCTCCGGGAGTACGTTCTTCGCCACACCAACCGCCTTTCACCGGACCGTCCCACCCTACCCAGAACCCCGAGCCACCGCCCACGTCCCATGCCGAGGTGAGCTAGGGACCGAGTGCTGCCCACGTGCCAAGAGTCCTCCGAACAGCGAAGGACATAGCATGAGGTCACCATCGGAGCATCGTGGCCCCATCACCAGTCAAGCGCCACACTTCCATCTGAACTGGGGACCAGTGATGGCACCAGCGTCCCCGTGGACAACGCCCGACTCAGGACCCTTCGACAGCTCAGGGACCGAAGAATGTGCTTGACGTCCACACCGCTTCCCACGATCCAAACCCCGTTACAAGCCGGACTGACAGCGGCGGAAATCCGGTGGGAGCATTGCTCGGTCCCCAAGCTTGTCGAAGGGTCCATGAGCCGCCTCACCCAACACACACCACGCTGTATGAGAAGATCTATATCGACTTATGCCTCTAGTGCTTTACTGCTACATAGATGAACGGCTATAGTGCTCTCGCCACTTTAATGACTCTGGTGGGCTCCGCGTCCGGGTGAGCCCGAACGACCATCACCTCCGCGCTGAGCTTCGCCTTCTTCAGCTCCTTGGCGTTCTTGGTGATCTCGTCGGCGGCCGACTCGCCTTTCAGGGCCAGCAGGGTTCCATGGGGGAGGAAGAGGGGAGCAGTCCAGGCCACCAGCTTGCCCAGGGGCGCCACGGCACGACATGTCACGACGCCCCACGTCTCGCCCTTGACGTCCTCTGCTCTCCCGCGCACACAGTCCACCTGTCCGCCGAGTTGGAGTTCGTCCACTGCCAACCTCAGGAACTCATCGCGCCGCTCCAAAGGCTCCAGGAGTGTCACCCGCACATCAGGGCGAGCCAGCGCGAGCGGGATGCCAGGCAGGCCAGCACCGCTCCCCACATCGACCACCGTCTCGCCCCGACCCAGGAGGGGCGCAACCGCCGCACTGTTCAGCACATGCCGGGACCAGATTCGGCCCACCTCACGTGGCCCGATCAGGCCCCACTCCACCCCTCGGGTGGCGAGCATCCCGGCGTACTGCCGTACAGCATCGAGACGGTCACCGAACACCCCGGACAGCACGGACGCCGCCGGCTCATCGGGAAGCGGCTGCCCCGCCTCGGGGGACACGTCAGGCCGGAAGAACGACGACGCGCCGGTTGGGCTCCTCGCCTTCGGACTCGCTGACCAGGCCAGCGCCCGCAACCACGTCGTGCACGATCTTGCGCTCGAACGGGTTCATCGGGCTGAGCCGAACACGCTCGCCCGTCTCCTTGACCTCCGCGATGGCGTCCTTCGCGAGGGTCTGAAGCTCCTTGCGACGACGGTCGCGGTGACCGGCCACATCAAGCATCAGGCGGCTGCGGCGACCGGTCTCGGTCATCACGGCGAGTCGAGCCAGCTCCTGAAGCGCATCAAGCACCTCACCGTTCTTGCCGACCAACTGGTCACCCTGGGTCACGATCGACACGTGCGCTCGGCCACCTTCAACGAAGGTATCGATGTCACCATCGAGGTCTGCAATATCGAGCAGCTCCTCCAGGTAGTCCGCGGCGATCTCGCCCTCGTTCTCCAGAGGATCCTCGCTGCCACCCTCAGCCTCAACGGCGTCGTCGCCCTCGGCATCCTCGGCGCTGCCAGCATCGGTGGCGGCCGCCTGCATACCCTCGGCGCCGCCCTCGGTCACCTCAGCAGTCACATCGTTCGCAGCCTCGTCAGCGGCCTCGGTCACGACAGTCTCGTCGACCTGGGTCATTCGGTCGCCCCTTCCTTGTTGGTCGTCGACTCCGGCGGGGTCACCCTCCGCCGGTTCGAACGGCTCTGGTTGCGCGGCTGCTGCCGCTGGATCTGCTGCCGCTGCACCTGCGGCCTTGGTGCGGTCGAGCCGCCCTCGGTCGGGGTCGGGTCCTGGGGCTCGCCGGCGGCAGCGGTCGTGGTCACCTTGCGGCCCGTACGCTTCGCCAGCCGCTGCGCCTCGATGACCCGGGGGTCCTTGCCCTTGGCCCGCATCCGGTCCTCCCACGCCAGGTAGGCGGGGGTGTTCGGGGTGGGGTTGTTGTGGATGATGTAGTACTGCTGCCCCAGCGTCCACAGGTTCGACGTCGTCCAGTACAGAAGCACGCCAATCGGGATCGACATGCCCATGAAGATGTACATGAAGGGGAACAGGTACAGCATCATCTTCTGCTGCTGGGCGAACGGACCGGTCATCGCCTCGGGCGGCATGTTCTTGCTCATCAGCTGAAGCTGCGTGACGAACAGGATCGCCGTCATGGCCGCCACGAGCAGGAGCGCCAGAATCTGGGTAGCGCCAAAGGGGACGAACGGGAACGCCGTGCCAGCGAGCTTCGCCCCGAACAGTGACGACTCCATCATCGACTTGACCAGGTCTGGGTTCTGCTCGAAGAAGTAGCCCTTGGCCTGACCATGGGACGCGGAGTTCAACACCTGGAACAGGCCAATGAAGATCGGCATCTGCAGCAGCAGCGGGAAGCAGGACGCCATCGGGTTGACGCCTTCGCTCTGGTAGAGCTTCATCGTCTCCTGGCCGAGCCGCTCGCGGTCGGCGCCGTACTTCTCCTGGAGTGCCTTCTGCTTCGGTCCGAGTAGCTGCATCGATCGGGCCGAGTTGATCTGCTTCACGAACAGCGGGATCAGCAGGGTACGGATCACCACGGTCAGCGCCATGATGCCGAGCGCCCAGGCCATACCGGAGCCCTCGCCGAAGACGGGGCTCAGCAGCCGGTAGGCCACCATCAGGATCCCGGAGATCGCCGCATAGATCGGCGTCATCAAGGTGTCGAGGAAGCCGAGAATCGAGTCGCCGATCCCGAACAGCAGCAGCGGGGTCACCCAGCTCATGCATCACGTCCTTGCTCAGGGGTCCCGGCGGGACCCGCGGTCGCGGCTGCGAGCCGCTGCTCTTGTGCCCAGGCTTCGGCCTCGGGCGTTCCTGGTACGGGGTCCATCCCGCCCGCCGACCAGGGGTTGCACCGGACGATCCTGGTCACCGTCAACCAGGAGCCCTTGATTGCCCCATGTACTTCCAAGCTTCGCAGCCCGTACGCCGAGCACGAGGGGTAGTAGCGGCACACGTCGCCGTACAGCGGAGAGATGAACTTCCGCCAGCCCTTGACGAACCAGATCAGTGGGTATTTCACCTGGTCGCCTCGACCTTGCTCATCGCCGCCCGCCAGGCTGAGCGCAGATCAGCCTCAAGCCGGTTGGGTTCGAGTGCTGCCGCCGGCAGAGCCCGTACGACCACGTCGACCGGGCCACCGACAGCTTCCAGCTCAGGGCGAACCAGATGCCGCAGGCGCCGCTTCACGCGGTTCCGTACGACGGCGCCGCCGACCTGCTTGGACACGACGAACCCCGCCCGGGAAGGCGGGGTCTCTTTCGCGAGGGCATGAACCACGAGGCTCGGCCGGCCGGCGCGCGCACCATGACGGACCGTGGCCCGGATGTCGTCCGGTCGGTTCAGCCTGTGGGCCGCCGGCAGCATCGGGCGTTGGTTCAGGCCGACAGGACTGCGCGGCCCTTACGACGGCGCTCAGCCAGGATGGCCCGGCCGGCGCGAGTGCGCATCCGGGTGCGGAAGCCGTGGGTACGGCTGCGACGCCGGTTGCTCGGCTGGAAGGTGCGCTTGGTCACGGCGTACTCCCGATCAGAGAAGTTGGTGCCACGCTCTTTGGGGAAGCGCCGACACATCGGTTTGTTCGCTGACGTCCAGCGACCCACCTACGATACGCGGGCTGCCCACCTCTGGGCAAACGGAGCACCGAAACAGACACTTCCGGTGATGTTCGTCCAGTCGACACGCCGATCCGACTGCAGAAGACACTCACTGGCTTGCGCGTCCCGCGGGTGGGCCATTAGGTTCGGACGAGCCGTCGACGCCGGGGTAGACCATCCCGACGCGTTGATGGTCTCTCATTCACAACCTGTGGATCAAGCTGTGGATACACGGGCGGGGGGTGTCGGAGACGACGTGCGGACCGACCTGGGTAGGCAGGTTCAGGAAGGACAGACATCGTGTCGAACTCGTCCGACGCCTGGCCTGACAGGTCCACCGAGTCCACCGACGGCATTCCGCTTGACTTGGTCTGGCGTCGGGTGATGGAAGCACTCGAGCCGCCCCAGCGAGCCCTGGTCGCCAGTTGCAAGCCGTTCATGTTGCACGAGGCCACGTTCATGGTGGCTGCCCCCAACGAGTTCACCCGTGACCGTCTGGAGAACCGTCTTCGGAGCCGGATCGAGCACACACTGTCCGACCACTATGCACGGACGATCCACCTGGTGGTGTCGATCGACACCGCGTTGCACGACGCCGAGCTGTCACCAGGACCGCTGCCCGACAGCGTGCCCACACACGAGGAGCCACGCCAGGAGCAGCCGGTCACCCGTGCAGAGCGTCCGGTACGGGCTCGTGAGCACGACCGACTCAACCCGAAGTACACGTTCGAGACCTTCGTCATCGGCGAGTCGAACCGGTTCGCCCACGCTGCGGCGGCTGCAGTGGCTGAGGCACCTGGGAAGTCGTACAACCCGCTGTTGATCTACGGTCCCTCTGGACTGGGCAAGACCCACCTGTTACACGCGCTGGGGCACTACGTGCACACCTACCACCAGCACCTGCGGGTGAAGTACGTGTCGACTGAGGAGCTGACGAACGACTTCATCAACGCGATCTCGGACAACCGGACGGCCCAGTTCCGGCGTACCTACCGCGAGGTCGACGTGCTTCTGGTCGACGACATCCAGTTCCTGGAGTCGAAGATCCAGACCCAGGAGGAGTTCTTCCACACGTTCAACTTCCTGCACGTCGCGCAGAAGCAGATCGTGATGACGTCCGATCGTCCGCCGAAGCTGCTGGAGGCGCTCGAGCAACGGCTTCGGTCGCGGTTCGAGTGGGGTCTGCTGACCGACATCCAGCCGCCCGACCTGGAGACGAGGATCGCGATCCTGCGCCGCAAGGCGTCGGCCGAGAAGCTGACGGTGGGTCCAGAAGTGCTGGAGTTCATCGGCTCGAAGATCCAGTCCAACATCCGTGAGCTCGAGGGTGCGTTGATCCGAGTGACGGCGTACGCGTCGTTGAACGGCCGTGAGGTTGACTTGCCGCTGGCCGAAGTCGTGTTGAAGGACCTGATCCCCGAGGGCCAGGACAAGCCCATCACCGCGCAGATGATCATCGAGCAGACCTCGTCACATGTGCAGCTGTCAGTCGAGGAGCTGACCGGTCCGGGCCGTGCCCAGAGCGTCGCCACTGCTCGACAGATCGCGATGTACCTGTGCCGCGAGCTGACCGACATGTCGCTGCCGCAGATCGGCAAGGTGTTCGGCGGCCGAGACCACACGACGGTGATGCACGCCAACAAGAAGATCAAGGACCTGATCAGCCGAGACCGGGCCATCTTCACGACGGTCACAGAGATCACCAACCGGATCAGGAACCAGGCTTCTCGGCGGTAGGGGCTGTGTTGTCCGGGAGGGGCTGTTGTGTCTTCTGGGAGGGGACTTCGCCCCCCAATTCCACATTGCTCATCTTCGGTACTCCGCAGGTTCCTACCTACCCACAGCCATCCACAGGCTTCTGTGGACAGATCGGGGATCGGCTGGTGGGGCTGGATCTCCGGGCAGCGATCCACCGATCTCTCCGCAGATCCTCCCCGTGTAGTTCGATGCCGTCCACAACAGTCACATCGTTGTCATTCAGGTGCGGCCTGCGGTGACTCTCATTCTCCACAGATCCACAGCGGTGACCGTGACAGTTACAGATCTATATGTCTGGAGGTGGGTTGAAGTCACGGTGGCTCGAGGTTGTGAACTTCTGTGGTTCACGGCCTGGCAACAAGGTTAGGTCCGAGCCGGACGACCCGTCTCTGGGCCCTGACCTGTAACTCTGCGATACGCACAGCCCCGGGCAAGCCCGTATAGCGGCTCCCCGAGGCTGTACGTATCGCGAAAGTACACACGCGGCCACACAGGACCCAGACCCGGCCGATACTCCGGACGACAGCTCCTAGAGCGGAGACCCAACCCGACCTTCTCGTCGTGACGCCTCAGCGGCCCAGGAGCTCGCTGAAGTCCACGACGTCGAACGGGTCAGCCTGGGTGACCGGGGCAGTCCCGACCACTGCGTCTGCCAGGTCAGCGGCCGCCTGCTGGATCCGGGCATTGAGCCCGGACGCCGTGCCCCAGTCTTCGGTTGCGGCGAAGACGGGCGTCGGTACGGGCCTCGCCTTGAGCATCCAGAACATGGGCAGCATCGCCTGGTCGATGGCCAGCGAGTGCCGGGCGGTCCCACCCGTCGCGGCGAGCAGGACCGGCTTGCCGGCCAGCGCTCCTTCCTCGAGGACGTCGAAGAAGAGCTTGAACAGTCCGGAGTACGAGCCGTTCCAGACCGGGGTGACGACCACCAGTGCGTCGGCGGCGGTCACCTGGTCGAGGGCGGTCTGCAACGCAGAACCGTTCACGTGGGTGAGCGCAGCGTTGACCGCCTCATGGGCCACGTCGCGGATCTCGATCCGATCGAGGTCGACTGTGATCCCGTGAACGTCGAGGGCCGCCGCAACGGCCGCGCTGAGCCGGTCGCCCAGCTTGGCCGTCGCAGACGGGACTCCCATCCCTGCGGTGACCACGGCCACCGTACGGACGTCGCTCATGCAGACCTCCCGGTCACCGTGTCGAGTACGGTCGAAGCAGCCTCGACGGCGAGCTCACCGGAAGCGAGCTTCGCAGCGAGCAGCGAGCCGTGCGTCGGGGCCTCCGGGATGTGCGCCGGACGACCCTCCGCGAAGCCCTTCCGCAGGTCAGGCAGAATCTCGCCGAGCAGGTCGAGTTGCTCCAGGACGGTCTTCTGCGGCAGGCCAGCGTGGTCGACCAGGAACATCTGACGCTGGTAGTCACCGGCGTAGCGGCGAAACGACAGGGTGCGCTCGATCACCTCTTGGGGGCTGCCCACGGTCAGCGGCGTCGTCTCGGTGAACTCCTCCAGGCTGGGGCCGTGACCGTACACCGGAGCGTTGTCGAAGTACGGACGGAACTCCCGTACAGCGTCTTGGCTGTTGCGGCGCATGAAGAACTGGCCACCAAGTCCGACGATGGCCGTGTCGGCCGGGCCGTGGCCGTGGAACTCCCAGCGGCGGCGGTAGAGGTCGATCATCCGCTTCGTGTGGCTTGGGCCCCAGAAGATGTTGTTGTGGAAGAAGCCGTCGCCGTAGTAGGCCGCCTGCTCGGCGATCTCGGGCGAACGGATCGACCCGTGCCAGACGAAGGGAGGCACGTCATCCATGGGGCGCGGCGTGGAGGTGAAGCTGGACAGCGGGGTACGGAACTTCCCCTGCCAGTCGACATCAGTCTCCCGCCACAGCCGGTGCAGCAGCGCGTAGTTCTCGACGGCGAGTGAGATGCCGTCGCGAATGTCCTTGCCGAACCACGGATAGACCGGTCCGGTGTTGCCGCGCCCGAGCATCAGGTCGACGCGGCCGTCGGCGAGCTGCTGAAGCATCGCGTACTCCTCCGCCAGCCGCACCGGGTCGTTCGTGGTGATCAGCGTGGTCGCGGTCGAGAGGATGATCCGCTCGGTCCGGGCGGCGATGTTGGCCAGGAACGTCGTGGGCGACGACGCGAAGAAGGGTGGGTTGTGGTGCTCCCCGGTGGCGAAGACATCGAGACCGACCTCCTCGGCCTTGACTGCGATCTCGACCAGGTTCTTGATCCGCCGGCGCTCGGTCGGCGTACGGCCGGTGGTCGGGTCGGTCGTGATGTCGCTGACAGAGAAGATGCCGAACTGCATGTCCTGCTTCCTTCCTGAGTAGTTGACCTTTCAACTACACGAGTGAGGACAGTATTCCAGGACCAGTATCCGGGAAGGGGATAACAACGACCTGGGACGATGGATCCATGCAGCAGTTGGCGTCTGGGGTCGGTCCGCTGTGGGGCGTGCTCGCCGTGGTCCTGGCGGTCTCGGCGCCGGTCTCCTGGTGGGCTGCGTGGCAAGGTGACCGTCGGCTGATGGTGCTGGTGAAGCCGCTGCCGATGCTGGCGCTGATCGGGTTGGTCCTGCTCGTTCCAGGTCCCGGACCGGTCGCCATGGCGCTCCTCTTGGCTTTGGTCTGTGGGCTGGTGGGCGACGTTGCCCTGCTGGACCCGCCGTCAGGAGATCCCCCCGCTGCCTATCGGCTGCCCCTGGGATTGGGAGCTTTCCTGCTCGGACACCTCGCCTACCTCGCCGCCATCGCGTGGGCTCCACAGTCCGGGTGGCCGTTCCCGTGGCCGGGGGTGGTCGCCGTCCCCATCGCTCTCGTCCTGGCTGCGGTCTGGGGACGTCCCGTGGCCCGGGCCGCAGGAGCCCTGCGAGCTCCCGTCATCGTCTACCAGGCGGTCATCCTCGCGCTCCTCATCGCCGCTGCCGCCCGGGGACCCTGGGTACTGGTCGCGGGCGCTGCCTTCTTCGTCGCGTCCGACCTGATGCTCGGCCGCTCCCTGTTCCTCGCGACCAAGCGGTGGCACGGTCCAGCGGTGATGGTGACGTACCACCTCGCCCAGGTGCTGCTGGTGGTCGGGCTGTTGGTGCCCAGCGGTTAGCCTGACCCCGTACAACGTGGCTCTGCCAGACGTGCTCGACCCCAGGAGGACCCGCCCATGCAGAAGCGCTGGACCGGACCGCTGGCCTGGCTGCTGGTGCTGCTGCTCGCGTTCTCCGCTGCGGGTTGTGCCAAGAAGCCAGACGAGGCGCCCAAGCCACCGCTGAACCTGCCCGTCGCTGACGACACGGTGGCCGCGATCGTCACTGCGCTGGCCAACCTCGACGTCTCCCGTGCAGCGCTCGACTCGTCGACGGTGCAGGCCCAGAGCGACGTCGATCAGATCATCTCCGGCATGGACGGCTTCAAGCCGAAGGTCACGGCCGGCCCGATCGTGTACGCCAAGGACACCCCCGACGCGACCGTCACCCTCACCTACAGTTGGCCCTTCCCGGCCGGCGCGTGGTCGTACGAGTCCCCGGTCAAGCTCGTCCACTCGCAGGGTTGGAAGCTGGTCTGGTCCCCTGCGGTTGTCCACCCCAAACTCGACGCCACCAACCGTCTTGTCCACACCCGTACGGTCGCCAAGCGGGCCGGCATCACCGGCAACAACGGCGTTGCCCTCGTCGAGGAACACACCGTGGTCAAGGTCGGGATCGACAAGACCTTCATCCCCGCCGACCAGTGGGCGGCCGCTGCACGTGCCCTCGCTGGCGTCGTGGGCGTGAACCCCGACGCCTACGCAGCGCAGGTGGCAGCCGCCGGACCGCGCGCGTTCGTCGTAGCGATCACGCTGCGACAAGGGCAGGTGCCGGCTGCGGTGGCGTCAATCAAGGGTGCCGCCGGGGTCGAGAGCAAGGCCATGCTGCCCCTGTCACCCGACTTCGCCGACGAGATCCTGGGCGTGGTGGGCGAGGCCACGCCTGAGCTGATCAAGGCGTCCAACGGGGAGATCGCAGCGGGTGACCAGGTCGGACTGACCGGGCTGCAGCGGCGGCACGATGCCCAGCTGCGCGGCAAGGCGGGCGCGCGAGTCACGATCGTGGGCCGCCGGGCCCCGAGCGCCAGCCCGGCCCCGTCGGCCTCCGGCTCCAGCGCGGCATCAGCGTCGGCCTCCGCGCGCCCCTCAGCCACGCCCTCGCCCCAGGCCTCGGTCACTCCGACCGTCATCTTCAACGCGGACCCGGTGGCTGGCACCCCGCTGCAGATCAGCCTCGACATGGACCTCCAGCTCAAGGCCGAAAAGGTCATGGCCGGCATCCCCGGCGCGTCGGCGGCAGCGATCGTCCGACCCTCCGACGGCGCCGTCCTGGCGATCGCCAACTCACCCGGCACGGCTGGCCAGCCCGAGGCCAACTTCGGCAAGTGGGCACCCGGATCGACGTTCAAGATCGCGACCACCCTCGCGCTGCTGCGCAAGGGGTTGACGCCCGACTCGATCGTCAACTGCACCGCCACCACGACGGTCAACGGCTGGCCGTTCAAGAACTACTCCGACTTCCCTTCGTCGAAGGTCGGCCGGATCCCGCTCAAGGACGCCGTCGCCTCCTCCTGCAACACCGCCTTCATCAACGAGTACGGCCGCGTCACCGGTGACGACCTGATGGCAGCCGCGGCCTCCCTCGGCGTCGGGGTGGACTACGACGCCGGCGCCCCGGTCTTCGACGGCGAGGTGCCGAAGCCGGACTCTGATGTGAAGAAGGCGCAGGAGTTCATCGGCCAGGGCGGCGTGCTGGCATCACCGCTGGCCATGGCAGGGCTCGCAGCGTCGGTTGCAGCCGGGAAGACGACCGTTCCTTGGCTCGTCGCGACGGCGAAGCCCACCCCGAAGGCCGCCCCCCTCACGGCTGAGGAGGCCGACCAGCTCCGTACGGTGATGAGCTACACCGTGCAGGCCGGGTCGGGTCGCGTCCTCGCTGGCGTGGCCACAGGCGCGAAGACCGGGACGGCCGAGTACGGCACCGGAGCCACGCTGCCTACCCACGGCTGGATGATCTGCTACACCGCCAACGACCTGGCCGTCGCGGTGTGGGTGAAGGACGGTGCGTCCGGCTCAGGGACGGCCGGGCCGATCATCGTCCAGCTGCTCAGCTGAGCGGCGTGCCGAAAGGCACCAAAATCACGGGCCGACGTTGATTCTGGTGCCGAAAGGCACCATAGTCACGGGCCGACGTTGATTTTGGTGCCGAAAGGCACGATATTCAACGATTCTCCGTGATTTTGGTGCCTTTCGGCACGCTCGGAACCGGGAGGTCAGCTCGCGTAGCCGAGTCGCTTCACGTGCTCGTACGAGCGGGTGATGCACTCCCAGACGTCGGCTCCGTACAGGTCGTCCTGCTCGACGAACATGTACGAGGTGCCCGACTCGACCGCCTGGGCCAGGATCGCCGGCCAGTCCATGTTGCCGTCGCCGACGGGAGCGAAGCGGACGACGCCGTTCCACAACCTCTGCCAAGCGTCCATGTCGCCGGACGCCCGGGCCTTCAGCGCGGCTGGGTCGAGGGTGGCGATCGCGTAGTCCTTGAGGTGGATCAGGTCGACAAACCCGGCGTAGTCCTTGAGCACCTGGACCGGGTTGGCGCCGCCACGCTGCACCCAGTGCAGGTCGATCTCGAACCGGGCGTTCGGGGCGAGCCGGCGGACGATGTCGAAGATCCGCTCGCCGTCGTACTTGGCCAGGTCGACGTGGTGGTTGTGGTAGCAGAGCGTGATGCCCTCAGCGGCCAAGCGGGCAGCGCCCTCGTCCAGTTCAGCGCAGTACTCCTCCAGGGCGGGCAACGACGACATGGCCTCCAACGGCATCATGCCGACCCGGGCGTAGCGGGTGCCCAGCCGCGACGCGTCGGAGATGATCTTGTCCCAGTCGGTGTCGAGGGCGTCGATGGCGGGGTAGGGCGCCTTCTTGAGGGCTACCGAGATGGCGCCGACCTCGAGGCCGAGCTCGTTCTTCGCCTTCTCGAGACCGCCCACGTTGGCCTCATCCATGGGAACCTGGGAGACCTCGACGGCCTTGAAGCCGATGTCGGAGACCCGCTGCAGGATGGGGAACATCCCTTGCTCGGCGATCTCGCCCTTCAACATCATCAACATCGTGCCGAGGGTGGCCATGGGAGTCCTCTCGCTAGGGTGGTGGGCGTCGGTCGCCCAGTGATCTCTCACTCAGCCTGCCACCCTCCGCACCGCCGCTGGGCAGCGTTGTCATAGGTTGCCAAGCCGCTGGCTGCAGGACGCCACCCGGAAGCGATTCTGAGGCCTCAGCAGCCCCATTCGTAGGGGGAACCCTGTCGGCGCCCCCGCGATGACGCCCAAACGGCCGTTGAAGCCCCCGCAGAGCGGTTTGCGACCCAGAACACGGCCTCAGGATTCGGCTCCGATGCGGCCCTTCGGGTAGAATCGTGATGTTCACGAGACGCTCGTTTCCGCGGCCTGCCACAGACCGTACGGACTGGGCGTCAGACCGGTGTCGCCCCTAGCGGGGCCGAACGAGGAGCCTCATGGCAGAGCTTGACGTCACACCCGATGCGATCGATCTGGCAGGGATCCCTGCTGGAGACCTCACCGACGAGGGCCCGTCATACGTCACCCAGGCCACCCGGATGTCGTCCAACGTCGAGGCGGGCAGTTACGACTCGGACGCGATCACGGTGCTGGAGGGCCTGGAGCCCGTACGGAAGCGCCCCGGCATGTACATCGGCTCCACCGGCGAGCGCGGCCTGCACCACCTGGTGTACGAGGTCGTCGACAATGCTGTGGACGAGGCGCTGGCTGGCTACTGCGACACGATCGACGTACGGATCCTGCCGAACGGGGGCATCCGGGTGATCGACAACGGGCGCGGCATCCCCGTCAAGGAGCACCCGACCGAGAAGATCCCCGCCGTCACCTTGGCCCTGACCAAGCTGCACGCGGGCGGCAAGTTCGGCGACGGCGGCTACAAGGTCTCCGGCGGCCTCCACGGTGTCGGTGTGTCCGTGGTGAACGCGCTGTCGACCGAGCTGACGGTCGATGTGAAGCGCGATGGGTACCACTGGCGGCAGACCTTCAACCTGGGCGTGCCGACGGCCGACCTGGAGCGGCTCGAAGCGACCCCTGACACTGGCACCACGGTCACCTTCTACGCATCGCCTGACATCTTCGAGACGACGAACTACTCGTACGAGACCCTCTCGGCCAGGTTCCGCGAGATGGCGTTCTTGAACAAGGGCCTGCTGATCAGCATCACCGACGAGCGCGAGGGCCATGTCGACGACCTCGGTGAGCAGATCTCCGACACGTTCAAGTTCGACGACGGCCTGATCGACTACGTCAAGTACCTGATGGGCACGAAGGAGTACATCAACCCCTCGGTGATCGCCGTCGAGGCCAACGCCGAGGCGCAGCGGATGGGCCTCGAGGTCGCGATGCAGTGGAACACCTCGTTCAACGAGTCGGTGCACACCTTCGCCAACACCATCAACACCCACGAGGGTGGCACCCACGAGGAGGGCTTCCGCGCCGCGCTGACCAACACCGTCAACCGGTGGGGCGAGACGTGGGGCCTGATCAAGAAGCGCGAGGACCGCGTCTCGGGTGACGACATTCGCGAGGGCCTCACCGCGATCGTGTCGGTCAAGCTTGCCGAGCCGCAGTTCGAGGGCCAGACCAAGACCAAGCTCGGCAACACCGAGGCCCGCTCCTTCGTGCAGAAGGTCGTCAACGACAAGCTCGGCGACTGGTTCGAGATGAACCCCGCTGAAGGACGAGACATCGTACGCAAGGCGCAGGCCGCTGCGACCGCCCGGATCGCCGCCCGCAAGGCGCGTGACCTGGCTCGCTCACGCAAGGGGCTGCTCGGTGGTGGCGGACTTCCCGGGAAGCTGTCGGACTGCCAGTCGAACAACCCCGAGGAGTGCGAGGTCTTCGTGGTCGAGGGCGACTCGGCCGGCGGTTCGGCCAAGGGTGGGCGCGACCCCCGGACGCAGGCGATCCTCCCGATCCGCGGCAAGATCCTCAACGTTGAGAAGGCGCGGCTCGACAAGATCCTCCAGAACAAGGAGGTCGAGGCGATCATCAACGCGCTCGGCACCGGCGTCCACGAGGACTTCGACGTCGCCAAGCTGCGCTACCACAAGGTCGTGCTGATGGCCGACGCCGACGTCGACGGCGCCCACATCCGTACGCTCCTGCTCACCCTGCTGTTCCGGTTCATGAAGCCGCTGATCGCCGCAGGTCACGTCTACCTGGCGCAGCCGCCGCTGTTCCGGATCCGCTGGACCAACGCCCCCCACGAGCTCGCCTACAACGACGCCGAGCGGGATGGGCTTCGCGACATGGGCCTCGCGGCCGGCAAGAAGCTGCCCCAGGTCAACCCGATCCAGCGTTACAAGGGCCTCGGTGAGATGAACGCCGAGGATCTGTGGGAGACCACCATGGACCCCGACAGTCGCACCCTCCTGCAGGTCACCCTCGAAGACGCGGCCCGCGCCGACGAGATGTTCTCGATCCTCATGGGCGAGGACGTCGAGCAGCGCCGCCACTTCATCCAGCGCAACGCGAGGGACGTCAGGTTCCTGGACATCTAGTCCCGCACCTGACCTCGTACGAAGCACTCCCCTGACCAGGAGACACACATGACTGACGGACCGAACGACCTCGACACCCCCGTCGAAGGCGCCGACAACAACGAGCTCGCCGCGCCCGGGGAGGCCCGTACGGAGCAGATCGACCTGCAGGTCGAGATCCAGCGCAGCTACCTCGACTACGCGATGAGCGTCATCGTCGGGCGGGCGCTGCCTGACGTACGGGACGGGCTCAAGCCGGTGCACCGCCGAGTGTTGTACGCGATGTACGACGGTGGCTTCCGGCCCGACCGCGGCTGGAACAAGTGCTCGCGCATCGTCGGTGACGTGATGGGCCAGTACCACCCGCACGGCGACACCGCGATCTACGACGCCCTCGTGCGGATGGCCCAGCCGTGGGTGATGCGGGCGCCGCTGATCTCGGGCCAGGGCAACTTCGGCTCGCCGGGCAACGACTCCGCGGCCGCGATGCGGTACACCGAGTGCAAGATGGCCCCGCTCGCCATGGAGATGGTGCGCGACATCACCGAGGACACGGTCGACTTCCGGCCCAACTACGATAACCGCGGCACCGAGCCGGTCGTGCTGCCGGCCCGGTTCCCGAACCTGCTGGTGAACGGGTCCACGGGCATCGCCGTGGGCATGGCGACCAACATCCCCACGCACAACCTGCGTGAGGTGGCTGAGGCGGTGCAGTGGTCGCTCGAGCATCCTGACGCCCCCGCTGAGCAGTTGCTCGAGGCGGCCATGGAGCGGGTGAAGGGCCCCGACTTCCCCCGTGGCGCCCTGATCGTGGGTCGCAAGGGCATCGAGGACGCCTACCGTACGGGCCGTGGCTCGGTCATCATGCGGGCCGTCATCGACATCGAGGAGGACAGCCGCGGCCGTACGCTGCTCGTCGTCACCGAGCTGCCGTACATGTGCAACCCGGACAACCTCGCCCTCAAGATCGCTGAGCTGGTCAACGCGGGCAAGCTGAGCGGCATCGCCGACATCCGCGACGACTCTTCGGCCCGTACGGGGCAGCGGCTCGTCATCGTGCTCAAGCGCGACGCCCAGCCCCGCGTGGTGATGAACAACCTCTACAAGCACACCCAGCTGCAGGACACCTTCGGCTGCAACATGCTGGCGCTGGTCGACGACGTCCCTCGCACGCTCCGGCTCGACCAGTTCATCTCGTACTGGATTCGCCACCAGATCGAGGTCATCGTCCGGCGTACGCGGTACCGCCTCGCTGAGGCGAACCGTCGCGCCCACCTCGACCGTGGCCTGGTCAAGGCGCTCAACCGGCTCGATGACGTGATCGCGCTGATCCGTGCGGCCCGTACGGCAGACGCTGCCCGCGAGGGCCTCAAGCAGCTGCTCGACATCGACGATGAGCAGGCCAACAACATCCTCGACACACAGCTCCGTCGGCTCGCGGCCATGGAGATCCAGCGGATCATTGACCGCCTGGCCGAGCTGGAGCGGCTGATCGCCGACCTGGAGCAGATCCTCGCCAGCGAGGACCGTCAGCGTCAGATCATCTCCACCGAGCTCGCCGAGATCGTCGCGAAGTACGGCGACGACCGCCGTACTCGGATCATTGCCGCCGACGGTGACCTGTCTGATGAGGATCTGATCCCCGACGAGGACATGGTCGTCACGATCACCCACGGCGGCTACGCCAAGCGCACCCGGTCTGACCAGTACCGGCTGCAGAAGCGCGGCGGTCGGGGTGTACGGGGAGCAACCCTGCGCTCCGACGACGAGGTGGCGCACCTGTTCGCGACCACCAGCCACCACTGGATCCTGTTCTTCACCACGAAGGGCCGGGTCTACCGGGTGAAAGCGTGGCAGCTGCCCGAGGGCGGCCGCGACGCCAAGGGCGGTCATGTGGCCGGCCTGCTGAGCTTCCAGCCCGACGAGGCGATCGCCGGGGTGCTGGCGATCCGGTCGTACGAGGACGCCCAGTACCTGCTGCTGGCCACCCGCCGCGGCTTGGTGAAGAAGACTGACCTGACGGCGTACGATTCGCCGCGCCAGGCTGGCGTCATCGCGATCGCGTTCCGCGAGGCGGACGACGAGCTGATCGGCGCAGCCCTGTGCAACAGCGTCGACGACGTGCTGCTCGTCTCCCGCAAGGGCCAGGCGATCCGGTTCGGCGCCGACGATGCCCAGCTGAGGCCGATGGGCCGAGCCACCTCCGGTGTGACGGGCATGAAGTTCCGCGAGGAGGACGCGCTGCTGTCGATGTCGGTGATCGACGCCGAGATGCCCGAGGACGACCGGTTCGTCTTCACCGTCACCGACGGCGGCTTCGCCAAGCGGACCCTCGTCTCCGACTATCGCCAGCAGGGCCGTGGTGGTCTCGGCATCAAGGCCATGAAGCTCAACGAGGACCGCGGGTCGCTCGTGGGCGGCCTGGTCGTCGCCGAGGGTGACGAGGTGATCGCCATGAAGGTGTCCGGCCAGATCACCCGGTCGCTTGTGGCTGGGGTTCCGGTCAAGGGCCGCGACACCATGGGTGTGAAGTTCGTGGCGGTCAAGGACGGCGACTCGGTCAGCCAGATCGCGCGCTACCCGGAGTCGGCCGTCGAGGGCCTGGTCGAGGCAGCAGCCGATGCCGACGCTACGTCAGCCGACGGCCCGGACAGCCCCGGCGAGGTGGTCGGCGATGTGGACAGCTCTGACGACACGGCGGGCTCCGGTACGGTGGTCGACGTGACCGACGCGGAGGAGGACACGACCGGTGAGTGAGCCCAAGCCCGAGGGCCCCCGTACGGACAGCCAGGCAACCACGCTGCCGTCCTATCAGCCCACGACCGGCGGCACGGGCGACGCAGGCGCCAACGCGCGTCGTACGGCGAGCCCCACCATCAGCAACGACCCGACGTCGACGGGGTCCCCGACCTACGTGCCGCGGTCGACCGCGAGCTACTCGCCAGCCCCGGCCGGCGGTGGACTTCGCCCGACCCGAGCAGTGACCAGTGCCACGACAGGGGCCACGGCCAGCACGACGGGCCCCGGCCGTGGCTGAGTCGTTGCCTGCCGCTCCAGCGCGCAGTGCCGAGCCTGTCTCCGTACCCAAGGCTGCCCGGACCAGCGCCGCCCCAGGCCGAGTCCGGCGTACCCGGAAGGCCCGCCTGCGGATCGCGCGCGTCGACCCGTGGTCGGTGATGAAGACGGCCCTGCTGTTCGGCATCGCCGGCGGGATCATCCTGGTCGTCGCCACCTACGTGGTGATGTCGGTGATCGAGTCGACGGGCGTTTACCAGGCCATCAACCAGGTCGTCGGCAGCATGCTCTCCTCGCCGACCGACACCACCCCGTTCAGCATCGAGGCCTACATCAACACCCGCCGGGTGACCGGGCTCGCGGCGTTGATTGGCGCGGTCGACGTGGTGATCTTCACCGCGCTCGCCACGGTGTTCTCATTCCTCTACAACCTCTCAGCCACCATGCTGGGCGGCTTGGAGATCACCCTCGCCGAGGACTGACCAGCGCGGTCTCGGCGCGGGTGGGACGCTGATCGTCTCACTGGCGTGAGCAACGTGCCTGTGATGGACCCCTGCGGGGGTCGCTCCAACTAGAGTGCACGCAGGAGGAGCAGGCATGGCGCAGGCAGAGAAGCCGAACTATCACACCCACGCACTGACGCGCGGGTTGCAGCTGCTGGAAACAGTGGCCGCGTCGGCGACTCCCTCGACGCTGGGCGACCTGCACGACGCCAGCGGGCTGCCCAAGAGCACCATCGTCCGGCTGCTGTCCACCCTGACGGGTGCTGGCTACCTGGTTCGAATCGATGACCGGCCTGCGTACGTGCTGGGCGCCAGTGTGCTGCGCATCGCGACTCCGTACCTCGACTCGCTCGACATCGCCGACCTGGTCGACAGCCGGCTGCGCCAGCTCGCTGAGACGACCCGGCAGACGGTCAACCTCGGCATCCTCGACGGCACCGAGGTGCTGCACCTCGCCGTCGTTACCCCGAGCCGGCCGCTGTACTTCGACGCGGCCCCCGGCGGACGAGCTCCGGTCTACTGCACCGGGCTGGGCAAAGCCCTCCTCGCCGCGCTGCCGCCGGAGGAGGTGGCCGAGCACCTGCCGCCCACGCCATGGGTTGGTGGCCATGGCGGCACCCATGCTGCCGGGCCGGACGAGCTCGCGGTGGAGCTGGACCGCACGCGGGAGCGGGGCTACTCCCTCGACGACAACGAGTTCGCCGAAGGGCTGACCTGCGTCGCCGTGCGCCTCGCGACGATCACCCCGGTCGCGCTGAGCGTCTCGGGCGCGAGCGGGGAGTTCAGTGGCGAGAAGTGCGAGCTGTTCGCCCGGCTCGTCACGGAGTGCGCCGCCACGCTGGCTGCCGACCCCGCCGTCGTCGCCGCCCTCGACGCCGCCCCGCGCCGCCGGTAGGCAGAGCAGAGCAGCCACCAGCCGACTCGCATGGTTACCTCAGCGGGGCAGGCTCCGTGCGATCAAGTCGACGGTCTCCAGCAGGTGTCCGATCCGCCCCTCGGTGGGCCGGTCGGCGGGCTGGACTCCGATCTTCAGACCTACGATCGCCCCGGCGAGCGAATCTCCTGCCGCGGCGAGCGTCTCCCGTACCAGCTCCTCGGTGAGCAGGCTGGCGTCACCCGCAGCGCCCGTACCGGCCGGTGGCAGGTGGGCGTCGGCCCACGCCGCACCGTACGCACTGTCGGCGTCAGCCACCGACGAGAACATGATCCCGCCCAGCCGACCGGCGGCATGCCCAGACTCTGGCGCAGGGCGTCGTACAGCC
>DAOOHL010000010.1:21630-23355 GCA_035416185.1 Propionibacteriaceae bacterium | reverse complement strand
GACATCATCGAGATCTCGATCCCTGACCGTACGGTGAACCTGGTGGTCGACGACGCCGAGCTGGCCCGGCGCCGCGAGGAGCAGGACGGCAAGGGCTGGGAGCCGGTCGACCGCGAGCGTACGGTGTCGCGCGCACTCCAGGTGTACGCGTCACTCGCCCAGTCCGCCGACAAGGGCGCAGCCCGCAGGGTCTGATCCCCACCGGCCTGGCTGTCGAAGGTCCGCGCCCCGGTCCCCGGCTGTCGAAGGACGAACCCGGTTCCTGAGCCGGTCGAAGGGCCATGTCGAACGGCCGCCCACCCCGGTCCCTGCGCTTGTCGACGGGTCACCGCAGCCGGAACGAGTCGGCGAACTCGCCGAACTCCTTCTCGGCGGTCTGCTTGTCCTTGGGTGCGTACCGGAGCTGGAGGTAGAACGCCCCCTGGCCGGTCTTGTCTGTGAAGCAGCGGAAGAGATGGTTCTCGTTGCCTGCCTCGAGCCGTACGGCCACGGCTGGCAGGTCGCCAACCTTCGCCCCGCTGATGTCGGTGCGGGTGTACTTCTGGAAGCTCAGCTGCTGGTCAACCAGGTAGGCGCAGGCCCGGTCGGCCGTCTGGCGGTTGAACGGGTCACCGCTCACTCGGTTCTTGTTGGCGTCCTCAAAGGCGACGACCTGTCCATACGTGTTGGCGGGCACTGTCCACCCGGCCGGGATCTTGGCTGTGTAGTACTCGCTCTGGCCCGACGGGATGGCCGATGATGGCGCGGCGCTGATCGGCGCGAGGCTCGTCCACGAGGCCGGCAGCGCGCTGGCCACACGCCACGACAGGACTCCCACGACGAGCGCGACCCCCACTGCCACAGCGGCAACGGAGACCCACCAGCGGGCGCCTACTTCCACGCCCAGGAAGCCTTGATCTGGTCATTCGCCCTCTTGACCGCAGCGTCCTGGTCGAGCCAGGTCACGGTGGCCAGCACGTAGACGACCGTCCCCTTCTTGGCGCAGGTGAAGTAGAAGATCTCCTCCTCGCCAGCGTCGTCGTTGTAGGTGGACAGCTTCATGCCGGCGGCAGGCAGCCCGCCCCACGGTGAGTCGGGGAGCTTCTCGACCTTGTCGGAGTCGGCGTTCTTGAAGTCGTCGACCCACTGCTGGCATGCCGCGGCGGGCTCGCCGCGGTCGGAGTCGAACAGCGTGATCAGGTTGTTGTCGTCGTCGATGAATTCCATCGCGCGGCCCTTGTAGCCGTTGTTGTCGCTCAACTCCCACCCGGCGGGAACCTTGGCCGTGAAGGCTGGGCCGCTGACGGTGTCGCCCGTCACGGTGGCCGCATCGGTGCGCTTCGGGCCCTTGGAGGCGGTGCTGGAGGCTGAAGGCTTCGTGCTGGAGGGTTTGACGCTGGACGGCCTCGCGCTGGACGAGGTCGAGGCGGCCGAGGACGTCGTGGGCCGGACCGTCGCCGACGTGGAGGTCGGAGCCGGGGTGGCGCCAGTCTCCTTCTTGCCTCCCATCAGTTGGGTCGCGGCGAAGACGCCGCCGCCGATCATCACCAAGGCGAGCGCGCCGATGCCGACCTTCGCGCCAGTCCCGAGGCCGCCCTGCTTCGGCTGGCCCGCGGGCGGGAAGCCACCCGCGGGCGGGAGGCCACCTGCGGGCGGGTGGCCGCCTGCAGGCGGAAGTGTGCCGCCGGGCGGGACTGGACCCCCTGGCTGGGCGCCGTACCCCGGCTGGTTGCCATAGCCCGGCTG
>DAOOHL010000010.1:11677-21530 GCA_035416185.1 Propionibacteriaceae bacterium | reverse complement strand
CCCGGCTGGTTGCCATAGCCCGGCTGCGTGCCAGACCCCGGCTGTGGGCTCTGGTTCGGCTGGGCGCCGAAACCGGACTGGTTGCCGTACGCCGGTGAGGGCTGGCCGTAGCCGCCCTGACCGTAGCCCGGCTGCTGCTGGCTGCCGTACGACGGCTGCGTGGGCTGCTGGCCGTACGGGGACTGCGGGGGCTGGCCCTGTCCGTACGAAGGCTGGCCGCCCTGTCCGTACGGCGGCTGGTTCGGCGTGTACCCACCGGGAGGGTTGGTCATGTGGGGCCCCTGTCGATCGGTGCGGACCACCGTCCGCCTCGCCGTCGACCCTACGCGCCCACCGGTCGACCTCAGGGCTCTCGTCCGCCCGCCTGGACCCGCTGCCACGTCCGGCGGCACGCGGGAGCACAATGCAAGGCATGGTGCCGCTGACGATCGCCTTTCCCCATCCAGCCCCTGGGTATGCCGAGGTGCCCACCCTTGACCACTGCGGCGGCAAGGCGATCAACCTGATCCGGTTGGCAGCAGCAGGGCTCCCCGTACCGGCAGGCCTTGTCATCACAACCGACGCCTATCGGTCGTACGTGGCCCACAACGACCTGACTGCGCTGATCACCCCGGATCTCATGGGCCTCACGGCAGGGGACGCCGACCAGCTGGAGGCGGCATCCGCGCGGATCCGAGCCGCCTTCTCGGCTGGTGACCTGCCTGCCGATCTCCGTGCAGCGCTCGCCTCGGCAGTAGAGGCGTACGGCGGGACGCCGGTCGCAGTCCGATCATCGGCGACGGCCGAGGATCTGCCAGAGCTCTCGTTCGCAGGCCAGCAGGACACGTTCCTGAACGTCATCGGAACCGACGCCGTGCTGGCGGCCGTGGTCGACTGCTGGTCATCGCTGTGGACGGCTCGTGCGATCGGTTATCGGATCCGCGCCGGCATCCCCCATGACGACGCCGCGGTCGCGGTCGTGGTGCAGCGGATGGTCGCAGCAGAGGTGTCCGGGGTGCTGTTCACCGCCGACCCGCTCACCGGCCAGCGGGACAAGGTGGTGGTCGACGCCACGTACGGTCTGGGCGAGGCCCTGGTCTCCGGCCTGGTCGAGCCTGACCACTACGTCGTCGGCGACGGTGGCCAGGTGCTGGAGCGCACCCCGGGAGCGAAGGCAGTTGCCACGGTCGCACGGGCGGATGGCGGCGTCGACACTGTGCCGCGGGCGTCGGGCGGTCTCGCGCTGTCGGATCCTCAGCTCGTCGAGCTGGCTGCGCTGGGACGTCGGGTCGAGGGCCTGTACGGGAGTCCGCAGGACATCGAGTGGGCGTACGGGGAGGGTCGACTCTGGCTTCTGCAGTCACGTGCGGTGACGTCGCTGTACCCACTGCCGGACCCATCGTCCGCGCCGGGCGACCCCAGCTGGGACGGCTTCCCGGCGTGGCTGTCGTTCGGCGCGCACCAGGGGATGCTGCAACCGATCACTCCGCTCGGCCAGGACGGTCTGATCCTGCTCGCTCGCGGGCTGACCAGGCTGTTCGGTGGCCAGACTGGTCATCAGGTGACCACGTCGGTGCCGTTCCTGCGGGTCGCGGGAGACCGGCTGTGGGTACGGCTCGACCATGCCCTCCGCCGGCCGGTGGGTCGCCGGGTCGTCCCCATCTTCCTCGGCATCGCCGACCCTGCGACAGCGCAACTGCTGACAACCCTGGATGATCCGCGGCTGGCGGTGGGCACGGCCCCAGGCCAAGCGCCGCCCGTACGACTGCTCCGCAAGGCCGCACCTTTCTTTCGCAAGGTGGCCAGCGCCCTTCCGACGATGGTGCACAACCCTGGCCAGGTGCGACTCAACCTGGAGGCCGCCTGTAACCGGCTGGTCACCGACGCTGAGGCACGTGAGCGGGCGGCGGCCCAGAGCCCGGCTGGGGAGGCGCGGCTGGAGGCCCGGCTGGACGCGATGCAGGACAGTCTGGAGGCAGCGTTCAGCGTCCTGCTCACCGGGTTCGGCCCGATCATGGTGCCCGGCGCCCTGACCCAGAAGCGGTTGGTGTCGCTCGGCGGCCCGGACGCGCTGACGACGCTGCGGTCCCTCGACGGCAACGTCACCACCACGATGGACCTCGAGCTGTGGCGGGTGGCCGAGGTCATCCGGGCTGACTCGGCAGCGCGGGCACGCTTCACGTCGAGCGACGCCCACGAGCTGGCCGTGGCGTACACGACCGGTGACCTCCCCACACCCGTGACCGCCGCCATCGCTGCCTTCCTCGCGACGTGGGGCATGCGGGCGGTCGGCGAGATCGACCTGGGGAAGCCTCGCTGGGCAGACGACCCAACGGCGGTGATGTCGTCGTTGCAGGCCTATGCGGCCTTACCCGACGATGCCGAGACCCCGGCTGCGGGCTTCGAACGAGGCAAGACAGAGGCGGTCGCCGCCCTCGATCGGCTCACCGCGACCCTGACCCGACAAGGGTTGATGGGCCGGTTGAGGGCGAAGCAGATCGCCGCCCTGGTGAAGCGCGTACGGGCAACCTTCGGTGCCAGAGAGACCCCGAAGTTCACGATCGTCCGAATCCTGGGGGTGGTCCGGTCTGGGCTGCTCGCGTCCGGCGCTGAGCTCGTGGCGGCCGGCCGCCTGACCGAGCCCGACGACGTGCTGATGCTTCATGTGGGGGAGCTCCGGGCAGCCTGGGAGAGCGACCCGGCAACCCTGCGAACCCTTGTCGCCGAACGCCGAGCCGGCTACGCCCGAGAAGTCCGTCGCCGTCAAGTTCCGCGGCTGATGCTGGGCGACGGCCGCACGTTCTACGAGGGCGTCGCCGACCCCGGCGACGGTTCCCTCGGCGGCTCACCCGTCTCACCAGGGGTGGCCGAGGGCCCGGTCAGGGTGGTCCTGTCTCCCGCCAACGCCGGCCTGAAGCCCGGTGAGATCCTGGTCTGCCCCGGCACCGACCCCGCCTGGACCCCGCTCTTCCTCGTGGCAGCCGGACTGGTCACCGAGGTCGGCGGCATGATGACCCACGGGTCGGTGGTCGCCAGGGAGTACGGCATCCCAGCGGTCGTCGGAGTCCACGACGCGACCACCAGGCTCACGACGGGGATGCGCATACGGCTGGACGGCTCGGCAGGAACCATCACGATCCTCGACTAGCGTCGGATCCGACAACGAGGAGGGCCATGCGTCCCATGCTTGCGGTCCCGGCCGCGGTCCCCGGCGTGCCTCCGGCCGGGCCAGAGTGGGTGCACGAGGTGAAGTGGGACGGGGTTCGGGTCCTGGCCGAGGTGACCGGCGGTTCCGTACGGCTGATGAACCGGACCGAAGGTGACATCACCGGTGGTTACCCCGAGATCGTGGCGACCGTGGGTGGGCTCCCGGATGTGCTGCTCGACGGCGAGGTGGTCGCGTTCGACGACTCCGGGCGGCCGACGCTGCAGGCGATCGCGCATCGGATGCATGTACGGGACCCGCGGCGCACCTCGGCACTGTCGAAGACGCGGCCGGTCAGCTACATGGTCTTCGACCTGCTCTCGTTGAACGGTACGGACCTGACCCGGCTGCCGTTGATGGAGCGGCGTGCCCTCCTTGACGAGCTCGGGCTCGAGCGCGTCACGGCCACACATCTGGGGCAGCCCGTCTGGCGTCTGTCGGAGATGCACGACGACGGTGCCCTGCTCGCCGACGTGACTGCCGCGACCGGTCTCGAAGGGGTGGTGAGCAAGCGACGCTCATCGCCGTACGTTCCCGGGGGCCGAAGTGACGCCTGGGTCAAGGTGCCGCATCGGCACGAGCTGGTGGGCGTGATCGGCGGCTGGGTGCCCGAGACCGACAGCCCCAACCGGCTCGGGTCGGTGTGGGTCGGCCAGGCAGCGGACGAGGCCACCTTCGCGATCGCGCCGGTGCTGTATCCACTTGCCAGAGCCGGTTCTGGGCTGTCGCACGCTTCACGCGACGATCTGCTCCAGGTGCTTCGCGAGATCCAGACGCGAACGTGCCCGTTCGATCCTCGTCCCACCGAGCCCGAAGTGAGACGGACCACCTGGGTCGAGCCACTGCTCTGCGTCCAGATCCGTTACCTCGGCTCCAACGACGGCGGCACCCTGCGCCAACCGGTCCTCCGCGCGCTCCGCCCTGACGTGCTCCCCGTCGACGCCGCCACCGCGGAACTATGGGACATCAGCGGCTGACGGCTCGTGGATCCCTCTTGACGACTGAGCCCGATGGTCAGTGCCCGATCCCTCCGGCGAAGCACGTTGTCGTAGTGGAGATCGCCATGCACGACTGAGGTCGGGTCCACCGCCAGCAACCGAGCGCCTGCGCTCACCGCCTGCTCGGCGAACCGTGACGGAACAGCATGCCGGGGCAGTGTTCCTACGCCATCGAGCCACCGCGCTACGAGGGATCGCAGGTCCGGCAGCTTGGGCGTCGGCGCGACGTGGAGCTCTCCGTACAGCTGCGCGACCTCGTCGCACGCGTCGAGGTCGTCGAGCTCGTTGAGGTCACTGGGGCCCAGCCGCTCCAGGAGCAGCGCGCCCCGGCGCGGGTCGGCTCGCCAGAGCTCGACGGCTCCCGTTCCCGCCCACCGTTGCAACGCGGGGATCTCGCCTCGGCTCTCCTCGTCGACCAGCACCAGCTTGAGCGCGGCGGGCCGGTGGTCGACCGTACGGACGGGGAAAACGACCCCGTTGAACCCATGGCGCGGCTCCCCGTCGTAGTCAAGCTCCCACGCGTCGGTGATGTCATCGGCCAGCGTTCCCAGACCGTCGATCCAGGCGACCCAGCGGTCGCCGAGGCCGCGCTGCTCAGCGAGTCCGGGAGGGATCCCGTCCGGAGGTCGCGTCACGAGGCTGGTCGGGACCGGGCTAGGCGACCTGGTGAGTCCAGCCGTACGGGTCGTCGGCCCGGCCGTACTGGATGTCGAGCAGGCGGTTCCTGAGCGCTCGCGTCTGCTCCCCGGCGGCGCCGTCGCCGACCATCACGTCATCTCCCTCGGGCGTGGCGAAGCCGCTGATCGGGGTGATCACGGCAGCCGTGCCGCAGGCCAGCACCTCGGCGATCGCCCCCTCGCGAACCCCGGCCAGCACCTCGGCGAACTCCACCTTGCGCTCCACCGTGCGCAGCCCCACCTCGGGAGCGATGGTCAGGATCGAGTCGCGCGTGACCCCGTCGAGGATGGTGCCCGACAACGCGGGTGTCACCAGGTCGCCATCACGGGTGACGAACAGGATGTTCATCGTGCCGCACTCCTCAACCCAGCGATGCTCGGCACCATCCAGCCAGAGCACCTGGCCACAGCCGTGCTGCTGCGCCTCGGCGGCAGCCGCCAACGAGGCGGCGTAGTTGCCGCCACACTTCGCCGCGCCCGTCCCGCCCGGCGCCGCCCGGGTGTACGAGGGCGTCACCCACAGCTTCACCGGATCGGGGTAATACGGACCAGCCGGTGTCGTCACGACGGCGTACGTGTATCGCTTCGCCGCCCGTACGCCCAAGAAGGTCTCGTCGGCGATCATGAACGGCCGGATGTAGAGCGACTGCTCGCCCTCTGCGTCCGGCACCCACGCCTGGTCGAGGGCAACCAGGTCGGTCACCGAGTCGACGAAGTCCTCCACGGGCAGCGGCGGCATCGACATCCGTACGGCCGACTGAGCGAACCGAGCAGCGTTCTTCTCCGGACGGAACAGGTTCACCCCACCGTCGGGACGCCGATAGGCCTTCATCCCCTCGAAGATCTCCTGCGCGTAGTGGAACACCCCCGCCGCAGGATGCATCTGGAGCGGCTGCACGGCCTCAATGCTGAGGTCGTGCCAACCACGCTCGGCGGTCCAGGTCGCGCGAGCCATGTGGTCGCCGTAGTCCTTGCCGAGTACGGGGTGCGCGACGGCAGCCGCCCTGGCCTCGACGGACGTGGGATGGGGGCTCGGCGTGACGGTGAAACGCGACATGACGGGATCGTACGGGCCCACCTCCAGCCGAGTGGAGCAGTTTCGGGGGGTGGTCCGACCACCGTCTACCCTGGACGGGTTCCCACCGCGACAAGGAGATCCGCATGATCGCCCGCCCCTTTGCCCTTCGCCTCTCGGCTGTTGCACTGGCCGGACTGCTCGCCCTCGGCGCGTGCAGCTCCACCACCGCGCCCCCCGCCACGACCGGAGGGGCAACCACCGCCACCAGCGCCGCGCCGTCGTCCGCAGCACCTGCCACATCGGCCGCCACCTCGGCAGCGCCGGCCTCGACCGCTCCGCAGTCGGGCGCCACCGTGTCGGTCGACACCTTCGCCGCCCGAATGACCAAGGCGGCCACCTCGTTCAAGACCGCAGCCGTTGACATGTCCATCGACACCGCTCAGGGCGGGACGAAGGCCAAGGGCGTTATGGACCAGACCGACCCGAAGAACCGCAAGATGAAGCTGGCCATGACCATCTCCGGCCGTGAGATGGAGATGATCCTGGTCGACGGTCAGGCCTACATGACGTCGCCGACCGCACCGGGCAAGTACATCAAGCTGCCGTCGGACCAGGTCGCCTCGACGGTGAACAACCTCGACCTCGCCCAGCAGATCAACCAGCTGAAGTCGTCGATCACCACGGTGACCTTCGTCGGCTCGGAGAACGTCGGCGGTGCACCCGCTGACCACTACCAGTACAAGGCCACCGCGAACGGCACCCCCATCACTGGCGACATCTGGTTCGACGCCAAGGACCGCCCGGTCCAGGCGAAGACCGCGCTCGCACAGGGGGCGACCACGCTGACGTACAGCAACTTCGACGCCCCCGTGACGATCACCGCGCCGCCGGCTGACCAGATCGTCGGGTGACGGGCTGACGAAGCCGCACAAGACAAGAGCCGCACCTGGACGTCCCAGGTGCGGCTCTGTGCTTTCTGGGGGTGGAACCCCCAGAAAGATTGCTAGACGGAGCTCGGCCCCGCCCAGAGGTTGAGGCCACCCTCCTGCGCGTGCTTGTCGATCGCCTTCAGCTCGGCGTCGCTGAACTCGAGGTTCTTAACCGCCGCGACGGAGTCGTCGAGCTGGGCGACCGAGGAGGCGCCGATCAGCGCCGACGTCACCACCGGGTTCCGCAGCACCCATGCGATCGCCATCTGCGCCAGCGTCTGGCCGCGCTTCTTGGCGATCCGGTTGAGGGCCGCGATGTGGGTGATGTTCTCGTCGGTGAGCAGCGTGGGCGACAGTGACTTCGACTGCGAGGCTCGCGACCCCTCCGGTACGCCCTTGAGGTAGCGGTCGGTCAGCATCCCCTGGGCCAGCGGCGAGAAGGCGATGCAGCCGACGCCGGTCTCGCCGAGCACGTCCAGCAGCCCCTCCTCGACCCAGCGGTTCAGCATCGAGTACGACGGCTGGTGGATCAGCAGCGGAGTGCCGAGGTCCTTGAGGATCTCGACAGCCCTCTGGGTGCGGTGCGGCGAGTACGACGAGATGCCGATGTAGCGCGCCCGCCCCGACCGTACGGCGTAGTCGAGCGCACCCATCGTCTCCTCGAGCGGGGTGTCCGGGTCAGCGCGGTGGTGATAGAAGATGTCGACGTGGTCGAGGCCCATCCGGGCGAGCGACGCGTCGAGGGAGTCGAGCAGGTACTTGCGCGAGCCGAGATCCCCGTACGGCCCGGGCCAGAAGTCCCAGCCGGCCTTCGTGGAGATGACCAGCTGCTCGCGGTACGGGCGGAAGTCGTTGCGGAAGTGGCGGCCGAAGTTCTCCTCGGCTGACCCGTACGGCGGCCCGTAGTTGTTGGCCAGGTCGAAATGGGTGATGCCCAGGTCGAAGGCCCGGCGGAGGGTGGCGCGTTGGTTGGCGAACGGCACATCGTCGCCGAAGTTGTGCCACAGCCCGAGGGACACAGCGGGCAGGACCAGGCCGGAGTTGCCAGTGCGGCGGTACGGCATCCGCCCGTCGTAGCGGGCGGGGTCAGCGTGGTACGGATCAAGGATCGGCATACCCTGAACTTATCGGGAACTCAGTCGTCGGGGTCGCCGAGATGCCGGTTCCGTGTGCTCCGGATGACCAGCCTCAGGTACTGCACCACCGCGATCACGAGAGACCCGCCCAGCAGGACCGTCCACAGGACCGCATCCTCCCTGCCACCGAGGGCGTCCATCAACGCCAGCCAGAAGATCCAGCCGAACGCCAGGACAGCAACGGCGCCCATCAGCAGCCCGGGCAGGTTGGCGATCACCTCACCGGACGAGCGGCTGGTAGTACGGCGGCTGACGCTGGTTCGGGGAGACGTACGGATGCCCCGCTCCAGGTTCTTGCCTGACCCTCGCGAGCGACGCGGCGGTGGGGCTCCCGCGGGGGCCCAGTTCTGCTCCTCGGCCACGTCTGCCGCGGGCGGCTGCTCCCAGACCGCACCCTGACCGTCCGCGGCGGGGTAGGCCTCGTACACGCCTGGAGTCGTGGCCGAGGGAGGGACGCGTACGGGCTCCGGGACGGCTGACGGGTCGACCTCGGGGCTGGGTTCCGGCACGGGAGCGCTGGCCGTGCCGCCGAGATGGGTCATGACTTCACCGTACCCACCCGTCGACAAGCTCAGGGACCGGTGCCTGGTCGTTCCACCAGCGATCAGCGAGCGACCGGCGACCAGCGCCCCACCTCCACCAGCGCACGACCGGGGAGGGAACGCTGCCGGCCAGCTCACGACCGGTGGGGCTCAGACTTGGGAGAGGACGTCCATGATCGGATCGGTCATCACGTGGTCGGTGTCACCGTTGGCGGTCGACCGGTCACCGCACAACACCATGGCGGTACGACCCAGGACATGGCGATGCCCCCTCACGAACTCCGTGAAGCTCTGCTCGGCGCTGGCCATGTCAGGGAAGACGGATCAGAGGGCGGAAAGGTTGAGCGGTGCCCTTCGACAAGCTCAGGGACCGAGACTGACCTCCCGATCTTGGCCCCACCGACCCCTGGCCTGGCGAAGGGTCCTGGGCCGCGGTCACAACGCCGGGGTGACTTTGGGGCCAGGGATCCCCGCCTTGATCAGGGCGATCTGGGCGCGTTCGCGGATCTCGCGAGAGACGCCGTACTGCTGGTTCGGTGGTGACTTGACGATGATCCGCAGAGTCATCGTGCCGCCCGAGATCGAGTCGACGCCCAGGACCTGTGGCGGTTCGATCAGGGTTGGCTTCCACTTCTCGTCGGCGTCGACCTCATCGACCACGCCCTTCAGCACCGAGATGGCCTTGTTGGCGTCGGCGTCGTAGGCGACCGGGATGTCGATCGTGCCGGTCGAGTGACCCTGGGAGAGATTGCCAACGTTGATGATCTCGCCGTTGCGGATGTACCAGACCATCCCGGACATGTCCCGTACGCGCGTGACGCGCAGCGAGATGTCCTCCACCGTGCCGGTCACATCGCCGATCTTCACGACATCACCGATACCGAACTGGTCCTCGATGATCAGGAAGATGCCCGTGATGTAGTCCTTGACCAGGGCCTGAGCGCCGAAGCCGATCGCGATACCGCCGATGCCCGCGGAAGCGAGCAGTGGCGCGAGCGGTACGCCGATGATCGACATCAGCGTCAGAATCGTCAGGATCACGATGACGACCACCGACACCGACCGCAGGATCGAGCTCATCGTGCGGGTGCGCTGGGCATGCCGGGCTGACGTGTAGCCGGATGCCTGGGCGAGCACCCTCGCGGCCCGGCCAGTCAGGCCACCCGACGAATGCGCAGCGGCTCGCTCGAGGGCGATCTTGGTCGCCCGCTTGATGCCGACGTTGACCAGGAGCTGGGTGAGCAGCGCCATCACCAGCACGATCCCGATCAGGATCGGGGTCTCCGGCCAGTCCCAGGTGAGCAACGGCGTCATGCTGGGCATTCTTCCAGTGCTCGCGATCGGCAGTCATCCCGACGCGTCCGCCACG
>DAOOHL010000010.1:0-11577 GCA_035416185.1 Propionibacteriaceae bacterium | reverse complement strand
CGAGGTAATAAGGTTAGGCAAACCTCACTTAAATGATCGCGAGTCTGCCGTGACCCTTCCGCTCTCCGAGGCCCTCCGCCACACCACCATGGAGGCCCACCGCGACGCCGAGACGTCGTCGTTCATCAGCGAGCTGATGGAGGGTCGCTCCTGCCGTGCCGCGTTCACGATGCTGGCCGTCCAGCAACTGGTGATCTACGAAGCCCTCGAAGCAGCGGTGGCCAAGGTCGCCGACCATCCACTGGTCGCCCCGCTCGCCGACCGCCGCCTGGATCGGGTCGAGTCCCTTCGCCACGACCTCACCCAGCTGGCCGGCCCGGACTATCGTCAGCGAATCCTGGAAGGTCGGCTGCCTGTCGTACCGGCGACCGACGCCTACGCGGCGGTGCTGACCAACGACCCGACGCCGGAGCGGGTGCTCGCCAACCACTACGTGCGCTACCTCGGCGACCTCTCGGGCGGCCAGGCCATTGCCGCCCTTGTCCGGCGCCACTACGGCATTGAGGCCGAGGCCTTGACCTTCTACCAGTTCGACGGGATCGGCCCCGTCAAGCCGTACAAGGACGGCTACCGCGCTGCCCTCGACGCACTGACTCCCACCACCACCGAGCGAGCGGCCATCCTCGATGCCGCGGTCGAGTCGTTCCGGCTGAACGAGGCAGTCTTCGCCAACCTCGCCGGTTCCCGGCAGCCGCTGCACACCCGCTACGCCGTGGCGGTCTGACCTCGATGGCCGAGGGCTTTCCGTACGCCCTGACGTTCCTGGGGCTGTTCCTCATCGCCCTGATCCGCGGTCAGGCGACCTACTGGATCGCTCGGCTGGTGACCTCGCAGACGCTGCGGCTGACCGCGACCCAGCGGCAGGGCTGGGTTCAGCGGGTGCGAGCGTGGCTGCTCAGTGACTCGCTTGACCGTGGCCGCGCTGCAATCGCACGGTGGGGCGTGGTCGCGGTCGCGCTGTGCTACCTCACGGTCGGCATCCAGACTGCCGTGATGGCGGCAGCGGGCGTACTGCGCATCCGTTGGGCGGCGTTCACGGCTGCCCAAGCGATCGGTTCGCTGGCCTGGGCGACCATCTACTCCACCATCGGCTTCGCCGCCTGGGGTGCGGTGGCGTCCCTGGCTGTCACCTCGCATCCCGTCCTGCTGCTGCTGGCCGTGCTGGGGGTTGCACTGCTCTTCGTCGCGTGGCGGATGGTCCGGGCACGCCGTACGGCTGCTCGTCAGACAGTCTGAGCAACAGGGCTCCTGATTCGTCATCGGGCCTCGGTACGGTGATCGCATGGCACGCCAACTCCGTACCCTCGCTGAGGCCGCCGACCTGTGCGCGGCCCGGCAGCGGATCACGATCCTGACCGGCGCTGGGATCTCGACGGCGTCGGGGATCCCTGACTACCGCGGGCCTGACGGGGTGTGGACGAAGGACCCGAAGGCCGAACGGATCTCGACTCTCGACTGGTACCTGAACGACCCCGACGTGAGGCGGATCGCCTGGCAGAAGGAGCTGCACTCCCCCGCGCGCGCTGCTCAACCCAACGTCGCACACCACGCGATCACCAGCCTGCAGCGCGAGGGCAGGCTGCGAGGCTGCGTGACCACCAACATTGACGGGCTTCATGCCCTGGCCGGCACCACCGGGGTCGTCGAGGTGCACGGCAGTGGACGCCGCTGGCGCTGCGAGGACTGCCCTGCCGGCGGCGACATCCGTGAGTTGCTCGACCTGGTCGAGGCGGGCGACCCTGATCCGACCTGCCCGAGGTGCGGCGGCATCACCAGGGCAGCGACCATCCTGTTCGGCGAGAACCTTGACCCCGACGTGATCGACGCAGCCACCCTCGCAGCCCAGGACTGCGACGTGTTCATCGCCGTCGGCACATCCCTCGGCGTCTACCCGGCGGCTGGCCTGCTCCCGCTGGCCATCCGGCATGGCGCACCGGCCATCATCGTCAACGCGCAGGAGACGCCGTACGACGACTACGCGACCGCGGTGATCCGCGAGCCGATCGCTGAGGCGCTGCCCCGGGTGTTGACCGGTCGGCCGTAGACTCGCGCCCATGCCCGCCCGCCTCTGGTTGGACACCGACGGCCTGGCCGATGACTGGCCACCGCCGCACCGCAGCCTGCCGCGCTGGGTGAGATGGGCGTTGCCCCTGGCGGCGCTGGCGATGATGGCGGGAGCGGTGTACGGGTTCGGTGGTTTCGAGCAGCGCCGCTACCGGCCCGATGTTCTCCGTCCGGGCACGTTGGTGACGATGGACGGGTTCGACTTCACCCCAACGCAAGCGTTCCTGTACCCGAAGTCCAACAAGCTGGCGAGCACCGTTGACATCCGCGTGATCGGCACGTGCGAGAACCGCCGCGACGACACCGTGTCGCTCAGCCGGCTCGCCCGCGCAGGCATCCTGGTCGCTGACCCGCTCAACCCGACCGAGACACCCGACACGGAGCTGTGGGTCGGCACCTGGACGGGGGTCGGATCGCTCACCAGTCCGCCGGGGCAGGGGGTGGTGCCCTGCCACGTCCTGGTCGAGCTGCCCGACACCTTCAAGCCCACTGGGATCGTGATGCTGCAGGTCAGCAACGTCACCTACGCCGACCGGACCGTGCTGCAGATCGGCGACAAGTCCTGGGGCGGGGCAACCCAGGAGTACATCTACTACATCCCCTTGTCGCACCGCTGATCCTGGACAGGACGCCGGGAGGCCGGGCGTGATCCTCAGGCGGGCGGACGGAGCACGATGGTCCGGCTGAGGCCGATCTTCTCGTCGATCACGATCCCAGCAATGGAGGCGACCGACTGCTCCGGGATCAGGTAATAGAGGGTGCCCGTGACGACCTTCTTCTTGTCGACCTCGAGACAGGAGCCGACGTCTGGCTTGCCGAGCAGGATGGTCTCATTGAACGACCGGCCGTCGACCAGGAGGAGCTTGCCGCCGCAGAGGTACGGTTCGGACGAGCCGCGCACCTCCACCCTCGCCACGACATAGAGGCTGTTCGGCGGGGCGACCTCGTTCTTCCCCGACGACGTCTTCACCTCTTTGGCTGCGGCGATCCAGAGCACGCGTACGGCCGCCCCGTCCCGCTCGTAACCCATCCCGGGCGGCGCCTGTTCGAAGCGGGTGGTGGCGCGGGCGTACTGGAAGCCACCCGTGAAGATCAGCAGCGCAAGGCAGCAGAAGAGCACCGCGGCGACCAGGAGCCAGCGGTCGGAGCGGTGCCACCCCCCTGGAGTGGTGGGGGTCGTCCGATCGGCGGCCAGGAAGTCGGGTTGTGACGGCAGCCAGTCGGTGGCCGCTGGGCTGGCTGGGGGTGCTGCGGGATCGCCTGGACGACCTGCCTGATATGGCTGACCAGGCGGAGACTGTCCCGGCGGTGCCCACGCGTGTGGCCGTTCGGTCGGGTTGCGGGTGGCAGCGGGGGAGGCGAAGGTGTCCGGTGGCAGCCAAGAACCGTCGGGCTGGCTCATCGGTAGGCCTCCTTGCTGTCCTCACCGAGCGCCACCGTCTGGTAGCGAGGCAGGGCGGCGACCTTGTCGCGGGTCAGTCCGAGGTCGACCACGACGAGCCGCTCCAGGGCGATCACGGCCCGGCTTTCGCGGGCGGTGATCACGGCTCCCTCAAGCTGGTCCTGAGGCAACTCGAACGCCATGTCGGACGTGACGACGAACCCAGCCTCGTACCTGGCGGTCCCTGCGCGATGCTCGGTGTTGTCGCGCGTGCGGACGGTGACGGAGAGGCTTCCGTTGGTGGCCTGGTCAGTGCGCAAGGAGACGTTGACGACGACGAACTGACCTTGGCTGATCCCCTCCGGTTGACCCTTGCCGTTGGCCAGGGTCGACCCCACCCGTACGTCGTTGACGCGAAACTCGACCGCCTTCGAGACGCGTCCCCAGCTGCCCATGGCTGTGGGGATGGGGTGCTCATGCTTGTCCTGGGGATTCGACATCTCCACCGCAAGCGTGGCCAGGACGAGGCTGACGATGATGATGGGCGCCGCCCCCCACCTGATCCGCTTCAGCCAGGCCCTCATCCCGACACCGTCACAGGAGCTTCGGGCGAGCGTGGTGGTCGGACAGGCGTGATCGGCGACGCGGGACTCCCCTCCACGTCCATCACGGCGACGAGGGTGCGGTGGAAGGCCACGCCGAGCAGCGCAAGCCGGAGCGGCTCGACGGCGAGCAGGTGAACGAGGTTGACCAGCGGCCCGGCAAACGACCAGAACTGGATCGTGTTGCCCCCGACAGCGAGGCGGAGGCCCCAGTGGACGAGGTTGCCCATCGCCGTGACACCCGCGTAGATGAGGACGTAGGCGCCGAGGAAGGTGGCGCCCGTACGGAGGATCAGACGGAGCGACTGCCAGGTCGGCAGGTACTTGTCGTCGACATCCCCGAAGAACGCCTCCTGCACCTCGAGCAGGACACGACGGGTGCCGGTCGCATGCGACAGCTGGCGCCCCAGCACGCGCGCTCGGTGGCGACGGCTCTGTGCAACGACCGTCGGGGCCTCGCCTCGGCGCCAGATGTCGGCGACGGTGAGCACCCCGGAGCCGAAGACCAGCGCAGCGACGGCGAGCCACAGCACGGGCTGTGCGACCACGTCGAGCAGCTTCGGCCAGCCCACTTCGACCACCCAGTGCCAGACGAACGTGACCACCGCCGGCAGGTCGATCTTGAACCACGAGGCGACAATCGAGGCACTGTCATGGCCGGCGTCGAGCCAGTCCATGAACTGCCGGTCGCGCAGCCAGTTGGTCACGTTGGCGATCAGCCGGGTGCCGCTGAGGATCAGGGTCAGCATGAAGAACCCCTCGAGGAGCGCCGCCCCGAACCCTAGGAGCCGGATGCCCGTCCGTTCGTACGCGATGTCGATCAGCCGGCGAAGCACATACGCCGAGATGCCGACGCCGAGCACGATCCAGGCGTCTCGCATCGTCCGAGGGTCGAGCTTGCCGAGCACGTTGGAGTAGACGTCGTTGGAGATGACGAAACCCTCCAAGACGACCGACTGCGCTGCGTCCTGCACCGTGCCGAAGACGGCGTAGATGCCGAGGAACGGCAGCAGGGTGACGGCAAGCTGGTGCGACACCGTACGGTCCTCGTCTGCCGCATGGGGAACCAGGTCGAACAAGCCGAGCTCCTGCCCGATGGTCCGCAGCGCCACTACGGTGCCCGACAGGATCACGACGAACGAGACCGAGATCATGGCCACCGACGCCCACGGTTGTACGGGGCCGACCCAGGCAGCGCCGATCTCCAGCATGCGGTTCGTCGTCCACGCGACGGCCAGGATCGCAAGCAGCTGCGGGAGGGTGGCGAGCCACACCTTCAGGGTGCCGAAGACCAGAGCGGCCACATGGCCTGCCCACTCCCTCAGCGCCTCCCGCATGGGTGGGATCGTACCGGGCTGGGTCTCGGGGCCTGGCCGAACGACTACCCGTACGTGTCTCTCGGCCCCCGGGCGCCCCTGACGCTGCGCCGACCGTGAGACCAGGAGGGGGCGTCGGGGCCCCGTACGTCGATGCGGGTGACCGACCGGTCGCCGAGGCTGGCGTTGAGCTTGGCCACGATCGTGGGCGCGAGCTGTCGTAGCTGGGCAGCCCAGGCAGTCGAGTCGCAGCGGATCGCCAGGATCCCCTCGGCGTACCCTTCCGGCTGCGCATGGGCGGCGACTGTCTCGCCGACGATCGACTCCCAGCGGCCGAGCACGACGTAGACACTGACCTCGGTGCTCCAGCCCTGTTCGGCGATCAGCTTGTCGAGCACCTTCCCAGCGCTCTGTGGGTCGCGACGATCGGGGTGGGCGCCGGAGAAGGTGGGGTCGAGGGCGGGTTGCTGCCGCTTCGTCGGTGGGCGTGAGGAGGAGCGGCCCCGGGCAGCCCGTGCGATCCGGGAGGCGAGGTCGAGGCCGGTGGGGTCGTGGTCGGCGACGCGGGGGTCGATCGGAGCAATACCCTCGTCGACGTCGTCGGTTTCGAGGGGCGTGCGGGGGCTGCCGGGGCTGCCTGGGCTGCCACGCGTCGGAGAAGGTTGCGTCATCCGGCCGTCACCTCGGACTCCCCGGCCTCATCGACTCGGTCGGCTGTCGTGGCGGCATCCGCCGTGGACGCCCCTGCATCCTGATGAGCGACCGTCTCCTCGGTCACGGTTCCTGCCGACACCCGGTAGCGCCTCCCAGCCAGCACCGCCGGGACGTCCTCAGCCACGGCCGCTGTGACCATCACCTGCTCGGCCGCCAGCACGCTGGAGGCGAGCCGTTCTCGTCGTACGGAGTCGAGCTCGGCGAACACGTCGTCAAGGATCAGCACCGCTTCGATCCCGTCGGACTTCAATAGCTCGAAGGCGGCCAGCCGAAGCGACAGGGCGAGCGACCAGGACTCCCCGTGCGAGGCGTAGCCGCGGGCGGGCAGGTCGCCGATCGACAGCAGCACCTCGTCGCGGTGCGGGCCCACCAAGGAGATGCCCCGGGCCACCTCTTCCGACCGCCGCTCGGCACAGGCCGCGATCAGTCGTTCAACGATCTCCTCCCTGGTCAGTGACGTGCCGTCACCCAGGGTGGAGTCCGGAAGGCCGAGCACCTTCGACTGGTACACCGCGGCCGCCCGGTTGTTGGTGGGGGCAATCGACTCGTACCGCGTCGCCACATGCTCGGCGAGGTCGCGCAGGGTCGCCAGTCGAGCAACCAGGAGCTCGGCCCCGTACCTGGCCAGCTGCTGGTCCCACGCGTCAAGGGTGGAAGCCGCTTCGGGTGCGGCGGCTCGTCCCGTACGGCCCGACAAGGACTTCAGCAGGGTGTTGCGCTGCCGGAGCACCCGCTCATAGTCCGAACGAACCCCGGCCAGCCGCGGCCAGCGGGCCACAAGGAGGTCGTCGAGGAAGCGCCGTCGCTCGGACGGGTCACCCTTCACGACCGCGAGGTCCTCGGGTGAGAACAGCACCACCACCACCGCCCCCAGCAGGTCGCGGGCCCGCTTCAACGGGGACCGGTTGAGCTGTCCGCGGTTGGCCTTGCCGGGAGTGATCTCCAGGTCAAGCGTGAGCGTACGGGGATCGTCCAGCCCGGCCTGCACCCGTGCGGAGACGATGGCCCGGTCGGCGCCAGCCCGTACCAAGGGAACGTCAGAGGCGACCCGATGAGACCCCAGGGTGGCGAGGTACTCGACGGCTTCGACGAGGTTGGTCTTGCCCTGTCCGTTCTGCCCGACGAACACCACGACGCCTGGTCCGAGAGGCACCTGGACGGCCTCGTACGACCGAAAGTCGGACAGCTGGAGATGGGTGACGAACATGACGCGGGCCGAGCCGCGCTCACGCTGGCTTCGAGGCGCCCTCGGTGACGACCGCGTGCCCGCCGAACTGGTTGCGCATCGCGGCGACCATCTTCATCGTCGGCGAGTCCTCCTGCTGCGACACGAAGCGCGCGAACAGCGAAGCGGCGATCGTCGGTACGGGGACGCCGAGGTCGACGGCGGCGTTGACGGTCCAGCGGCCTTCACCGGAGTCGGCAGCGAAGCCTCCGATCTGCTCCAGGTGTGGGTCGGCGTCGAGGGCGCGCACCATCAGGTCGAGCAGCCAGGAGCGGATCACCGTACCCTCGCGCCACGACCGGAAGACCTCCGGCACGTTGGTCACCTCGCCGGAGCGCTCGAGCAGCTCCCAGCCTTCGGCGTAGGCCTGCATGATCCCGTACTCGATCCCGTTGTGCACCATCTTCGCGAAGTGCCCCGCGCCGTGGCCGCCTGCGTGGACGAACCCGAACTCGCCCTCGGGCTTGAGAGCGTCGAAGATGGGCTGCAGGTGGGCGATGTCGGCCGCATCGCCGCCAGCCATCAGGGCGTAGCCGTTCTCCAGCCCCCAGACGCCACCCGAGACACCGCAGTCGACGAAGTGAATGCCCTTCGCTGCGAGTTGCTCGGCGTGGATGGTGTCTTCGCGCCACTTGGTGTTGCCGCCGTCGATGACGATGTCGCCCTCGGCGAGGTGCTCGGCCAGATCTGTGATCACCGTGCTCACCACAGTGTCGGGCACCATCACCCAGACCGCGCGCGGGCTGTCGGTGAGCTTCTCGGCCAGCTCGGTCAGAGAGCCCACGTCGGAGATCTCCCGGTTGCGGTCGAAGCCGACCACCGTGTGCCCCGCGCGCCGCAACCGCTCGCGCATGTTGCCGCCCATCTTGCCGAGACCGATCAGTCCGAGCTGCATGGGGATCCCTTCGCTAGGAAGTGCCGTGGGCTCAGGACGGGAGTCGCATGAGCATGATGACGTGGCGGTAGTCGAGGGCCGGGTCGCCGTCGATCTCAGCCAGCGCGGTCACCAGGCAGGGCTTGCCGGGCGCGGTGAAGGCGAAGTGCACGTACGGGGCATCGAGCGCGCCGAGCGCGTCGACGAGGTAGTGCGGGTTGAACCCGGCCGCCACCAGCGGTGGGTCGAGCGGGGTGATGTGCTCGACGGTGGCCTCGATCGCCTCGGACGCCTGCGCCTGGTCGCCGGTCGCGGCCTCGAGCGTGATGGCGCCGTCACCGATCACCATGCGGAGGCTGGTGTTGCGCTCAGCCACAAGAGCGACGCGCTTCACCGCGGCGATCAGCTCGGTGGTGGAGGTCCGTACGGCGACCGCAGCCTGGATGTTCATCAGGTGCCGCACCTTCGGGAACTCGCCGTCAAGCAGGCGGGTGGTGATCTGACGCGACCCGCCGGGGCCGTCGCCCTCGAAGCCGATCAGGCCCTCACCCGAGGTGGGCGAGGCGAGCGAGATGGTGACGACCTCGCCAGACGTCATCGACTTGGCGGTCTCCGCGAGCACCTTCGCCGGCACCAGCGCGGCACCCTCAGCCTTGGGGCTGGACGGGCTCCATTCGAGCTCCTTGAGCGCCATGCGGTAGCGGTCGGTGGCCAGTAGCGACACCTCGTCGCCGTTGATCTCGACCCGGACGCCGGTGAAGACAGGCAGCAGCTCGTCGCGGCCGGCAGCCACCACGACCTGGCCAACGGCCTCGGCGAAGTCGGCGGACTTCACGGTTCCGGTTGCCTCGGGCATCGCCGGCAGCTCGGGGTAGTCGTTGACGTTCATGGTCTGGAGCGTGAACCGCGCCGAGCCGCAGACCAGTTCCATGCGGGAGCCGGTAGCGGTCAGAGTGACGGGCTTGTTCGGCAGCGAGCGGCAGATGTCGGCCAGCAGGCGCCCTGAGACGAGCACGGTGCCACTCTCGGAGACATCAGCTGGTACGGAGATCCGAGCGCTGGTCTCGTGGTCGAACGAGCTCAGGACCATGGTCGAGCCCTCGGCCTTGATCAGCAGTCCCGCCAGGATCTGCACGCTCGGCCGTACGGGGAGGCTGCGCGCCGCCCATGCGACCGCCTCGGCCAGAACGTCCTTGTCCAGTCGGATCTTCACCGTTACTCCTCAGCCTGTTTTGGCACGCGCCATCGTCACGGCCTCGGCCGTTCCCCGATCATAGCGACGACGGCCGACAGGTGCTTGGGGGCCTGTTCCTCGTATAGACCGGGGGGCGGCAGACTGACGCGACTGGCTCTCCCGGCGGCGGCTCCGCGGTCGTCACCGCAGAGCGCAGGGGGCGACCGGATCAGCTCGAGTCAGCTTGGCAGCAGCACAGCCCGCAGCTCGTCGACCGTGTCGCAGGTGACGAGCGGCTTCGCCTCGTCGATGGCCTCCTTGGTGCCAGCCCCCCAGGTGACCGCCACCCCGGCCATGCCGGCGTTGTGGGCGGCCAGGATGTCGACCGCGGCGTCGCCGACATAGACGGCAAGGTCTGGGGTCGCCCCGAGCAGCTCGAGCGCCTTCAGCAGCGGCTTCGGGCTGGGCTTGTGCTCGTCGACAGAGTCGTGGTGGACCAGCAGCGGCATCACCTCGTCCAGCCCGGCGAGCCGGAGGGCCAGGTGGGCGGGCTGGTCGCGCTTCGAGGTGGCCACCCCCACAGTGATACCCGCGGCGACAAGGTCGTCCACCAGCTCGTTGACACCCGGGTACTGCTTGATCAGCCGCTCGGTGTTGGCCTCGTTCCAGGTCGTGTACTCGCGGAAGATCTCGTCAGCCTCGTCAGGGGCCACCCGCTGCATGGCGCCGTACAGGCTCTGACCGATCCAGGTCTTGATCTCGGCCTCGTCCCAAGGGTGGCCCAGCACGGTGGTGAAGGCGTGCTGGTAGGACGCGACGATCAGCCCGATGGTGTCGACGAGCGTCCCATCGAGATCAAAGACGACGTAGGGCCAGCGCGGGGAGGTCATGCGCCCGACCATATCGAGCGGTGGCACGCGTCAGGGTTGTTGACCGGTGGTCAGGTCACGAGCAGTCGACCAGCACCCGGACATGACCGTGGGTCCTGCTCTCGGCGATCCGGACCGCGTTGACGATGTCGGACAAGGGGTAGGTCAGGCCGAGGCAGTAGTCCACCTCGACCTCGCCCGCGGCGACTCGCCGCAAGGCTTCGGCGAAGGAGGCCAACCCCGGCTCGGCTTGGGCGTTCACCGAGTACTGGATGCGCAGCAGCTTTCGGAACGCCGTGTCGACGTCGTGGGTGTCGGTGAAGCCCTGGATCGGCACCCCGAAGACGCCGACGATCCCCTCGAGACAGGCGAGGTCGACCCCCTCTGCGCGGGTCTGGGGGATGCCGACAGCCTCCACGACGAGGTCGGCGCCCCGACCTTGGGTAGCGTCGTTCACCGCTGCGGCAAGGTGTGCTGGTGCGACCGCCTTGGCCCCGAGTCTTTCGCCGATGGACCGGCGGTGGGCGTCGGGTTCGGAGGCGATCACCGTACGGAAGCCGTACCGCCTGAGCTCCTGCACGAAGAACAGCCCAGCCGATCCCAGGCCTTGGACGACGGCGCAGTCGACCCGACGGGCGGGCACCTCGGTGGGCCAGAAGTGCTTCATCGCCCAGATCACGGTGCCGTACTGCTGGGCCTGCAGGAGGCGCCAGGGGTCGCCGTCGGGGAGGAGCAGAGCGTGGTCGTCATCGAGCAGCATCTGTTCGGCGAAGCAGCCGCCGACCCGGCCCTCGGGCAGGCAGAGCACTCGGTCGCCGACCTGGAACCGCTCCGACCGGGACGAGATCACCTCACCGACCCCCTCATGGCCTGAGTAGCCGGCGGCCGTTGGGGCGGCTGGATGCATGTTGCCCTCGAGCATCGCGTGGATGTCGGAACCACAGATGGCTGAGGCCAGCAGTCGTACGACGAACTGCCCAGGCTCAGTGGCGACCGGATCGGGCCATTCGACGAGGCTGATCGTGCCCGTCTCGGGGACGTGAGTGGCCAGCATGGAGACCTCCTTGTCGCCCGCAGCCTAGCGACGACCGGGGACTGTCGTTCCGCCGCTGGTTGTCCACAGCCCCCTCCTGGCCGAGGAGTTGTCAACAGCCTTGCGGACCGCCCTGTCGGTGAGCCGGTTCTGCTGCCAGAATCTCCCCACCTGTACACCCCGTACCCGACCTACCCCCCGAGGTGACCGATGAGCAGCGCTGCTCCCACGTTGCCGCCCCGCGGCGGCACGACTCAGCTGCGCGCGCGGCGGAGCCCTCGTCTGGTGCTGGTCGGGCTGTTGATCATGTGCCTCGGTGGGCTGG